>PWYM01000010.1 GCA_003567855.1 Gammaproteobacteria bacterium | reverse complement strand
GCCGCCAAGCACGGCTTCCGCCAGGCGCTTGTGCCGCACGCGAACGCACCGCGTCGGCCGCCGCCGGGCATGACCGTGCACGCGGTGCAGCGACTCCCGGAGGCGCTGTCGCTGTTCGACGGCTGACGCGCGCCGGTCAGGGGATGTGTACGTCGCCGGGTTCGGCGCGCACCCGCACGGTACGAATACTGTGCTCGGCCGTATCGACGATCTCGACCGGGTAGCCGACGAGCTCGAAGGTGCTGCCTGATGGGGGGATCGTTTCGAGCCGTTCGAGGATGAGCCCGTTCAGCGTGCGCGGCCCGTCCGTCGGGAACCGCCAGTTCATCAGCCGGTTCAGCGTGCGCAGCGACATTGCCGCACTGACGAGGTAGCAGTCGTCGGCTTCGCGCGTGACCTGGTCGTCGGGCACGGTCTGCTCGGTGCCAAGCTCGCCGACGATCTCGCGCAGGATGTCTTCCATTGTCACCAGGCCCTGCACGTCGCCGTACTCGTCGACGACCAGCGCGATCCGCAGCCGGCTGCGCTGGAAGTTCACGAGCTGCTTGTTCAGCGACGTGCCTTCCGGGATGAAGTAGGGGTCGTCGAGTCGCGCGATGAGCCCCTGCTCGTCCAGCCGCCCGGTGGTCAGCTGGGCGATCACGGTGCGCACGTGCAGCAGTCCGATGATGTTGTCGATGTCGTCGCGCCATACGGGCAGCCAGCTGTGTCGGCTGTCGCGCACGTCCGCGACGACATCCTCCCACGGGTCGGCGAGATCCACGCCCTCGACCTCGGCGCGCGGCACCATCACGTCGTCGACGGCGATTTTCTCGAGGTCGAGAATCGAGATCAGCATGCGCTGGTGGCGCCGCGGAATCATCGCCCCGGCCTCGGCGACGACGGTCTTGAGCTCCTCGCTGGACAGTGCATCGCCGGCGCCGGACGGCGGACGCATGCCGAGCAGGCGCAGGACGCCGTTGGCGATCAGGTTGAGTGTCCACACGATCGGGTACGTGAGCTTCAGCAGCGGCCAGTAGATGAAGGCCGCCGGCAGTGCGAGCCGCTGCGGATACAGCGCCGCCATGGTCTTCGGTGCGACCTCGGCGAAAATCAGGATCACGACGGTGAGGATCAGCGTGCCCGCGGCCACCGCGGATTCACCGCCGAGGCGCAGGCTGAGCAGCGTCGTCAGCGATGCCGCGGCGATGTTGACGAGATTGTTGCCGAGCAGGATGCACCCGATCAGCCGATCGGGTCGGCGCAGCAGGCGTTCGGCGATGCGGGCGCCGCGATGCCCGGTGCGTGCCAGGTGCCTCAACCGGTAGCGGTTGAGCGTCATCAGCGCGGTTTCGGTGCCGGAGAAGAACGCCGAAAGCAGCAGCAGGCCCCCCAGGATTGCGAACAGCACTCCCAGCGGCGTGGACTCGATCAATTGCTCAGGACTCCCTGCCTGGGCGACCGCTCGATGGTCTGGGAGCGGCGCGCGGCGTGTCAAGAAACGGCGCGGGTTCGCGCCCCCGCGGGCGGCTCAGCCCCAGGCGCGACCCAGCAGCTGTTCGAGCACGGCCTTGCTGCCGAAATACGCGATCATCAGCAGCACGAAGGTGCCCAGCAGCCAGTGTACCGCGCGGCGCCCGCGCCATCCCCAGCGGAGGTGGCCGGCGATGAGTACGGTCAGGATGACCCACCCGAGCAGGCTCAGCACCGACTTGTGTGCCAGGTGCTGCGCGAACATGTCCTCCAGAAACACGACGCCCGTGGCCAGCGCCAGCGTGAGCAGGATCCAGCCGCCCCCGAGCACACCGAACAGCAGGCGCTCGGTCGCGAACAGCGGCGGCAGCGTCGATGTCCAGCCCGAGACCTTTGCCACGCGCAGGCGACGATCCTGGTAGAGCACGAAGATGCCCAGCAGCGCGCTCGCGGCGAGCAGGCCATACGCGAGCAGCGACAGTACCGCATGCGCCTTGATACCCAGCTCCGGTGCGCTGCGCACCAGCTCCGCCGCGCCGACACTGGTAAACAGCGAGCCTGCCGCAGCGAGCGCGAACAGCGGGATCGCAAGCGTGCGCAGTTCACGCTGCGCCGCCGACACCACGGCGAGCAGGCCGAGTTCCCAGCCGAACAGGGAAATCACGTTGGGCAGCGTGAGCAGCCATCCTTCTGGCAGGACCACCGACTGCCACAGGTGTGCGCCGTGCAGCAGGCTGGTGGCGAGACCGATCAGAACGCCGACCACGGCAGGTGTTACGCCGCCGGCGCCGTCCCGCACCACGCGGATGCTGACCACCAGTGCCGCGATCGCGACCCCGTAGCCCAGAAGAACTGTGAGGTGAAGCACAGACACCTTTTGACCCGACGATAAGCTTTCGAGAAGGCTCGGAATCGTCTCACACGGGCGTGGTCGTGGAAACCTCCGCATCGCTCGAGCTTGCCGCTGCAGGCATGCCATCGCGCGACGGGCCGCATCCCCTGCACAGTCCCGCGAGCACAGGACAACGCCCACATATGCGGATACAGGTTCTCGGATGCAGTGGTGGTACCGGCGACGGTCGACGCACCACCGCAATGCTCGTCGAT
>PWYM01000137.1 GCA_003567855.1 Gammaproteobacteria bacterium | reverse complement strand
TCGTCGCCGCCGACGGTGAGGAAGTCAGCCACATGCTGTTCGCGCGCGGCGCCGGCGCGTTCCGCAACATGCTGGCGACCCACCCGCCGCTGGAGGCGCGCATCCGTGCGCTCGATCCTGCCTTCGACGGCAGCCGCGGCGACGCGTCGCCCGCCGCGGGTCCATCGCGGGCCGCGCATGCCGGGGCGGCCGGGTTCGCGGCCGGCGCCGACGGTGTGGCCGCCGGTGGCGGACAGCCCGCGGGCCCGGGTGCGCGCGGACTCGCGGGCAGCGACGGCGGCAGCGTCGCCGCAACCGCCGGCGAGATCACCGCCGCGCACGTTGCACACGCCCACGCGCTGCGCGAATCCCTGCCGGTCGACCTCGACGACGCCGCGCACAGCCGCGAGGCCGCCCCGCTGCTCGTGCTTGCGCTGATGCTCCATCGGGATGCGTCGGTGCGTGAGCGCCAGCAGCGCCTGCTCGAGCAGCAGCTCGGCGCCGCCCGCGCGGCACGGACGATGACCCTCGGCGAGCACGCCGACGCGTGGCGCCATGCGCGCCTGGAGTTGCTGGAGCTGGCCTTCCCGGCGTTCCGCGAGCGCCCGGCGAAAGAGCGACGGTTCCACCTCCAGCTCGCCGAGCGCCTCGCCGGCGTCGACGGTGAACTGGCGCTGTTCGAGTACACGCTGATGCGGCTGCTCGCGCTCTACGTCGACGAACTCGATGCCCCCGCGCGTGCCCACCAGCGCCGCATCGGCGCGAAGCGCGCGATCGCGCTCGCGCATGAACTGCTGTGCATCGTCGCCGGGACCGAACGCGCCGACCAGGCGCTGGCCGAACGCGCCTACGACGCCGGGCACTCGCGCTGGCGCGCCGCGCTCGGCGCGCGCGCGGCGCTGCCCGGCTACCGCGCGATTGCCGACTGGCCGGTCGTGCTCGATAACGCCCTCGCCGATGCCGCCGACCTGCCCGGGCGGGTGAAGCGCCCGCTCGTCGAGGCGCTGGCGGCGGCTGTCGCCGTCGAGCGACGGCCGGGGCGCGAGGGCGCGGAACTGCTGCGCGTCGTCTGTGCCGCGGCCGGCGTACCGCTGCCACCGCTGCTGCACGCCGATACCGATACACAGTCCGCCCCCGCAACCGGTTAACATAAAGGTCGACGCGGCACCGGGCACTGCCTCGCAGCTCGCCCCGCCGCCCCGACAGGTTGCAGACCCGCCCGGCGGGCAAGGACGGACCACATGAGCTTCAGGCTGCTGATCACCGCGCTCGCCGCAGCGACCCTGTGCGTGCTGCCGGCCGGCGCATCCGCAGACGACCGGCCTGCGCGCAGTGCGCAGGAAGAACGCGTACGCAGCGCGATCGACGTGCTCACCGAGTTTCGAGACATTCCCGAGACGCGCATCCCGCCGGGCATGCTGACCGGCGCCTACGGCGTCGCCGTCATCCCCAACGTCATCAAGGCCGGGTTCGTGATCGGCGGGCGCCGCGGCCGCGGGCTGCTCACGGTGCGCCACGACGATGGCAGCTGGAGCAACCCCACGTTCATCACGCTGACCGGTGGCAGCATCGGCTGGCAGATCGGTGGCCAGTCGACCGACGTGATCCTGGTGTTCCGCAGCCGCCGCAGCGTCGAGGGCATCACCAGCGGCAAGTTCACGCTCGGCGCCGACGCGGCGGTCGCCGCCGGCCCGGTCGGGCGCCAGACCGGTGCCGCGACCGATGCCCGCCTGGGCGCCGAGGTGTACTCGTACTCGCGCAGCCGCGGCCTGTTCCTCGGCGTCGCACTCGAAGGGGCGTCGCTCAGTATCGATGACAGCTCCAACCGGGCCTTCTACGAAAACCGCGCGCTGAGTGCCGACGACGTGCTCTACGACCGCGGGCTGCGCACCCCCGGCGTGGCACGCGAGTTTCTGCTGACGCTCGATGCGGCTTCACCTGCCCAGCCCCGGCGCGAGCGCGACGCCAACGGTGTCGCGCCAGCGGAGGATGACGACGAAGACGAAGAAGAAGTCCGCGTCTTCCCGATGGAACCCCTCGACGACGACTGAAAACGACGTGCCCGCGCCGCGGCCCGCGTGAATCCGCGGCCGCCGCGCCTGCGTACGGAATACCAATGGTGGGTCACGGACTGACCACCCGGTTCCGAACGGAGGATGCACGATGAGGACGTTCCGATTCCCTGGCCTCGCCGCCGCCGCACTGCTGCTGGCGCTGGGCACGGCCTCCGCCGGCCACGATGACGCCGCCCGCGGCGCCGACACCTGGCAAGACGCGCGCGAGGCGCTTGAACTGAAGACCGTCGGCACCACCCGGCTGCGGTGGCTGATGTTCCGCGTCTACGACGCGGCGCTGTGGACGCCGACCGGCCGCTTCGACGGACTCGAAAGCGGCGAGGTCAAGGCGCTGGAGATCGAGTACCTGCGCAGCATCTCCGCCGAGCGCATCCTCGACATCACCCGGGACGAGTGGGTGCGCCTCGGCATCGGCGACGACGAAAGCCGCGAGCGCTGGCTCGAGCAGCTGGCCGACATCATCCCCGACGTGCGCGACGGTTCGCGACTGACCGCGGTCGCGTTTCCCGACGGCTACAC
>PWYM01000269.1 GCA_003567855.1 Gammaproteobacteria bacterium | reverse complement strand
TCCTGACGAAAAAATTCCCGGCTCACTTTCAGCGGCGAACCGCCAAAGTGTCAAGCTACTGTTATTATGACTGACCTCTGCTAACAAATCCCGAAGGATCTGTTCCGGAAGCCCTGACCTTGTTCCCATCAGCTTTTTATGGCTGAGGTTCACGCTGGCCACCGCTCCTGTTATGCGGCCTGAAGATTTTCCCGAAGGAAATTCTTCGTGTGACCTGACTGAAATAATATAACCCGAAGGTTTTTTTATCTCAGCTTAACATCTCAAAGAACAAGTCTTTTATCCCTCACTTGATGAAACAAATATAGCACATAAAAGCAATTCCCTGCAAACTATTTGACTCATGTTTGCAAACAAGAAAGTAACAGTAGTTATTAACAAATTGTTGATAACGGTTATATGCTGAATAACAAAACTTAAATAGAATAAATAACTCAACCCACCCAGTTTATCAACAAAATTTATTGTCATTATTATTCCCGTTATTCCCGTTTATAAATTACTGCCTGCTCAACAAATACCAGATTGCTTTATGATCGGCGCCATGGATTCCTATACGGCCATCAATTTATTCAGTAAAACCAATATCAATTTGTGTGTGCCGGGTTATGGGCGATTTACCAGAACAAGTCCAGCACCACCGGAAGATGATCGCTGTAGCCGCCGGTATATCTGTACCCTTCATATGTCCGGAATGGCTTGTAACCAAACCATGTGTAATCAGGAACAAGTAAAAAACCGGCTGAAAACACCGTCACTGATCTGGGACATGTTTGCATCCGGGCTGTTCCGTCCAGTAATGAGCCAGATACTATAAACTGGTCAAAAAGAAACCACTCACCCTGATATTTAAGACTACCCTGCCTGTTTATTTTGTTTACGTGTGATATATTATATAATTTCCCGGATTGAGGATCACAATAATCAAAACCAGCCCCAAGGTGGTGCTTCAGACTCGGGTCATGCGGTTCATCATTAAAATCGCCCATAACAATGATATTGGCATATGGATTGGTCTGAAAAACCGAGTCGGTCAGAGATCGCAAAACAGAAGCAACATAAGTCCTGTAAATTTCAGTCTCTGCCTGTCCGCCCCACCGGGATGGCCAGTGATTAACGAAAACATGAAGAGTATCACCCGGCGGACCGATACCTTTCAGGTAAACAATATCCCTTGTTCCGTAAAGGGTGTCAAATGGAAAACTGATGGCAGTGAATCCGCTGTCGAGCAGGATGAACTCATCCGGACGATATAGCACCGCAACATCAATCCCCCGGTGGTCGGCAGAATTTCTGTGTATAATACTGTAATCAAATTTATTCAACCCTGTGTTGCGGGTAAGCATCTCCAGGACATATCTGTTCTCCACTTCACACAGGCCAATAATAGACGGAGGTTGCCACTTACCGGCAGCAGCCAGGGCCCTGTAAAGATTATTCACCTTGTGCTGCAGCCGGTAAAATGTCCATCGCCTGTCTCCCTCAGGGGTGAATTCATTATCATTTTTTGAAGGATCATTTTCGGTGTCAAAAAGGTTCTCAACATTATAAAAGATAATCCGGAAAACAGAATCAGGCGATTCTGCATAATCAGGTATAAAAGCACCGGTATTAACTAGAGTAAGACAGAAGAACAGGTAAACAGCAGCAATCTTCCTGGAAAATGTGCCTGCTGATCTTCTGGTTGTTGCCATTTTTCAGTGCAAAAATTCAGTTTTCCTCTCCGGGTTCCTGTTCCCACTCAAAGGCGCCAATGTCCGGAGCATTGTCACCTATCCGGCTTTTTCCATCAAAATCCAGCGGATGAATGGCCCCGATAAAAGGGTCGCCGGCATCGATAGCAGGAGAGTCTTTATCAAGCCTGAAGTTGAATTCGGACTGGGCTAAAAAGCCCGGAGCTTTTTCAAATATGCAATTGTTAAAAATCACGCCAAAGGCTTCACCATATGAGTTATCAACCCCGATAAGTGAGTGGCTGAATTCAACCTCAAAGCCGGCATCGGGATGAACAAAAAATTCGACCTCCTGGCTTCTGGATCCATAAATAATGGTATTTCCAAATATAGCTTTTACAGGTCTCAGGTTGATATTATCATAAATATCGGAATAATAATTTGCAATTACTACCGATGAGGTATTCCGAAAAGAAAAATTCCAGTAATTGGCAAAGGTACAGTGATAGAAAGTGTAATCCCCGCCTATGGTCAGAGCAACAGTGTGATACCCGCAATTGGATATTACTGTGTTATAGGAATAAACAACTGTACCCCGGGCATAAAGCCCGGCAAATGTCATATTCTCAATCCGGCTGTTTGCAAGATAAAGTGTGATGCTTCCGGGACTGCCTAAAGTATCTGAAATGATTCCATTAAATGCATTCCTGATCCTGGAATGCAGAAATCTGTTGCCGGAACTACCCGGCATAAGCCAAATCCCTTCCCACTGTCCGGGTATATTACGATAGGCGGATTCTGTACGTGCTCCTTCAAAAATGACAGGATGTTCCCTGCTGCCTTCAGCCAGAATGGTGCCTGCCACAAAAAGCCTTGAATCACGGTGAAAATGCATCCTGAC
>PWYM01000230.1 GCA_003567855.1 Gammaproteobacteria bacterium | reverse complement strand
GAGGTCACCGCGCGCAGCCGGCCGCGGTCGGCACCGATGGTGTAGAGGTGGCTGTAGCCCGACTGCTCGGAGAGCAGCCACAGGTTGCGGCTGCCGGGGACCCAGCCGAAGTCGTTGAACGCCCAGTTGATCCAGCCGGGGTCGTTGAGCCGGTGGCGCTCGTGCAGCGACGCCTCCGCCGGGTCGACGACGGCAATCCAGCGGTCCTTGTTGTCGATCGCGCGCAGCTGCACCGCGGCGCGTTCGGCCTCGGGGTGCCACTCGATGCCGGTCACCGTGATGTCGCGCACGGCATCGTCTTCGAGCGGGTCGATATCCTGTGCGGTCTTGAGCTCGGCGAGCGGGTCCTCGTCGATGCCCGCCAGCCCCGACAGGTCGAGGACGTGCTTCTCGCGCGCATGCAGGTCCAGCAGCCACAGCGCCTGGGGTGCCGGCGCATTGCGCCCGACGCGCGTGCGCACGGACTCGATGTCGACGTAGCCGTCGACGGTGACGTAGTGGGGCATCTGCCCGTCGCGGCCGTCGTCGTGATCGGCCGGCGCCACCGCGAGCAGCAGCCAGCGTCCGTCCGGCGACAGCCGCGATGACGTCGCCGCGTGTTCGTCGCCGAGATACCACGGCGCTGGCGCCCGGGTCGGGTCCTCCGCGGCCGCGCGCCGGGCCTCTTCGCGTGCGGCGCGTTCGCGCTCGGCGTCCTCGGCGAGGCTTTTCTCGAACAGCCGGAGCTGGGCCTTCTCGAGCAGGTCTTCGGGGTCCGCGTCGGGGTTCTCCTCGAAGCGCAGGTCGGTCACCGGCCACGACAGGCCGCTCTCAAGTTCCAGCATCCACCACTGCGCGTCGCGCTCGAACACGAGCCGTGCGCCATCGGGGCTGAATGCGGGCCGCGCGTCTTCGTCGGTGGCGCGCGTGAGCTGACGCGGGGAGTCGGCGCCGGACTCGCGTACGAACAGGTTCCCGTCGCGGGCGAAGACCGCACGGCCGGTGGTTTCATGGATGACCGGGTCTTCGCCGTCCAGATCCGCGTGGTCGGCATAGTCGATGCGCGCGTCCTCGCCGCTCGCGAGCGTGATGCGGCGCAGGTCGCGCGCGCCGGCTTCATCGCGCTGCACGCGGTAGACGACCGATTCGCCGTCGAGCTGCCACCATGCGGCCTCGACCGGTGGGCCCATCCACAGCAGATCGGCCATGATCTGTTCGAGCGGTACCTCGTCGGCAGACAGCGGCAGGGCAAGCAGCAGCAGGCTCGCGGCGAGGGTGGGGATTCGGCGCATGCGCAGGTCTCCGTGAAGAGCATGGGACAGGGGGCGAACGCCCGGTGTCACCCGATGGTAGCCCAGTGGTTCCCGGCGAGTCAGGCCGTCCGGGCGCGCCCGCCAGCATGAAAAAGGCCCGGCGCGCAGTGCGTGCCGGGCCCCTGTGCCTGCGTGCGTGACGCGCGGCGCGTCAGACCGCGGCCGGCGCCTTGCGCACCTTCGCGAGCCGCTGGTCGACGTCCTGCCAGTTGACGATGTTCCAGTAGCCCTTCACCCAGTCGGCCTTCACGTTGCGGTACTGCAGGTAGAACGCGTGCTCCCACATGTCGAGCACGAGGATCGGCGTGGTGCCCTGGCCGAAGTTGGCCTGGTGGTCGTAGACCTGGTGCACCAGCAGGTGCTGGCCGATCGGTTCCCACGACAGCGCGGCCCAGCCCGAGCCCTGCACGCCGAGTGCGGCGGCGTCGAACTGTTTGCGGAACGCGTCGATGGAGCCGAAGTCCTTGTTGAGCTGGTCAGCGATGCCGCCACTCGGGTCGCCGCCGCCCTCGGGGCCGAGGTTCTTCCAGAACAGGCTGTGCAGAACATGCCCCGACAGGTGGAACGCGAGATCCTTCTGGAGCTGGTTGATCGCCGAGAAGTCGTCCTTGGAGCGTGCGTCGGCGAGCTTCTTCAGCGTGCCGTTGGCACCGTCGACGTAGGCCTTGTGATGCTTGCCGTGGTGGAGTTCGAGGATTTCCGACGACAGGTGCGGCTCAAGCGCCTTGAGGTCGTAGTCGAGTGCGGGCAGTTCGTAGCTCATGCGTCTCTCCTTGTCGCAACAGCAGCACGCCGGACGTTCTGCGCCGCGGGCGTGCTTCCATGGTTTCGAGCCCCGGGGGCGCAGCCCAGGAGCCGGGTACGCGGTGCGCGGATCTGTCCGGCCCGCCTGGCCGGGAACGCATGCGTAACCTGCTATGGTACATGGGCTGGCGGCGTACTTCAGGCACCCGGTGCATCCAACACCGCATGGTCCGACGTACGGACTGCGTGTTACGAATGGATAATCGTGTATCGGACCCTCGATGAGCAGCACGGAAAGCGAACCGCTCGTCCGCCTCTACGACCTCGCCACCGGCGACGAGGACGCGCGGGTCTGCAAGGACATCCCCGACTCGGCGTGCCGGCATCTGCCGCGCAACTACTTCGCACACGTCGGCGCACTGGTTGCGACCAATGCCGGCGACCTGCTGATGAACGTCAAGACGGTGCTGTCGTGGATCATGGCCGCGCTCGGCGCGCCGTCGTGGATGATCTCGATGCTGGTGCCGATCCGCGAGTCGCTGTC
>PWYM01000141.1 GCA_003567855.1 Gammaproteobacteria bacterium | reverse complement strand
GTCAGTGCGAGTGGCGCCGGGGAGGTCGTGGAGGCGTGCGGCATCGGCCCGCGGCGGCCGACGCGGCTCAGTCGTCGGTCGCGATCAGCGACCCGGCCCGCGCCTCGAGCGCGACGATGCCATCTTCGCCGGCATTGCGCTCGAGGAAATCACGCCGCGCGGCACTGCGCGAGAGTTTCCCCGACGACGTACGCGGCAGCGTGCGCAGCGGCACCAGCTCGATCAGGCAGTGGATACCGAACTCCGACTGGATCAGCTGCTTGAGCCGGTTGACGAGCGCGACCTGCCGGAACGGATCCTGCTCGCGGCACTGCACGACGAGCACGGCCAGCTCGCCGTCGTTCTCCGCCGGGATCGAGAACGCCGCGGCATCCTCGGCGCGCACTTCGGGCTGCTGTTCGGCGAGATACTCGAGGTCCTGCGGCCAGATGTTGCGGCCGTGAATGATCAGCACGTCTTTCGCGCGCCCCGTGAGGTAAAGATCTTCACCGACGCGGTAGCCGATGTCGCCGGTATTCAGCCAGCCGTCGGCACCGAGTGCGGCGCGCGTGGCCTCGGGGTTGTCGGCATAGCCTTCCATCACGCTCGGGCTCTGCAGGTGGATCACGCCGCACTGGCGCTCCGGCAGCGGCCGGCCGTCGGCGCCGCGGATTTCGACGCGGAAGTCCGGCAGCGGTCGGCCGCAGTTCACGAAGCGTGCCGCACGCCCACCACCCGACAGCGGCCGCGCCTTGCCGTGAAACGCCATGTGCTCGGCGTCGACCGTGTCGACCTCTATACCCCGGCTGAGCGGCGCAAAGCTCACTGCCAGTGAAACTTCCGCCATGCCGTAGCAGGCGATGAATGCCTCACGCCGGAAGCCGGCCGAGGCAAGGCGTTCGGCGAACTGCTCGAGCCACCCGGCGCGGATCATCTCGGCGCCGACACCGGCGAGGCGCCACGATGAAAGATCGAAGCCCTCGATGTCACTGTCGCGCAGCCGGCGGGCGCACAGGCCGTAGCCGAAAGGCGGGCCGAACGAGATCGTCGCGCGGTTGCGCGTCATCAGGCTCAGCCACAGGCGCGGACGCATCGCGAAGTCGCGGCTGCCGAGATAGTCCACCGAGCGCTGTGAGACGACCGGTGCGAGGATCAGCCCGACCAGCCCCATGTCGTGATAGAACGGCAGCCATGAAAGGAAGCGGTCATCGCGGCGCAGCTGCACGCCGTAGCAGAGGATGGACGCGAGATTGTTCAGCACCGCGCGCTGCGTGATCATCGTGCCGCGCGGGAAGCGCGTGCTTCCCGACGTGTACTGCAGGTACGCGAGATCATCTGCGCGCGGTGGCGTCGGCAGTGCATCGGCCGCCGGCAGCGCCTTGAACGCCTCGAGCGTACCGGCCACGCGCAGCGCGAGGTCGGCGGCTGCCTCCTCGAGAAAGCCGACGAACGAGTCGGGCGCAAACGCCGCGACTGCCCGGCAGTCGATGAGCATCGCGCGCAGGTGCGCGACGAAGGCTTCGCGCCCGCCCAGGTGTACCGCGGCCGGCAGTGGCACCGGCACGAGCCCCGCGTACTGGCATGCGAAGAACACGCGATGAAAATCCGGATGCGTATCCGCAACCAGCGCAACGCGGCTGCCACGCGGGAGCCCGAGCCCATGCAGGCGCAGCGCCAGCGCGCGCGCCTCGGCACGCAGCGCGGAATACGGCAGAACCGAGTAGAGTTCGCCGCGACCGTTATAGAAGTTGTACCCGGTGCTGCCGCCGGCGGCGTAGTCGAGCGCCTCGGCGAGGCTGCCGTAACCGGTCATCCTCAATGGCAGGTCATGGTCCGTGGTCGTGGGAGACAGCTTCAATGCACGAGCCCCTTGTTTTAATCGTGCCGTCCGCGACGCGCCTGTGCCAGGACAGCCTGTTACAGGACGACAATAACCCGCGCGATTATAAGAAGCTGTTTGCACAATGGAAACTATGGCCGAAATCGTGGCGCCGCGCCGCCCGCGCGATGCGGGCCCGGCGGCCGGGGCAGGTGGCGCGTGAGCGCTGACGCGCTGACCCTCGCGCCGGTGCGCAGCCGGCGCGACTGGCGCGACTGGCTGGCGCTGCCCGAGCGCCTCCATGCCGGTGACCCGCACTGGGTCGCGCCGCTGCGCCAGCAGCGCCGCGCGCAGTGGTCGCCGCGGCATCCATGGTTCGGACACGCCGAGGCCTGCCTGTGGCTCGCCCGACGCGCCGGGCGGCCCGCAGGCGCGATCAGCGCCCAGGTCGACGCGCTCCACGAGCAGACCTGGGGCTCGCGTGTCGGTTATTTCGGACACTTCGAGACCGAGGACGATCCGGTGCTGGTACGGCGGCTGCTCGACGAGGCGCGCGCGTGGCTGCGCGCGCGCGGCTGCAGCGCGCTGCGCGGCCCCTTCGACCACGGCATCAACCAGAGCTGCGGCCTGCTCGTGGACGGCTTCGACCGCCCGCCGATGATCATGATGGGTCACGCCCCGCCGTGGTACGACCCGCGCCTGCGCGAGGCCGGCCTGCAGCCGGCGCAGGACCTGCTCGCCTACCTGCTGTCGCCGGACTTCGAGGCGCCGCGGGCGATGCGGCG
>PWYM01000102.1 GCA_003567855.1 Gammaproteobacteria bacterium | reverse complement strand
GCGCACGGCGCTCCGGCGTGGAGAAATCCAGAAAACCCAGATCCAGCGGCTTCTTGATCTTGTAGGCGAACTCGCCCGCGAGCAGCACGTGCGAGATATGCGTCTCCCGGTGCTCGACCCGGTCGACCGGGTGCGGATAGGCGCCAGGATCGTGGAGTGCACGGATCATGCGCGGGAAATGGTCGGACTCGGTGCTCATTGCGGGCAACATCGTAACGCGAATGCGGCCGCCGCAAAGGTACGATATGGAAGCCTTGCGTATCGTGGCCCGGGAGGTTCCCGAATTGACTGCCATCGTGCTGGAACTCACCGGTGACCGGGCTAGCGTGATCGAATCGGCTGCGCCCGACCTGGGGGCCGCCGCCCTGCACGAGCCCCGAAACGGCGTGTACCTGGTCGCACGCACCTTTCACAACGGCCAGGTGCTCGACCTCGATGCGCACTTCGACCGCATGGAACGCTCGGCACGCGCACTCGGTGTCGAAATCGAGGTGCCGCGGGCGCGGTTGCGCGAACTGCTCGCACGCGAGCGCCGCGCGGCGGGCTGGCCGGACGTGCGCTTTCGCGTCACCGCGGTCCTCGACGACCCGCCGTGGTACCGGCTCGCGCTGGAGCAGGCGCAAGACCTGCCGCAGACGCTGCGCGAGACCGGTGTCGTCTGCGTGACCGCCGCGGCAACGCGCGAGCAACCCGAGGTCAAGTCGACCGCGTGGCTGCATGAGCGCACCGGACTGCGCCCGCGCGAAGGCCACGTGACCGATGCCTACGAGACGCTGCTCGTCGACTCGGCCGGGCGCGTGCTGGAGGGCGCGTCGTCAAACTTCTATGCGGTGATTGACGGCACGCTGCACACCGCCGGTGAGGGCGTACTCGAGGGGACTGCGCGACGGATCGTGCTCGCTGTCGCGGACGGCCGCGTGCCGGTCCGGCTCGAGGCGCCGACGCTGGCGGGACTGGCCATCGCCGACGAGGCGTTCATCTCGTCGTCGACACGCGGCATCGTTCCGGTCCGGTGCATCGATGCACTGACGCTCGGCCCGCCGGGGCCGATCACCCGCGAGCTGGTCGCCGCGTATGACGCGTGGGTCGCCGCGCACCTCGAGCCGCTTGCAGACACCGAGCGGTCAAGTCACGACGACTGATCCCCCCCTCAACCGACGAACATCGGAAAGCTCACCCCGACCGCCCATGCGAGCACGAGGCCAAGCCCGAGACCGGCGGCGACCGGCAGCCCCGTGCGCCGGCCGACCCAGCCGCCGATCGTGCCGAAGACCAGGAAAAACAGCACGATCACAGGCAGGATGATCAGCAGGAAAAACAGGCTGCCCGGGTCAAGCGCGACCGCGATGCCAAGCGATGCAACGAACGCGCCGCGCACGAGCAGCACCCGCCAGACCGGGGCCCGTCCGCCCTCGGTCAGCAGTGCATCACCGACGAGCAGCGGCACCGCACCCAGCACGAGCCCGACAATCACCGCGACGCGGCCGGCGTGCGGAAAGAACGACGCGACGTAGCGATCGAGCGCGGCGCCGAACACCACAATTGAAAACACCGCCACGGCCAGCGCGATCCATGCGACCCGTCCCCAGGCCTGAGCGGTGAGCGCACCCGCGCGCCACAGCAGCGCGAGCGTGACCGCCCCGTACAGCGCAAAATGCAGCACGAGGTAGTCGGCGACGAGCGCCGGCAGCACGCGCGTCTCCAACGGCCAAAGCACCAGCGGCACCAGCGCCGCGGGCAGCAGCGCCGCCACGGCGAAGCGGCGCGTCGACAACCGCGGCACACGGGGCGTGCCCACGGGCAGCAGCGCGCACAGCGGCCACGCGAGCGCGACGATGCCGGCGAGCAGCAGTGCGATCCAGCCGCCGCGACGGGCGACCGGCGCGTCCGTCCCGGCGTCTGCGGCGCGCGCCGTAACGTCGGCAAACACCGCATCGAACCAGTCGCGCGCCGCGGCAAGCGCCACCTGCGAATACAGCACGCCGACATGCTCGACGCGGGGTGCGAACACCACGCGGCGAGCGGTGCCCTCGGCGATCTCACCGACAGTCTCGCCCGGCGTGGCATCGGAGTCGGCCATGGCGAGTACGCGCAGCGCCTCCGCCTTCAGCCGCGGCTCCCAGTCACCGACGATGACGAGCAGGTTACGGGGTTCGTCCGCGGTCACCGCGCGGCTGAACATCGACACCGCGACCACCGCGTCTGCAGTGGGTGACTCGAGCGCCTGGCGCACGATGATGTCGGCGGCCATCGAGTGGCCGAGGTACGCGAGCCGGCCATCAGCTTCCGGCTGCGCCAGCAGCGCATCGGCGACGCGCCCGGCCTCGGCCATCAGCAGCTGCGTGGTGCCGTCAATGCTCGTGACGTCGCCGGACATCGGCGTGGGGTTGCGCCCGTGTCCCTCGAAATCGAACGTTGCGACGAGATGGCCGGCCCGTGCCAGCGTCAGCGCGTACGAGGCCATCAACTGCTGCGAACCCGCGAAACCGTGGGCGATGACGACGGCGGGTGCCGGGCCGGCATCGGCGCGACGGTAAAGCGTCGCCGGCGTGCCACCGGGGACCTCGAGCGGCGTGATCTCGAGTCCGCCGCGCCCGGTCTCGAGCTGCCATACCGAAACGGCGATGGCGAAAATGGCGACGAGCGCGACCACGCATCGGCTCATCGCCCGACTTCCCGGCGATCTACGGGCCGCATCACGAGCGTGCGTTGCAATGTTCGCCCGAGCATTTTCAGCGCTCTTGCGGTTGCCGAGACGTTGCCTCCGTGCTGGGCCAGCACCCACTGGATGTGCTCCCACTCGAGGCGATCGACTGACGGCGGTTCAGGTGGGTGGCCGTGTCGACGAAGAGGCTCGCGTTGAGCCGGGTCCCGTTTAAAATCAAGCGCGGATTCTTCGCGCGCCCACCTTGGTCGCGCCATAGCCTCGGTGAAGGCGCACGGGCTGTCGTGACCACTCATAATTTACCCGCCCGTGACTCGTGCTGCCTGCTCGGTCAGCGCCAGCCGAAACCCTTCACAGGCGAAAGCCGTGCTGATGGTCTCGCAGTCCTTTTCGCTTACGCCTTCTCTGCGGGCTATGTCGTACCAGCGCTCCTTGACGGTCTGTTCCATCATATCGACGATTGCCTTGGCCTCATCCCGTTCGAGCAGGAAGCGGGCGCATTGGGAAAGCAGGTTGTCGGCATGGGCGTAGCGCCCCATGTCGCCGCATTCGAGCGCGAGATCGCGGCGCTCGAGGCTGATCGGCATACCGGGAACCAGGTCGTAGGCCGGGGAGAGCTTCCAGTCGTTCTCCATCGCGATCACCGCATGATTGCGCGGGTGATCGTCGGTATTGCTGATGAGCGCGTTAAAGCACATGCGCCGGAACAGCTCGGGCGCATCGGTCTTCGGCTGCGCTGAAATCCGGCGCAGTTCCTCTGCGAGAAGCACATAGGACCATTTGCTCCGGTCCTGATGGGTGTCTTCGGCGCGCAGCAGCGTGAGGGCGCTGAGCATGCGCGCCCTCTGATAGCCGCCTTCCGTTCCCTGCCGGTCGAAGCGCTTGACCAGCAGCGCATCTCGATCACCGATGCTCGTGAGTGCGGTTTCTGCGGTCTGGATGCCGCATTCGCGTGCCAACACCAGCGTGGCGTGCTCGACGCGCGCGTGGTTCCACTTGTCATCCTCGCGATTGAACTTGGCGATCCACAGCGCGCCATCATCCTCGACGACGGCCTTGGGACGGGCCCCGCCCATCGACGTGCCGCCAGTCATCAGATCCTGCGCCTGCTGCGCGTCGGCGTCCTGCGGCAGTTCCGCGTCCCTGACGATCGCATCGGCAAAGGCCTGGAGCTTTTCAAGCGCCATCGTGCGGTTGAATTCCCGCTTCGGGGCGGGCGGCTCACGGTTCAGGCCAAAGCCGAGCGCGCCGGCGCGGTCATCGGGGGAATGCAGCAGGTAACCGAGTTCATCGGGCCCCGGTGAGCCGAAATACCGCTCGATAATGCGGCGGCCCCAATGGTCGGGACTGGCATCGCGCAGCGCGCCGAACACGCCTTTGAGAAGTCTCGTCTCGTAAGTCTTCGTAGGAAGCTTGAGCGCGATCGGGTCAATAGGCACGGCGTCTTCGCGCGCGCGATAACTCTTGCCGTAGACGAAACGGCCCGTGGCGACGCCGTGCCGGTCCACGCTGCGCTCAAAGCGCCCTGCCGTCACAAATTCCGTTTTGCCCGGCAGGGCGATATAGACGAAGCATTCGCTAGAAGTCACTGTCGAGCTCCCCGGCTTTTTCCGCGCGGGCGCGCTCGCGCTGGCTGGACAGGGAGAGTCCTTCAAGGTCTTTTGACGGGTCGGCCAGGGCCCCGATCGGCTCAAGCAGGTCGTAAGCCCACAGCAGCGCCGTGTAGACGGCGATGCCCGTGGTGATCTTCCCCTGCTCGGCGTCGGACACGGCCCGCGGGCCGGTCCCGATCTTCCCGGCCACCTCCCCGATGGTCAGGTTGCGGCGCAGCCTCGCCGTACGCAAATTCGCGCCCAGACGCCTGATCGCCTGCTCGACCGCATAGGGCGGGGCCTGTGTCAGCATGTTCTTTCTTGCCATGTGCTTTTTAAAGCTGCTTATCCTCATTAATATGCTTTCAAAAGCATATCAGCGACTCGCGATCACAGCAAGCATAATCTGCTTTTAAAAGCAGATTAACCAACATAAAACGCTTTTTAAAGCAGTTTTAGTGGGAATATCGAGTCCGGCTCAGCCCGGCGGCAGCAGCGCCTCGATACATGGATCGGAAGCTCGTTCTCATCCGACGGTACCCAGGCGGTGGCCGTCTTCCCTGTTCCTGTACGCGTTCAGTCGTTCGGGCGATTGCATCCAGTATCGTCTTTCCAGACCAGTTGCATTTCGGGAAAATCGGCGCGGCTTGCCGCCCGCTGACAGCGCACCCTGCCCGAGATAAAGCGCGATACCGCAGGCCCGCGCGAGACAGCTTGCCTGTAGGTGGCGAGACCGGCGACCTGGCTCAACCACGGAGCCCTCCGAAGAACTCGGGGCGGTTCAGTCGGCAAGTTCGGCCGTTCGGCCCAGACCTTGTAAGACTGGTGCGCCAGGCAGAGAGAGATAGCGGCCAGCGTGAGGGCATGACGAGCAGCGGGAACGACCGGCTCGACTAAGCAGGGATTGAGCCTTCCGTGGGCAGCGTCGGCGATTCCTACGACGATGCCCGGCGCTTGATAGCTCGCGCCAGCTCATCCCAACGCGCGGCAGGCATGCGAGCGATCACTTCAAACGCTCCGCCTTCGCGCGGGCGCAGTACCAACGCGTCACCCTCGTCGAGCATCGTCTTCGTCAGCGCCATCATGTTGCCGCCGTGCGCGATCAGCACGGCGTTTCCGGCCGTGAAGTCGAGCCCGTCGACGATGCGGTACAGGTCCTCACGCACGTCGTCGAACGACCGGTCCTGGCCATCTGGACCAATGAGCGCGGGTGTGATCCGGTCGACCCGACCGAACGCCAGCCGCGCATGCTCGACGTTGCGACAGTATGGTGACGTCATCACGACGGAGATCGGAACGGCGAGCGCGTCGAGGACTTCGCCGAACGCCGCGGCCGACGCGCGTCCCACTTCGGAAAGATTGCGCTCGCGCTCGCACCCGGAGGGCATCGGGTTTTCGAGATCGGGGGTCGGGTCCAGCGTGGTGCGCTCGTGGCGGACGAGCAGCACCAGCCCGCCGTCGCGCAGCCTATCGAGCAGCTCGGCGTAGGCGGTAGCGACATCCCCCTGTTCGATCGGGGGATCCGGCACCGGCGCCAGCGTCGGCTCCGCGCCGGCGTCGCGCTCGTGCGTCGCCGCGTCCAGTTCGATGTCACCGCCGGACGCCGCAGGCGCAGCCAGCGGCAGCATCACCGCGATGGCCAGGGACAGCGTGCGCAGGGCGCGGCACCGCACCCCTCGACGTCGCCGCCGGTCAGGCGCAGGGTTCACGGTCCACCGAAGCGCGCAGACAACCCAATGCCGACGACCCGTCCACGCGAAAAATGCGCGGCATCCACACCCGGCCCATAGAGCAGCCCCGAAAGCTGCGCACGCGTGTTCGTGATGTTGCGGGCGAACGCATAGACTTCGGCGACCTCGCCCGCCACGCCGGCGCGTAGATCCACGCGGTGGTAGTCGGGCAGTTCGAAACTTTCCTGTACGTCGGCGGCACGTGCCCCGACATACTCGTGCGTCACGCTGATACGGGGCGTGAGACCTGCCGTGCCGAACGGCAGATCGGGGCCATCCCATGCGAGGGCGATATTGGTCGAGACGCGCGGCACGTTGGGTATGCGGTTGCCGGACTCGGCACCGGAACCGTTGCCCTCGGTAATGCGTGGCCGCGCCCACTCGGCGCCGCCGATGAGCTCCCAGCCGGCACCCAGCGACATGCGAAGCTCGGCTTCCAGCCCGTAGCTGCGCGTCGAAAGATTCTCCGGCTGAAACACGAAGGTATCGAAATCGATGACGAACAGCTGTTCGTCATCGATTTCGTTGTAATAGGCGGCGAGCGCGATTCCGCCACGCCCGTCCTGCCTTTCGGTCTTGAGACCCGTTTCGGCCGTCCACGATCTGGACGACGCATAGCCGCTGCTCTCGACTCCGATCGCGGCGTTTTGCAGGAAACGGGGGAACCCACCGCTTTTGGCGCCGCGGGCCAGACTAGCGTAGAGGCTCAGCGTATCGCTCGGTACGAAGCGCAGCACGGCCCGACCGGTCCACAGGTTGAAATCGGCATCCGCACGTTCGGCAAACTCGGCGACGGTGCCGGGGAAGCCGGCACCCGTGAACGTCGCTCGCTGGTCCTTCTCATCACGCGTGAAGCGTGCACCCAGTGATACCGACAGGCGTGGATCAGCCAGCGGCAGCGACACTTCACCGAACAACGCGTAGGAGTCGATGTCCTGGGCGACCTCGCGGTCGCCGTCGATGAACGGCGAGACGGTCGACCGGTTGCGCAGGTCGGCATCGAAACGCGACGTGAAAAACGCAAGGCCAGTGATCCAATCGCCGCCTCGCGCCCAGTCGCCCTCAACTCTCAGCTCCTGGTAGAAGCGGGTCTCCTCCTCGTGCCAGTCCGAGAAGTCCAGCGGCGGGAGGAACGCCTCGGGATCGGTACCGAACAGCGCGCCCCAGACCACGCCCTCGGTATCATCGATGAACTGTCGGTTGTCGAAGCCGTTGAAAGAGGTCACCGACGTCAGCAGAAGGTCGCCGATCGGAAACTCGCCCGTCAGCGCGAGCTGCCAGGCCCGGCGGCGCGTGTACGGATCGGGATTGAGCTGGACCTCGCGGGCACCATCGCGAAGCGCGTAGTAGAAGGGTGTGGTCTCGCGGCGATCACCACTGGCCATCAAGCGAAGCTCCGGACCTCCATCGCCACGCGGCGTATACCTGAGCGTGGCGCGCGCACCCCGCACTTCACGGCCCCCGATGCGGCCGCCGCCAGGCGCAACGTTGTCGATGTGGCCGTCGATGTCGCTGTACCGCGCACTGACACGACCGGCGAGCATATCCTGCACCAGTGGCCCTTCGAGACTGAGTTCTGCAAGCCGGTGTTGGTCACCGCCGGCCTCCACGCGTCCACCGGCGCGCAGCGTGTCACCGGGCGCACGCGTCACGAGCTGTATCGCGCCACCCTGGCTGTTACGGCCGAACAATGTCCCTTGCGGGCCACGCAGCACCTCGATGCGTTCCAGGTCGAGGTAGCTCGTCTCCGACGCATACACCGATTGGGGTACACCGTCGAGGTACGTCACGACCGAACCGTCATCCGGGCTGAGCGCCTGCGACAGCGGGCCGATACCGCGCATCTGGAAAAACGCGAAGCGGCCATCGTCGAAGGTCGTCAGCGACAGGCCGGGCACCTGCCTGAACAACTGCGCCGGCTCGTCCAGGTTCAACCGCTCCAGCCACGCCGCCTCGCGCACCGTCACCGCGATGGGCACGTCGAGGAGCCGCTCCTCGCGCTTGCGCGCGGTCACGGTGATCTCCGACAGGGTGTCTGCGCCGGCGGCCGAAGCCGTGACGGGCAGTACGAGACCCAGCGCCAGGGACGCGCCGATCAGACCAGTTAGGCACCAGCATTGCATTCAGGGGGACTCCTCTTTGGGGACTTCGCGTTATAACATCGCATATGAATGCTCGAGGTCCCCGCACGGAGCGTGAGAGTGCGCAGCGGGAGTTTCCTGCCGGGCGACGCGCGCTCAGCGCCTGAATTGAGAGGGATTCACGCCAAAGTGCTGTCTGAACGCGAACGCGAACCGGCCACTGCTGGCGTAGCCGGCGACAGCGGCGGCATCAGCCACAGGGGCACCGTCCTTCAGGATTCCGGCAGCCCGGGCCATGCGCTGGCGGCGCACGTACTGGTAGAC
The DNA here is from genome assembly GCA_003567855.1 of Gammaproteobacteria bacterium. Taxonomy (GTDB): domain Bacteria; phylum Pseudomonadota; class Gammaproteobacteria; order Steroidobacterales; family PWYM01; genus PWYM01. The sequence goes on along the minus strand of PWYM01000102.1, from coordinate 3,291 downwards.
CGTGCACCCGTAAAGGCGCTTGAAGTCGCGCTTGAGTTTGAAATCGTTTAGACCGGCGATGCGCGCGAGCGCGATGAGGCCCGGCGGCGCATCGAGGTGCGCGTCGAGGTACTCGCGGGCGCGTTCGAGGCGGCGCCGATCGGCGGGACCCGGTCCGCGCGATGCCGGTGCCGGAGCAGACCACGCCCGCAGCTGCGCGGCGAGCAGCGTCATCGCGGCCGACTCGCGGTACAGATCGTCCGCGGGAGTCGAGCAATCGATGCTCAGCAGCGCGTGCATCAACGCGCTCTCGCCAGGATCCAGTGTTCTGCCCCGCACGGCGGCGACCGTGCGCGACGCGGCGCCGGGCAGTTGCGCCGCCGGCCCGGCGGCACCATGCAGCAGCTCGGCCGCGCGTTCGGGATGGCAACGGATCGAGATGCTTCGGAAACCCCGCTCGCCGAATCGCACGACGCTGCGAGCTCCGGCCGGTGCCGCAGCGCTCCAGCAATCGAGGTCGGTCGTCCTGATGCGTGTACCCGGGAACGCAAATTCGTTGCCGCCGATCAGGTGAAAGCCGAACGAGACGACGTCGTCGACTTCCTCGTGCTCGACCACACACGGAGACTGCGATCGGTGGCGGGTGATCAGCAGGCGACGTCCAGGCCCGAGGTCATGGCTTTGCGATTCGGGACGGTGGTTCATTTCGTCAGGATGCGCTTCCAAGTCGACGCTCACGACCGCTAATAATTCTCATTGCCTTCCTTAAATGCAATACTCCGGTGCCGGTCCAGGCCGCCCGGCCGACGGCCGGATATGCCGCCGTCTCTGCAGCGCGGCGCGCTTCGCCTATGCTGCACGCCTGACCAGCCCGGGGCCAATCGCTGAAATGATCTTTTGCGAGGCAACGCCCGCCAACGCGACCGACCACCGCCGTTCAGTCGGCCGCTCGGCGGCCGATTGATGGTCGACGACCCATCCGGCGATATGCAGATGGCCGCGGCCACGACCCTCGTGCTCGTCTGCAAGCGCCCGCGACCGGGCTACGGCAAACAGCGGCTGGCGCGTGAACTCGGCCGCGAGCTGACCTGCCGCCTCGCCGCGCTCATGCTTGACTGCGCGCTGGAAGACCTCGCCGACTGGCCAGGCCCGACGGTGATCGCGCCGGCGGATCCCGGCGACGAAGCATGGGCCCGGGAGGCAAGTCCACCCGCCACCGTCCACGTTCAGCGCGAAGGCAACCTGGGCGAACGCCTCGAGGCGCTCGACGACACGATCGCGCAGGGCGACCCCGCGCCGCGGCTTTACATCGGTATGGACGCGCCGGGCCTGGCCGGCGCAACGCTCCGGCACGCGGCGGCGTGCCTGGCAGATGCGCCGGTCGTGCTCATCCCCGCCCGTGACGGCGGCGTGGTCGCGATGGGCACCGCGCGCGGCTGGCCGCCGCTCGCCGGGCTGCCGTGGAGCCGCGATACCCTCTGCAACGCGCTGGCCACCGCGTGCGAGGCCCGGGGCCACAGCGTCACACGGCTCGGCGAAGGCGCCGACGTGGACACCGTCGATGCGTTGCAGTCACTCGCGGGCACACTGCCCGACGACCCGCGCCCGGCACGGCGCCGGCTCCTGGCCTGGCTGCGTGCGAACCTGCCCGACGGGATGCCGGCGTGAGCGGTCGGCTGCGGGTCGTGCTGCTGGTCGCCGCACTCGCATTACTTGCCGTTGCAGTGCTCACGCTGCCCGTCACCGAGTGGCTGACGACGCTGCTCGCGTGGATTCGTGAACACCGCGAGATCGCGTGGGGCGCGTTCATCGCACTCTACATCGTCGCGGCGGTGCTGCTGCTGCCCGGGCTGATCCTGACCATCGCTGCCGGCTTCATCTTCGGCCTGCCCGCCGGGGTCGTACTCGTGTCGGTGTCGAGCGTGCTCGGCGCGACCGCGGCGTTCCTGATCGGGCGCTTCATCGCCCGCGACTGGGTGGCCGCGCGCGTCGACGGCTGGCGCCTGTTCGGCGCGCTCGATGCCGCGATCGCCCGACGCGGCTTCCTGATCGTGCTGCTCGTGCGGCTGTCGCCGGTGTTTCCGTTCAACCTGCTGAACTACGCGCTGGGGCTGACCGCGGTGCGCGTGCGCGACTACGTGCTCGCCTCGTGGATCGGCATGTTTCCGGGGACGGTGCTGTACGTGTGGGCGGGCTCGTTCGCGCAGACGCTGACCGCCGCCGCCGAGGGCGACGTCGAGACCGGGCTCGCCGGTCAGCTGCTGTTCGTGCTCGGTCTCGTCGCGACGCTCGCCGTGACCATCGTCGTCACGCGGCTGGCGCGGCGTGAACTCGACAGACAGCTCGAGCAGGCGGAACGCTGAGCGCGTCGCGCTTTTCGACGACGCCCGCCACGAGGCCGGCACACGCCTGTCACGCCTGCCCCGTCAGCACGATCGGCTCGAACGCTTCACCCTGCGGCAGCACGCGGCCGACGATCACCGCGCGCGTGTAACCGAACGCACGCAGCGCCTGGACGCACGCCTCGGCGCGCTCGGCGGGCACGCTCGCGAGCAGTCCGCCGGCGGTCTGCGGATCGAACAGGAGAGGATAGCGCGGATGGTTGACCCAGTCGGCCTGGTCGCGCAGCGCGCGGCGCAGACGTAAGTTGGCCGGCTGCAGCGAGCTCAGGATGCCGCCCGCCGCGGTCTCCTCGGCACCGTCTAGAATCGGCAACGCGGCAAGTTCGATCTCGGCGTCGACGCCGGACGGGCGGGTCATCTCGACGAGGTGGCCGAGCAGCCCGAAACCGGTGAGGTCGGTACACGCGGTGGCGCCGTGTTCGCGCAAACACGCGGCGCCGGCCTGGTTGGACTGCATCATCGACTCGAGCGCGGCATCGATCCAGCGCCCGCGCGTTGCGAGCTTCGCGTGCGCGGCGAACAGCGTGCCGGTGCCGATCGGCTTGGTGAGCACGAGCACGTCGCCGGCGCGCATGCCGCCCTTGCGCAGCGCGGCGTCCACATCGACGAGCCCGTTGACGGCGAAGCCCAGCGCCAGCTCGCGGCCCTCGCCGGTGTGGCCGCCGACGAGCGCGCAGCCGGCATCGTTGAGCACCTCGACCGCGCCGGACATCATCTGGAACACGACGTCTTCGATCTTCGACTCGAGCCCTGACGGCACCGTCGCGACCGCGGTCGCCGACTGCGCCTCGGCGCCCATCGCGAAGATGTCGCCCAGCGCATGGTTCGCCGACACGCGGCCGAACACGTAGGGGTCGTCGATGAAGGCGCGGAAAAAATCGATCGTGTGCACCGCGGCCTTGCCCGGCGG
>PWYM01000021.1 GCA_003567855.1 Gammaproteobacteria bacterium | reverse complement strand
TGCTGCTCGGTAGGAAACACTTCAAGTAGCTCGGCATTGGCAGCTTTTGCAGCTATCTTTGCATATTCCAGCTCACTGAATTCCGGTCCCTCATCGAAAACCCCGGTAAAAGCCTTGATCTGCTGCTTATGGAACCTGGATGCCATAATTGTTACAAGTGATGAATCTATTCCACCGCTAAGGTAGGTCCCTAAAGGAACATCACTGCGCAATTGCTGCCTTATTGTCTCCTCAAGTATCTTTCTAAGCTCAACAATAAAATATTCCTCAGTATGGAAGTGATCGATATTAAAGTTGGGTTGCCAGTAATTTACTGTTTTAATTTCCTGCGAATCCAGGCTATAACTCATGTAATTACCCGGCATCAGTTTGTAAATATTTCTGTACATGGTGCCCTGTCCAAGGACAAACTGAAATGTCAGGTATTCATGAAGATTGGTGAAATCGGCTTCAGCACTAATATCGGGGTGAGCCAGCAAAGCCTTGATCTCACTTCCGAAAACAATCATTTTATCATCACTATACCAATAGAGGGGTTTGATGCCGAAATGATCCCTGGCAAAAAGAAGTTTCCTGTTAACCCGGTCATAAATAACAAATGCGAACATGCCATTCAGCATCTGTAAACAATCATTCCCGTATTTCTTGTAAAGATGCAGGATCACCTCCGTATCAGAAGAGGTAATGAAGTGATGCCCGTCTTTGATAAGATCATCCCTTAGTTCAATATAATTATATATCTCACCATTATAGACAATAGTGCAATTATCAAAACTCATGGGTTGCTGACCCGTGGAGAGATCTATTATTGAAAGTCTCTTATGGAAAAACCCTATACTGTCCTCAACAAACATCCCCTCCTCATCCGGTCCACGGTAATGAATAGTTGATGCCATTTCCCTTAGTATATCGGCATCAGCATTTTTTGGTGTCTTATTTATTATTCCAACAAATCCGCACATTATTTATCCGAAATAGCTTTAACTGTTTAGTTAATTCTCAAATATAAAATCAAAAATGCAATCAGACTCAAGGCTTCATATTGTTATAACTTCCATGCTTTTCCTACTCACCTTTTATTCTGCCGGAGACTGAAGAATTTTTCAATGGTCTATCTAAAAGAATAAAAATAATCATTATAAACAATCTTTATATTATTTAGGGGAAGTTTTACACCAAAGAGTTAAATATTTATATGAAGCAATAAAATATCCTGATAGAAAACATTCAAAGGGAGAATATACAGTGAATCAGTGATAATTTAAATAGTTACTACTGAACAGAGTATTTGGGGCTGGAATGCCTGCCAGTACAGGATAAAACAGGTGAGCATGATTTTGTAATTTAAATTGGAGAATATTACAGAATTGAAGCTTTGCCGGGCAAAATGTATTTTTTTTATATATTTACTGAATGATCCTCAGGTTTATTGTAATTGTTGGTGCCTGGCTCCTTATTACTATTGAATAAGATAATTTCAATAAAGGTATAAAATAATGTTTGAAAAAATCGTTGATCGTTTTGCTTCAACTTTAAATAACATGTTGGAGAATTTGCTTATAAACAGGCAGGATGCATTTGATGTTTTATTTTCAATGTTTCTGGCCATAATTATTGCCCTTGTCATATCACAAATTTATAAACATACGCATAGGGGTATGAATTTTGAACTTTCTTTCATGTCCACTCTGGTCTTGCTGGCCCCGATTGTGGCCGTTGTCATGCTTTTCATTCGGGGGGATTTAGTTCTGTCGCTTGGATTAATCGGCTCATTGTCTATTATCCGGTTCCGTACACCAATCAAGGATACACGCGACATGGTATTTTTATTTTGGACAATAGCTGTTGGTCTTGGTTGTGGTACCTATAACTGGGGTGTGGTAATCATTTCTACCATTTTCATCTCACTGGTTATCATTACGCTCTATTTCATGAAATATGGAAGATCAACAAATACAGATTTTGTCCTGGTGATTTCAGGTGAATCATCATCCGACAATTCAAATCTCGAAAACAAGATTATGGAATATGTTGAAGAAGTTAAGATGCGTTCCTATGAAATCGCTGACGGACAGTGGGAGGCGATATATGAGCTACGATATCCAAAAGCAAAGCAGCAGGTGAGTAAAAACATGATAAGTGAAATTGAAGCATTGCAGGGTGTTCTGAGGGTTTCGCTGCTTGCACCTCAACTGGCTCTTCCGGTATAATATCAATAAACTATCCCGAGGCAGAGCCATCGGGGTATTAAGCAGAATCTATATTTTTTATGAAAAACCTGCCGTTTTTCAAACTTTTCCGCTCTTTATGCCGAGGTAGAACCTCGAGGAATTCTTTTAATTAAAAATTTCTAATAACAAAATGGAAGAATTGGAATATGACATAAAACAAAGTACATGGCGCTTTGAACTAAAGTACCGCATCAGTATGATGGAATACCATAAATTGCGCATTGCCGTCCTTCCATTTATGAAACAGGACTATTACACACAAATCGCTCCTCTAAAAAGATATTTGGTTCGCAGCCTTTATTATGATACTTACGATTACAGAGCATATCATGAAAAAATGAATGGGGATCAGGAACGGATCAAATTC
>PWYM01000197.1 GCA_003567855.1 Gammaproteobacteria bacterium | reverse complement strand
CTGAAGGGCCCTTGAAGACTACAAGGTTGATAGGCTGGGTGTGGAAGCGCAGTAATGTGTGAAGCTAACCAGTACTAATTGCCCGTGAGGCTTGACCATATAACACCCAAGCAGTCTGGCTCAGGCCAGGTGCCGGTGTAGCTCAGGCAACACTTACACGTGACCCATCACGTTTGAACTACTCCAGATTCAGGGCGCAGGCGCGCATAAAGCCTGCCCCAACCGGTTTGCCTGGCGGCCATAGCGAGCGGGAACCACCCGATCCCATTCCGAACTCGGAAGTGAAAACGCTCAGCGCCGATGGTAGTGCGGGGTCTCCCCGTGTGAGAGTAGGACACCGCCAGGCTCTTGATTCGAACCCCGACCGGGCAACCGGTCGGGGTTTTTTTGTTTCTGCGCAGCGCGTATCGCGTCGCGCACGTCCGGGCGCGTGAAGCCAGACCAGGCCGCTATACTGTCGCCCGGGCTCAATCGGGAGGGATGTGATGGCGCGGTTCGAAGGCAAGGTGGCGGTCGTGCTCGGGGCATCCGACCCCGCATCGATGGGTGGCGTGATCGCGCGTCGGCTGCGCGACGAGGGGGCTGAAGTCGTGGTCGCCGCACGGCGGGAAGGCAAGGTGCGCGAACTGGCCGACGCGATCGGCGCCGTGCCCGCCACCTGCGACATCACCCGCGAGGACGACGTCTCGGCACTCGCCGCGCTTGCAATCGAGCGCTTCGGTCGGCTCGACATCGCCGTAAACTGCGCCGGCGAGGCGATCACGGGCGCCGTCGCCGACACCGACGAGAAGACGCTGCGCCAGGCCGCCGACATCCATTTCGTCGGGCCGTTCTTCTTCATCAAGCACATGGCGTCGAAAATGGGGCCGGGTGGCTCCATCGTCACGCTGTCGTCGATCACCGCGACGCTGACGCTGCACAACCACGCCGCCTACATGGGCGCGAAGGCCGGCACCGACCACCTCGTGCGCATCGCCGCCCTCGAATACGGTCCGAAGGGCATCAAGATCAACTCGGTGTCACCGGGCTTTACCGAAAGCCCGATGACGGCGCCGTTCCTGCAGGTCCCGGGGCTCAAGGAGAAGTTCGAGCGAGAAATTCCGCTCGGGCGCATCAACACCTCGGACGACGTCGCCGCCGCGGTGCTTTGGGTCAGCAGCGACGAGGCTTACCTCACCGGTCAGAACCTCCATCCGACGGGTGGCCACACGCTGCGCCGGATGCCGACGCCCAATGAACTGCGCCGGGGTTAACGGCCACGATGAAACTCTATGACTGCGCCCCTGCCCCCAGCCCCCGCCGGGTGCGGGTCTTCCTTGCCGAAAAAGGCGAAACCCTGCCGACGGTGCAGATCGACCTTGCGAACCGCGAGCAACTCAGTCCCGAGTTCCGCGCGCGCAACCCGCGCTGCACGGTGCCGGTACTCGAGCTCGACGACGGCACCTGTCTCGTCGAGACGCTGGCGATCTGTCACTACCTCGAACACCGCTTTCCCGCGCCGCCGCTGATGGGCCGCGACCTGCGCGAGCAGGCGCTGGTACTGCAGTGGAACGCGCGCATCGAATCCGAGGGCCTCGCCGCCGTCGCCGAGGCGTTCCGCAACCAGTCGCGCGGTTTCCGCGACCGCGCGCTGCCGGGGCCGCAGAACTTCGCGCAGCTGCCGGAACTCGCCGAGCGGGGTCGCGTGCGGGCCACGGCATTCCTCGACATGCTCGACGAGCATCTGTCCGATTCGCCCTACATCGTGGGTTCGCATTACTCGTTGGCCGACATCACGGCGCTTATCGCGGTCGACTTCGCGCGCTGGATCCGGCTCGAGCCCGGTGACCGGCGCCACCTGGCTCGCTGGCACCGGTCGGTCTCGTCGCGCCCGAGCGCGGCGGCCTGAGGTCGATATGGGGATCGTATTCCTGGTCTGCGGGCTGGTGCTGTTCGTCGTCGGCGCGCGCATCGGCTCCGACGTGCCGCTGCGCATCGGCCGGCGGCTGGGTCGGGAGGGCGTCGAAGGTGTCCCGCTGCGCGACCGCGTGCGACTTTCAGCGGCCTCCACGGGGAGCCTCGTGATGGTGCTGCTCGGTCTCTGGCTGGTGCTGCGCGGGATCACGCTGCTGCTGCTGGCATGAACCGACCACGAGTCGAACGTCGCGTTGCCGGTGCGCGGACAACCGTCCCCGCACCCCGACGCCGCACTGCAACCGTGAATCCGGCACCCGCCCGGTCGCGTATCGGGGGTCATGACACATGCGATTGCGCTGTATAACGGACCGCTCCGGCGCTGGGCTGCGCTCGGCCTCGGTGATAGGCTGCACGATCAGCCGCCGGAATCCGCCGGGCGGTCGGCCTCGCTTGTGCGGGGCGCGCCGGGTCCGGCTGTCTTCCAGGACAGGAAGGACAGTTCACCAATGAAGGTCACGTTACTGGAGCGCATCGCCGGCGGCGACAGCAAGGCGTTGCGCGAGTGCATGGACTCCTACGGCGGGCTCGTCTGGTCGCTGGCGCTGCGCATGTCGCCGGACCGGGCCGAGGCCGAAGACGCCGTGCAGGAAATCTTCACCGAGCTGTGGCGCAACGCGTCGAGCTACGCGCCGGACAAGAGCCCGGAAAAGGTCTACATCGCGATGATCGCGCGTCGCCGGCTGATCGATCGCTGGCGCAGCCGCTCGCGCCGGCTCGAAACCGAGCCGCTGCCGGACACCGAGATCTTCCACGAGCAGCACACCGAGGCTGCGCCGGCGGTCAGCGTCGAGCTGTCACAGGTGATGGCGGTCATCGCGAAGCTCGATCCGGAGCAGCGCGAGGTCATCGAACTCGGCGTGGTGAAGGGGCTCACACACAGCGAGATCGCACGCGAAACGGGCCGCCCGCTGGGTACCGTAAAGACCCAGATGCGCCGCGGCCTCATCAAGGTCAGGGAGTCCATCGGTGACGGAGCGGGTGGGACCGCCGTCTCCGGGGGGGCATGAGAAGTGATTAACAGCGCTCACGAACGTGAAGAACGTCTGCTCGACCTGCTGGCCAAGCAGGCGGTCGAAGGCCTGGGTCCGGGCGAGACCAGCGAACTCCGGCTGCTGCTGCGCGAGCACCCGCACGTCGATCCGCAGCAGTTCGAACTCGCCGCCGCCGCGGTGTCCGCGACTGCAGCCGATCTCGACGACGCCGGGCCGCTGCCCGCGGGCCTCGCAGACCGAATCGTCGCCAGCACTCAAGGCGGCGCGGAGGACGCGTCAGCCGACGCGCGGGCTGCGGCTGCCGGTTCAGGCGGCCGCGTGGTTACAGGTCCCGCATCCTGGTGGCGTACGGCGCCGCCGGCGTGGCTGGCCGCCGCGGCGAGCCTGGTGATCGCGTTTGCCCTCTGGATGCGCGGTCCCGAGACGGTCGAGGTGCCGGTCGAGGTCGAGCGTGTCGTCGAGGTCGCGCCGCCGGCCACGCCCGGGCCGGGGGTGCGCCGCGCGAATCTCGTCGAGCAGGACCAGACCGTGATCCGCCGCGACTGGCAGGCGACCGAGGATCTGGAGGGGCGCACCGTCGAGGGCGACGTGGTCTGGAGCGAGGCGCTGCAGGAGGGCTACATGCGCTTCCGTGGCCTGCCGCCCAATGACCCGTCCGAGCGCCAGTACCAGCTGTGGATCTTTGATGGCGAGCGCGATGACCGCTTCCCGGTGGACGGGGGAGTCTTCGACGTGCCCCATGGCACCGACGAGGTGATCGTGCCGATCAACGCCAACCTGCCCGTGAAGCAGCCCGCGCTGTTTGCCGTCACGGTCGAGCCCAGCGGCGGCGTGATGGTCTCGAGCCGCGAGGATCTCGTGCTCATCGCGCCGGTGGATGCCCCCGACGAAGACGGTTGAGGCCGCCCCGCCCGGCCCATGCCGGGCGCGTCGCATGCGGGTAGAATCGCGGTTATGAATGCGAATCCGTCCCGGCAGCGCAGCGACACGGTGCTGATGGTGCGCCCGGCAGGCATCGGCGCCAACCCGCAGACCCGCGACTCGAACGCTTTCCAGCAGGCGCCGGCCGCTCCCGCGGGCGACCCGGCGCTGCAGCGTATCGCGCTGGCCGAGTTCGAGGCCCTCGTCGGCGCACTGTCCGACGCCGGCGTAGAGGCGCTGGTGTTCGAAGGGGATCCGGCGCTCGATGCCCCCGACCAGCACTTCCCGAACAACTGGCTCTCGCTGCACGCTGACGGCACCGCGGTGCTGTACCCGATGGAGGCGCCGAACCGTCGCCGCGAACGCCGCGCAGACATTCTCGATGCACTCGGCTCGCGCCATGGCCGGGTGCTCGAGCGTACGCTGGACTTCAGCGGCCACGAGCAGGACGGCCGCTTCCTCGAAGGCACCGGCAGCCTGATCTTCGACCATCCGTCGCGGCGTGCCTTCGCCTGCCGCTCGTCGCGCACCGATACCTCGCTCGTCAACGAGGTCTGCACCCGGCTGGGTTACAGCGCGGTGCTGTTCGACGCCGTCGACGGCGCCGGACGCGCGATCTATCACACCAACGTGATGCTCACGCTGGGCAGCGACTTTGCGCTGGTCTGCCTCGATGCGGTGCCCGACCCCGGCGAACGCGCGCGCCTGCGCGCCGCACTCGAGGAAGGCGGCCGCTCAATCATCGAGTTCGACTTCGCGCAGCTCACGCTTTTCGTCGGCAATGCACTGGAGCTCGAGGCGCGCGACGCCACGCCGCTGCTCGCACTGTCGGCGACCGCGCACGACGCGCTGCGTGCCGATCAGCGCGCGGTACTCGAGCGTCACGTGCAGCTGCTGCCCGCCGCCATTCCGACCATCGAGCGTCTGGGCGGCGGCAGCGTGCGCTGCATGCTCGCCGAGGTGTTCCTGCCCCGCAGGGAGTCCGCCCGCCATGACTGACCGTCCGCGCATCCTGATGTGCCCGCCCGACCACTTCCGCGTCGAATACGTGATCAACCCCTGGATGGCCGGGCACGAGGACGCCCTCGACGTATCACTCGCCCACCGGCAGTGGGCGGCGCTGCGCGACGCGCTGGCCGAGCATGCTGACATCGTGATGATGGACCCGCATCCGGATCTGCCCGACATGGTGTTCACCGCCAATGCCGGCATGGTCTACGGCCGCCACGCCGTGGCCAGCCACTTCATGCCGATGGAGCGCCGCCCCGAGGAGCCGCACTTCAAGCACTGGTTCCGTAACAACGGCTTCGAGCTGCTCGAGCTGCCCGACAACGTCGGCTTCGAAGGTGCCGGTGACTGCCTGGTCGATCGCTACGGGCCGTGGCTGTGGACGGGCTACGGCTTCCGAACCGAAATCGAGGCGCATCCGCTGCTCGCCGAATGGTTTCCCGACCGCGAAATCGTGTCGGTACGCCTCACCGACTCGCGCTTCTACCACATCGACACCTGCATGTGCCCGCTGACCGACGGTTACCTGATGTACCACCCGCCGGCCTTCGACTACGACTCACGGCTCGCGATAGAGACGCGGGTGCCCTCGCACAAGCGCATCGTCGTCGACACGCTCGATGCCGGCGAGTTCGCGTGCAACGCGGTCAACATCGGCGAGCACGTGTTCGTGCACCGCGCGTCCGACCCGATGAAGGCGCGGCTGATGCGCGTCGGCTTCAAGGTGCACGAGATCGAGCTGTCGGAGTTCCTGAAGGCGGGCGGCTCGGCCAAGTGCCTGACACTGCGGCTCACCGAGCCGCGTCCCGGTTACGGGGGCTGAAGCCCGCATCAGGCCGCGTGGTCGAGCGGCAGCGCGACCGGCGGTGTCGCGGGCAGCAGCTGCGGGCGCGCCTCGAGCCAGCGCAGGACCTCAAGTGCGCCGTCAGCACGCTCGACCAGCGCACTGCAGCTCTCCACCCAGTCGCCATCGTTGCAGTACAGCACGCCGTCGATCTCGCGCATTTCGGGGTGATGGATGTGCCCGCAGACGAGGCCGTCGACGCCCTCGCGCCGCGCGGCGGTGACCACCGCGTCCTCGAATGCGCCGATGTACTGCACGGCGTTCTTGACCCGGTGCTTCAGATAGCCGGCGAGTGACCAGTGCGGGTAACCGAAGCGCCGGCGCGCGCGGTTGACCAGCGCGTTGATGCGGATCAGGCGTTCGTACGCGCGCGCGCCGAAGCGCGCGAGCCATGGGTTGAACTGCACGACCTGGTCGAACTCGTCGCCGTGCATCACGAGCAGCCGTCGCCCGTCGGCGGTTTCGTGCAGCGCCTTGCGCGCGACTTCTATGCCGTCGAAGTTCAGCCCCACGTAGTCGCGGAACATCTCGTCGTGGTTGCCGGGGATGTAGACGACCCGGGTGCCGCGCCGCGCCATCTTCATGATCCGGCGCACGATCGTGTTGTGGGCCGGTGGCCAGAAAAACTGCTTCTTCAGGTTCCACACGTCGATGATGTCGCCGACGAGGTAGAGCGTGTCGCAGCGGATGCTGCGCAGGAAATCGATCAGCGCGTCGCAGTTCGCGGCCGGCGAGCCCAGGTGCACGTCGGAGATGAACACGGTGCGAAAATGCAGTCGGCGGCGGCGGATCTCTGCAGGCATGGCTCGGGTCCTTCGGTGACCGGCAACACCCCGAGCTTCGCAGTGCGGTATGAACCGTGCGTTGCAGGCACGTGAATCTGCCGTGACACCAGCGGCCTGCGAGCGGATTTCGATGCCGCGTTTAGACGGTGCGCCCAACCTGCTGGTCGCCAAGCGAAACCGCGAATGACCGGAGCGCGGTCTGTCATTCGCGTGTCACCGCGCTGAAAGATTCCCGTAATGATCGCGTGGCTCACTGGCACCACCAGTTATTCCCGGTGCAGCGCATGGCCTCGATTCTCGTCATCGATCCCGATCCGGGCAGCCGGGACGCGGTCGTGGCGCAGCTCGCGGCCCATGATCACCGTACCGAGGCGGCCGCGAGCGCGGGCGAGGCCGAGACGGTGCTCGCGCGCAGTGCGCCCGAGCTCGTGGTGCTCGAGTGGACGCTGCCCGACGTATCGGGGCTCGAGCTCGTGACGCGGCTCAAGTCGCACGAGGCCGCGCCCCGCGTGATCATGCTGTCCCACCGCGATGACGTGCGTGACGTCGTCCGTGCGCTCGACGCCGGGGTCGACGACTACGTGATCAAGCCGTGGCACACCGCCGAACTGCTGGCGCGGGTTCGGGCCGCGCTGCGGCGGCCCGGCACGCTGCCGTCCGAGGACGTGATGCGCATCGGTGCGGTGGAAATGGACCGGCTCGCTCACGCCGTGCGCATCAACGGCGAGCCCGCGTCGCTGGCGCCGACCGAGTACCGCCTGCTGGAGTACCTGATGGTGCATCCGCGCCGGGTCCACAGCCGGCAGCAGCTGCTGCACCGTGTCTGGGGCCGTCGCGGCACCGTGAGCCCGCGCACCGTCGACGTGCACGTGCGCCGCCTGCGCCAGCTCCTCGAACCGCACGGCCTCGAGCAGATGATCCAGACCATTCGCGGCTTCGGCTACCGCCTGCAGCCGCCCGCACGGAAGGCAAGATCCGCCCGCAACAGCTCGGTCCACCCCACCGCCCCGCAACCCTGACCGCGCCGCGCCCCCGCCGCACTTCCGGGCCGGCCCGGGGCGTGACCGGAGCACGCCCCGGTGGGTACCCCTCGGGCGGCTTCTGCGCCCGCGCGCCGCCCGGTACCATGCCCGTTTGTCCGGCCGCACGTGCCTGGCCAGCCGGAGTTCTCATGCCGACCGCTTCCGATCCCGTCAATTACACGCTGCGCTGTCTGAACCACGGCGGGCACCTGTTCGAGGTGACCTGCCGTGTCGACGTGCCCGATCCGCAGGGCCAGGTGTTCACGCTGCCGGCGTGGATTCCGGGCAGCTACCTCGTGCGGGACTTCGCGCGCAACATCGTGCGCATCGAGGCGCAGCAGGGCGCCCGTGGCGTGGCGGTCACCAAGCTCGACAAGTCCACGTGGCGCTGTGCGCCGGCCGACGGCCCGCTGGTCGTGCGCATCGAGGTCTACGCCCACGACCTGTCGGTGCGCGGCGCATGGCTCGATGACCGGCGTGCGTTTTTCAACGGCACCAGCGTGTTCCTGTTGCCGCGCGGACTCGAAGACCGGCGCTGTGAACTCGAGATCGAACCGCCGCGTGGCGACGGCTTCGGCGACTGGCAGGTCGAGACCACGATGCCCGCGGTCGACGTCGACGCGCAGGGCTACGGACGCTACGCGGCCGCCGACTACGACGAGCTGATCGACCACCCGGTCGAGATCGGCCCGCAGGACACCGTCGATTTCGACGTCGCCGGCGTGCCGCACCGTTTCGCGGTCAGCGGCCGGCATGACGCCGACCTCGATCGCGTCGCTGCCGACCTCGCGCGCATCTGCACCGTGCACGTGGACCTGTTCGGCCGCCCGCCGCCGATGTCGCGCTACCTGTTCACGGGGCTGGCCACCGGCGACGGCTACGGCGGGCTCGAGCATCGCGCGTCGACCGCGCTGATGTTCCGCCGCGCCGATCTGCCGCGGCGCGGCGAGCACGACCGCGTCGACGAGGGCTACCGCCGGCTGCTCGGGCTGTGCAGCCACGAGTACTTCCACACCTGGAACGTCAAGCGCATCCGCCCGGCGGCGTTCACGCCGTACGAGCTGTCCGCCGAGGCGTACACGCGGCTGCTGTGGGTGTTCGAGGGCATCACGTCGTACTACGACGACCTCGCACTGCGCCGCGCCGGCGTGATCGACGACGCGGCCTACCTCGAGCTGCTCGCGCAGACCATCACGCGCGTGCAGCGCGGCGCCGGGCGCCAGGTCCAGAGCATCGCCGAGTCGAGCTTCGACGCGTGGATCAAGTTCTACAAGCCGGACGAGAACACGCCCAACGCGGTGGTCAGCTACTACGCGAAGGGCGCGTTGGTCGCGCTCGCGCTCGATCTCACGATCCGTCGCGGCACCGCCGGCGAGCGCAGCCTCGACGACGTGATGCGCGCGCTCTGGCAGCGTCACGGTCTCACCGGCGAGGGTGTTGCCGAAGACGGGTTCGAGCGCCTCGCCGCGGAGGTGAGCGGGCTCGACCTCGACGCGTTCTTCGCGCGCACGGTGCGCGGGACGAGCGAGCTGCCGCTCAAGGCACTGCTCTCCGACGTCGGCGTGCTGGTCGAATGGCGGCCGGCGACCAGTGGCGCCGATCCGGGAGGCACCGGCAAGGCCAGCGGTGACCGCCGCGCGTGGCTTGGCGCCACGCTGGCGACGGTCGAGGGGCGGCTGCAGCTCGGCACGCTCACGACGGGGAGTCCGGCGCAGCAGGCCGGGCTGTCGGCGGGGGATGAACTCGTCGCGCTCGATGGCCTGAAGATCACGCCGGCGACGCTTGACGCGCTGCTGGGCCGCCGCCGGCCCGGCGACCGGGTCGAGGTCACCGCGTTCCGGCGTGACGAGCTGATCCGCCGCGACGTGACCCTGGGCGCGGCGCCACTCGACACCTGCGTGCTCACCGCCGACGCCGACGCCGAACCTGCACGGCTGGCCGCGCGCCGCGCCTGGCTGCAGCCCTGATCGGCGCCGCGTGAAGGCACTGCTGCGTACGCTGGCCGGTCCGCGGGCCGCGCTGTGGCGCCTGCTGGCCGGCGCCGTCGTCATCAGTTTCACGCCGGTGTGGGTCACGCTCACCGAGGCCGACCCGACGACCAGCGGCTTCTACCGCCTGCTGATCGGCGGTGGCGTGCTGTTCGCGTGGGTCTGGTGGCGCAGCGGGCGACCGATCCCGCGCCCGGGCCTGTGCGTCGTGCTCGCGCTGGCCGGCGCGAGTTTCGCGCTCGACCTCTTCTTCTGGCACCGCAGCATCCTGTACGTCGGCGCCGGCGTGTCGACGCTGCTGGCGAACTTCCAGGTCTTCATCCTGCTGTTCGCCGGCATCTGGCTTTACCGGCAGCGCCCGACGCCGCTGCAGTGGCTGGCCGTGCCGCTGGCGGTGTTCGGCCTTGCGCTGATCGTCGGCCTCGACTGGCGCGCGCTGTCGCCCGAATACCGGCTCGGCGTGATCTTCGGGCTGCTGACGGCGGTCAGTTACGCCGGCTACATCCTCGGGCTGCGCGCCGCGCGCTCGCGCGCGACGCCTGCCGATGCCGGCTCGCCGATGCGCGACATCGCGGTCGCGTCGCTCGCCGGTGCGGTCGTACTCGCCGGGCTCACGCCGTTTACCGGCGAGTCGCTGGCGCTCCCGGGGTGGCGCGACGTGTGGCTGATCACCGGTTACGCGCTGACCGCGACGGTGATCGGCTGGGTGCTGATCTCGAGCGCGCTCGCGTACCTCAGCGCCGCGCGCGCGGGGCTCGTGCTGCTCGCGCAGCCGACGCTGTCGTTCGTCTGGGACATCGTGTTCTTCGGTCGCAGTTTCTCGGCGGTCGAGGCCGCCGGCGCGGCGATCGCGCTGACGGCGATCTACCTCGGCGTGCGGGGTCGTGATGCGGCCAGTCCGCGGCCCCCCGACGCCGCGGAGCGACAGACCGACGGCAGCGCTGCGGTGAGCTCCGCCGCGCAGGCTACAATCGACCCGGGCCGTCGGGATACACGCTGAAGACATGCTGGAACTGGGAGTCAAGATTCTCGCCGCCTACCTTGTGGGCTCGCTGATGGGCGCGCTGCTGATCGGCCGCATCAGGGGCGGCGTCGACATCCGTGGCCTGGGCAGCGGCAACGCCGGTGGCACCAACGCGCTGCGCACGCAGGGGCGGGCGTTCGCGCTCGGTGTGGTCGCGATCGACGTCGGCAAGGGCCTGGTCGCGGTGGCGATCGCGTTCGCGCCGCTGCCGCCGGCCGACCCCGCGATGCCGCGCGAGCTGGTGCTCTACGGCTGCGCTTTCGCCGGTGTCGTCGGCCACGTGTGGCCGGTGTGGCACGATTTCCGCGGCGGCAAGGGGGCGGCGACCGCGCTCGGCGTCACCGCGGTGCTCGCGCCGGCGATCGTGCTGCCGCTGCTGATCGTCTGGACCGCGATCATCGTGCTGACCGGCTACGTTGGCCTCGCGACGGTCATGACGGTGCTCTCGGCGCCGCTGCTGGTCGCGCTGGGCTACCCGGTGCCCGATTTTCACTTCCTGTGGTTCGCGCTCGCGATCGCGGTGCTGATCACGTGGACTCACCGCGGCAACCTGCAGCGGCTGCGCGCCGGCACCGAGGTGCGCACCGAGCGCTTGATGCTGCGCCGGCGCCCGGGCGCGACCACGACGGACCAGCAATGAACGGCATCACCCCGGCCTCGACCGACCACCGGCTCGCCGTCGCCGAGGCGCTCGCCGACGGACAGACGCGCTCCGGCCAGGACATCGCCAACGCGCTCGGCCTGTCACGCTCGGCGGTCTGGAAGCACGTGCGCAGCCTCGCCGATCTCGGCGTCGTGCTCGAGGCCGAGGCCGGTCGCGGCTACCGGCTCCCCCGCCCGCTGGAGCTGCTCGACGCGCGGCGTATCCGCACCGGTGCGGGTACGCTGCTCGACCGGCTCGAGCTCCACGCGTCGCTGGACTCGACCAACAGCCACCTGCTGGCGCAGCCGGCGCCGCCACCCGGCCGGCTGCACGCGTGTCTCGCCGAGCACCAGAGCGCGGGCCGCGGCCGCCGCGGGCGCAGCTGGGCCGCCCCGTTCGGGGGTGGGCTGTACCTGTCGCTCGCGTGGCAGTTCGCCGAGCGTCCGCCGCAGTTCACCGCGCTCGGCCTGGCGGTGGGCGTGGCGGTGCGCCGCGCGCTGGCCGAAGTCGGCGTCGACGACG
>PWYM01000136.1 GCA_003567855.1 Gammaproteobacteria bacterium | reverse complement strand
GTCTACGACGACGAGTGGGGCCACATGCTGGAAGGCATCGCCGGGCTCGAGGACCACCGCATGAGCGACGCCGACTGGGCGAGACTCCGGGACCTGTCGGTCGAGCAGAGCCGGGCGCGGATCCGGATGCGCAATGCGCAGTTCAGCCACCCGGTCAGCGCCGCCCGGATGGCCGAGCTCGAAGCCGGCCGCGCCGAGCCGGTGGTGTTTGACTGGCATCGGGCGGGCTTCACCCCGCCCGACGCCTGACCCGCCGTCAGCTCTCGCCGCGATAGCGGCGCACGTACACCGCGCCGGCGACCAGCACCGCGGCCACGATCAGCCCGCCCCACAGCCCTGGTGCTGCGAGCAGCTGACCGGGTGTGGCCAGCGCCAGCACGTTGAGCCCCGACTCCACCGCAGCAGCGTCACCGGAATTCCCAAGCACAGAGCCGGCGCCGATCGTGATATCGACCGAGTCACCGTCGCCCGCCATCCCGAACACGCGCCTGGCATCGAACTCGAACGCCCTTGGCGCGAACCCGATGACCCGCTCGCCGAGCGCCGAGAACAGCCACGAGGTGCCCACGGTCATGCGCTCGATCAGCCCCAGCGCAACAGGTGGCAGCACGCCCCAGACCAGCGGCGCCTTCGGCGCCCACGCCGACGCGAGCAGCAGCCATGCGATCAGCGGCAACCACCAGAGCGCCATCGCGATCGCACCGTAGACCTGCAGTACCCACAGCGACCCGAGCGGCGTCGCGCGCCACAGTTCACCGGGCGACGGGCCGCCGGCGGTGAACGCGGCACCGGCCATCGCGATCAGCAGCGACCCGACCTGCACGACCATGATCGCGGCGACCACGAGCAGCGGCGCGACCAGCACCGCGGTCACGAGCTTGCACAGCACGGTGCGCAGGTCGGACACCGGCAGCGAGCGCCAGAACAGGATGCTGCGGTCGCGGCGTTCCGCGTACAGCGCGTCGAGCGCGTAGAAGAAAATCATCACGACGAGCACCGCGACGAACAGCGTCAGGCTCATCGTCATCGTCAGCAGCATCACGGCGCGCAGCAGCTCCGGCGGCAGCTCGCGGGCGCTCACGCCGGCGCCGGGGATCAGGTCATCGAGGTCGCCCTCGACCAGCGCCGAAAACTGCCCCACGCCGAAGCCCACCCCGCCGATCGCGAGCGCGAGCAGGACCGCGGCGATCACGAAAGGCGTGTACGCGAGCAGCCCGCGGTGTTCCCAGAGTTCACGACGCACCTGCGTCGTCATGGCGGTGACGGTATTCATGCCGGGTGCTCCGCGGAAACGCGCGCAACGAAAAGATCGGCGAGCCGCGGCGTGCGGACCTCGCCGAGCTCGGCAAGACGCTCGCGCGGTGTGTCCTGGTACATCAGTACCGTGCGCCCCATCAGCGGCTGCTCGGAAAACGGCCCGAGCGCGCGCGCCTGCTCGACGCGGTCGGGGTTGACGCTGACCTGCAGGTAGCGCTCGGCAAGCGTGTCCATGCTTTCGTCGAGCACGATGGCGCCGTGGTCGATGAACATCACGTCGGTGAGGATGTGCTCGATCTCGTCGACCTGGTGGGTGGTGACCAGGATCGTGCGCTCCTCGTCGAAATAGTCGTTGAGCAGCGTCGTATAGAAGGTGCGCCTGAACAGCAGGTCGAGCCCCAGCGTGGGCTCGTCGAGCACCAGCAGCCGCGCCTCGATCGCCATGATCAGCGCGAGATGCAGCTGCGTGATCATGCCCTTGGACAGCGTGCCGATGCGTGCCTTGCGGCGGATTTCGGTGCGCTCCAGGAAGGACTCGGCGCGCTCGCGGGAGAAGCGCGGATGCACGCCGGCAACGTAGTCGAGCGCCTGGTGCACGCGCAGCCAGCGCGGCAGGATGCCGGTGTCGGCGATGAAGCAGACCTCCTGCATCAGCCGGGCGCGGTCACGCACCGGGTCGCGGCCGAGCACCGACAGCTCACCGCTGCAGCGCGTGAGACCGAGAATGGCCTTCAGCGCGGTGGTCTTGCCGGCCCCGTTCGGGCCGATGAGCCCGACGATGCGCCCGGCCTCGATGTCGAAGTTCACGCCGTCGAGGGCGTGGACGCGGCCGTAGTGCTTGCGCAGGCCGCGCGCGGAGACGAGAGCACTCACTGCTCACCTCCCTTGCCGCGCGAAAGGCGCAGCAGTTCCTCGGGGTCGAGCCCGAGCCGTTCGATGGTGGCGAGTATTTCCGGCCATTGTTCCTCCAGGAACCGTTGCCGCTCGTTTTTCATGAGCTTGCGGGTGGCGCCGTCGATCACGTACATGCCCCGGCCGCGCTTTTTCTCCACCAGGCCCTCATCGACGAGTTCCTGGTAACCCTTGAGCACCGTGAGGGGGTTGAGACGATACTCGGCGGCGACGCTGCGCACCGAAGGCAGCGCGTCGCCGTCCTTGAGCACCCCTTCCAGCAGCATGTCGACCACTCGGTCGCGCAGCTGCCGGTAGATGGGTTGGGAGTCGTTCCAGTCTGCGTCCATTCGCCCCCCCGGGGCCGACGCCCTGGTCGGCCAGGGCGCTTCCATTAGAGTCCGATGCTCAGTACGCGCAGCATCAGGTTGGTCGGGCCGTCGATGATGACCACGTCGAAGCGGTTCACCTCGTCCGTACCCGTATCGCTGATCGTGACGCCACGGACGCGACCGGCACCCGCCTCGTCAGAGTCGGCCCCCGCGACGACGCCGCGGCGGGAAGGCTCATGACCCGACGGGGCCTTATTCTGCATCCGTTCGGCCTTCAGTGCCTCCATCGCGCCGCGCGAGGCCTCGGCCGCGCTGCTCGCGTCACCCGCGAGCGCCGGTCGTTCGCTGCGCGCGGCCTCGATCACGCGCTCGGCGCTGACCAGGGGCTCAGGAAGGCTGCCGGCGTCATCGGCCAGGGCGGTACCGGCGGTGCACAGCGCTGCGATACCCAGCGCGAGGGCCGGAAGGACCCGGCGTACCGGGAGCGTGCCAACATGGACTTCGTTGCGGGTGTTCATGATCGTCATCTCCGTTGTGAGCGTTTGTGAACTGGTGTTGTAGGTAACTATAACACCAAATCCAGGGATTGCAAGGGGCGCGTGTGCCCGGGTGCTACAATCCGCGCGCTCAGCCCGTTCGCCCGCGGGGCGGTCAGCCACCACCCCACGCGGCCAGAAGGCAATAAACACTGAGAAACAAGGACTTGCAAAAATGACGCAACCCATACGCGTGGCCATCACCGGCGCCGCCGGCCAGATCGGCTACCAGCTCGCCTTCCGTATCGCGTCCGGCCAGATGCTCGGTGCCGCGCAGCCGGTGATCCTGCAGCTGGTGGAAATCCCGCAGGCGATGGACGCGCTGCGCGGCGTGGCGATGGAACTCGACGACTGCGCGTTCGCTACGCTGCACGGGCTGGAGCTCGCCGATGACCCGGCGAAAGGCTTCCGTGATACCGACATCGCGATGCTCGTCGGCGCGCGCCCGCGCGGACCCGGCATGGAGCGCAAGGACCTGCTGCTCGCCAACGCGAAGATCTTCTCGGCACAGGGCAAGGCGCTCAACGCGCACGCCAGCCGCGACGTCAAGGTGCTCGTCGTCGGCAACCCGGCGAACACCAACGCGCTGATCGCACGCGAGAACGCGCCCGACATCGACCCGCGCAACTTCACCGCGATGACGCGGCTCGACCACAACCGCGCGCTCGCCCAGCTCGCGCAGAAGACCGGCAGCCACGCGTCGAAGATCAGCGGCATGATCATCTGGGGCAACCATTCGGCGACGCAGTACCCCGACATCGCGCATGCGAAGATCGACGGACGCCCCGCCGCGAAGCTCGTCGACCGCGGCTGGTACACCGACGAGTTCATTCCCACCGTGCAGCAGCGCGGCGCGGCGATCATCAAGGCACGCGGCGCGTCCTCGGCGGCCTCGGCGGCCTCGGCGGCGATCGACCACGTGCACGACTGGATGCTCGGCACGCCCGATGGCGACTGGACGAGCATGGCGGTCGCCTCCGACGGCAGCTACGACATTCCCGAGGGCGTGGTCTATTCCTATCCGGTCACCTGCCGGAACGGCAGCTACGAAATCGTCCAGGGGCTCGACGTCGACGACTTCAGCCGTGAGCGCATGGCGGTCACCGACCGCGAGCTGCGCGAGGAACGCGACGGCGTCTCCGAGCTGCTCTGACGGTCCATTCCCTGCAGGGTTGGCGCGGGATCCACCCTCCGGTCCCGCGCCGCCTCGTTCACCGCGGCGCTGCGGTATGATCGGGGCATTCGCGGCGGTGCCCACCGCCTGAATCACCCGTCCCGGGGGGCTCCCATGCTTGCAAGTCTGTTCTGGCTGCTGCTGTTCATCACTGTCGGTCTCACGCTGGCCTACCGCCGGGTTGACCTGCAGACATCGACCATCATCGCCGGCGTCACGCTGCTGACCTACACCGTGCTCGGCAGCGGCGCGATCGTGTGGCTGCTTGTCCTGTGGCTGCTGTTCGCCGGCATGGTCGCGCTGAACTTCGAGCAGTTCCGCCGCGAAAACATCACCCGGCGCGCGCTGGCGGTCTACCGCACGATGCTGCCACCGATGTCGCGCACCGAGCGCGAGGCGCTCGAGGCCGGCACCGTGTGGTGGGATGGCGAGCTTTTTTCCGGGCGACCGCGCTGGAACAAGCTGATGGACATGCCGGCGCCGAAGCTCACCGCCGAGGAGCAGGCCTTCCTCGACGGCCCGTGCGAGGAACTCTGCCGGATGATCGACGAGTGGGAACTCACCCACGAGCTCGGCGACATCCCATCGCGCATCTGGGACTATCTCCTCGAGCACCGCTTCTTCGCGATGATCATTCCGAAGAAGTATGGCGGGCTGGAATTTTCGGCCACGGCGAATTCAATGGTGCTGAACAAGGTGTCCGGGCGCAGCATGGCGGTCGGCGTGACCGTGGGCGTGCCTAACTCGCTCGGCCCGAGCGAGCTGCTGCTGCATTACGGCACCGAGGCGCAGAAGGATCATTACCTGCCGCGCCTCGCAGACGGCCGCGAGATCCCGTGTTTCGCGCTGACCTCGGTACGCGTGGGGTCGGACGCGACCGCGATCTCCGACACCGGCGTCGTCTGCCGCGGCGAATGGGAAGGCGAGGAAATCGTCGGCATCCGGCTGAACTGGGACAAGCGCTACATCACGCTCGCCCCGGTGGCGACCGTGATCGGGCTCGCGTTCAAGCTCTACGACCCCGACCACCTGATCGGCGAGCGTGACGAGTACGGCATCACCGCGGCGCTGATCCCGGCGCACCTGCCGGGGGTGACCGCCGGGCGTCGTCACTTCCCGTTGAACATCCCGTTCCAGAACGGCCCGACCCAGGGCAAGGACGTGTTCGTACCGCTGGACGCGATCATCGGCGGCCCCGAGCGCGCCGGCCAGGGCTGGCGCATGCTGGTCGAACAGCTCTCCGTGGGCCGCGGCATCACGCTGCCGTCGTCGGCGATGGCGGGCGGACGCGCGGCGGTCTACGCAAGCGGCGCCTACGCGCGCATCCGGCGCCAGTTCGGCCTGCCGGTCGGCAAGTTCCACGGCGTCGGCGAGGCGCTCGCGCGCATGGCCGGGTTCACCTACATCATGAACGCCAATTCCGAGGTCACCGTCGGCGCGATCGACCGCGGCGAAAAGCCGGCGGTGCCCGCGGCGATCCTCAAGTACCACAACACCGAGATGAGCCGGCGCATCGCCAACGACGCGATGGACGTTCACGGCGGCAAGGGCATCATGCTGGGGCCGCGCAACTATCTCGGCCGCGGCTACCAGGGCGTGCCCATCGGCATCACGGTCGAGGGGGCGAACATCCTCACGCGCTGCCTGATCATCTTCGGCCAGGGCGCGATCCGCTGCCATCCCTATGTGCTCGAGGAAATGACCGCCGCGCAGAATCCCGACGAGGACGAGGCCGTCGTCGATTTCGACCGGGCACTGTTCGGCCACATCGGCTACGCGATCAGTAACGCCGCGCGCTCGCTGGTGATGGCGCTGACGCTCGCGCGCTTCACCGAGGTGCCCGCGAAGGGCCCCATTCGCCGTTACTACCAGCACATCAACCGCTACAGCGCATCATTCGCACTGGCGTCGGACATCGCGATGCTGACGCTCGGCGGTGCGCTCAAGCGCAAGGAGCTGCTGTCGGCGCGACTCGGCGACGTGCTGTCGTCGATCTACATGGCGTCGATGGTACTCAAGCACTATGAGAACGAGGGCGCTCACGCGTCCGACATGCCACTGGTCGAATGGTCATGCCGCCACCTGCTCTACAACGCGCAGGAGCAGCTCCACGGCCTGATCCGCAACTTCCCGAACCGCTGGATGGCGGCGCTGATGCGCTTCCTGATCTTCCCGCGCGGCCGCACGTATTTCTCACCGTCCGACGAACTCGGCCAGGAAATCGTCGAGCTGATCATCAACCCCACCGAGGCGCGCGAGCGCCTGAGCGCCGGCATCTACAAGACCCGCGAACCGGGTAACCCGCTCGGGCTGCTGCAGGAGGCGCTCGAGATGTCGCGCGACGTGCGCGGGCTCGAACGCAAGGTCTTCGACGCGATCCGCGAGGGGCGCATCACCGCCGAGGAGACGCCCAACCAGATCGACCAGGCCGAAGCGCTAGGTGTACTCACCGCCGAAGAGGCCGCGAAGGTGCGCGAGTTCGACAACCGCGTGCTGGAGCTGATCTCGGTCGACGACTTCGAGTCCGAAGCGCTGGGTACCCGCGCGACCGACGAGTTTCAGCTCCACCTCGGCGAACGTTCGCCGCTGCGCCGGCAAGCCGCCGACGATGCGTCCGCCGGCGAAGCCCACGCGCAGACCGAGGGTGAGGGTGAAGCGGAGCGTACGGGCGATGACGCCGACCAGGTGCCAACGCTCGACGACCGCGTGTCCGAGGACGAAACCGGAGGCGGGGCGGACCCGCGCACCGCCGGCCACGGTACCTGACGCGACGCCGCCTGCGGGACGCGGGCCTGGACAGCGTGAACACCGGGGACACCCCCGCCCCGCCCGCCGCACGGCGGGTGTGCGTGCTCGAGTTCACGCTGCACGACGGCGACGCCGCTGCACTTGAGCAGTGGCTGGGCCCGAAGCTCGAGGCGCTGGTGCAGCATCCGGCGTTCGGCGATGCGAGCATTTTCGGTGAAGAAGACGCCTCACCGGAGTCGGCGGCGCAGCGCGTGGTGCACCTCGACGTCCATGACGGCGAGGCGCTGTCGACGTGGCTGCGCGACGATGCCGACGAACTGCGCGCCGACCTTGCCAACGCATGGGGCGGTTCGGTCGACCTGCGCATCCGCACGCTGACAGCCGGCGGCGACACGCACGACGCCCCGCGCTGCCTGAACTGCGAGGCGATCCTCACCGGACAGTACTGCTGGCGCTGCGGGCAGCGCGCGCGCGAGCGCCTGATCACCGTGCACGAGTTGCTGCGCGGGCTCGTCGTTGACGCCTTCACCGTCGACTCGCGGCTGTGGCGCACGGTAGTGCCGCTGCTGTTCCGGCCCGGATACCTCACTGCCGACTATCTCGCCGGTCGGCGCGTGCGCTACCTGCCGCCGTTTCGGATGTACATCTTCCTGTCGCTGCTGTTCTTCCTGATCGTCTCGGTGGGTACCGGCGGACTGAATTTCACGCTCAACGGCGCCGAGTCGGCACGCGGCACCCTCCCGTCGGATGTCGGCATCTGCGAAAGACCCAGGGTGTCGCAAACCGGGGTCGCGTGGCTCGACGCGCAGCTCACCCCACAGGTCCTGCAGGCGCGCTGCGAACGCATCGTCGGCAATCCGCGCGCGTTCGGCCGTGCGCTGCTCGACGCGATGCCGATGTCGCTGCTGCTGATGCTGCCGCTGCTCGCGCTCGTGATCCAGGTGCTGCACCCGTTCAGCGGGCGCTTCTACGCCGAGCACCTGCTGTTCGTGATCCACTACCACAGCTTCTTCTTTCTGATCGTCTCGCTTGCCGCGGTCATCAAGACGCTGGGTGAGCAGCTCGCGATACCCGGCGGAGTGCTCAACTGGCTCGGAATCGCCACCGGCGTGTACCTGCCCGTGTACCTGTATATTTCAATGCGCCGTGTCTATGCGCGCGGGCGATTCGCGACGCTGCTGCGCATGGGGGTGCTGTTCTTCGCCTACCTACTGAGCCTGATAGTGATCACGCTGGGTGCCCTGCTGATCACGATACTGACGATCTGAAATGCCGGCCCGCACCCGCTGGATCCTGCATGTGGACATGGACGCGTTCTACGCGTCGGTCGAGCAGCGCGACGACCCGTCGCTGCGCGGCCGGGCGCTGGTCGTCGGCGGGGGCGGCGGGCGCGGCGTAGTCGCCGCGGCGAGCTACGAGGCGCGCCGCTACGGCGTGCGCTCGGCGATGCCGATGCACGAGGCGCGCCAGCGATGCCCCGAGCTCGTGCAGGTGCCGGCGCGCATGGAGGTCTACCGGGACGCGTCGCGCGCGCTGTTCGCAATCTTCCACGCCTACACCCCGGAGGTCGAGGGCCTGTCGCTCGACGAGGCCTTCCTTGACGTGTCGGCGAGCGTCGCGCTGTTCGGCCCGCCGCAACGGATAGCCGCCGACATCAAGCGGCGCATCCGCGACGAACTCGGCCTGACCGCATCGGTCGGCATCGCGCCGAACAAGCTCGTCGCGAAGATTGCGTCGGACCTCGACAAGCCCGACGGCCTGACGCTGGTGACGCCGGAGCGCCTGCACGCGGTGCTCGACCCGCTGCCGGTCGCCGTGCTGCCCGGGCTCGGTCCACGCACGCTACCCAGGCTGCACGCGATAGGCATCCGCACGCTCGGCGAGCTTCGCACCGCGCCGCTGAACCGCGTCGCCGGCGTACTCGGCCGCGAGGCCGAACGCCACCAGGCACGCGCCGCCGGGCACGATACGCGGCCGGTGACGGCCAGCCGCGCGCCGCGCTCGATCAGCAGCGAGCGCACCTTCGACACCGACCTCGAGCGCCCCGCCGACCTCGCGCGCGAGCTCGCCCGCCAGGCCGACCGCGCGGCCGCGCGGTTGCGCGAGAAGGGACTCGTCGCCGGGGTCGTGCAGATCAAGGTGCGCGAACACGACTTCACGACGCACACGCGCCAGCACTCGCTGCCCGCGCCCGCGCAGTCGGGGATGGTGATCGCCGGCGCCGCACGCGTACTGCTCGATCAGTGGCTGGCCGCGCGCGCCGACCCGCGCCCGCCGCGCATCCGCCTGCTCGGCGTCGGCGTCAGCGCGCTCGGCGACGCCGCACAGCTCGGGCTGTTCGACGCCCAGGCGCCGCGACCGGCCGCGCGCCGTGACGAGGCGCTGGACTCGGTCCGCGCGCGATTTGGCGGCGCCGCGCTCGCCCCGGGCCGCACGCTGGACCCGCAGCGGCGCCGGCGCTGACCGGCCGGGATGCGCGAATTGCGGGCGCGCGGGGGCTTTGGGCATTATGATTCCCATCAGTATCAGCCAGATGGCGCGTAAAGTGCAGGCCCGGCCTGCCGTCGCGGCGGCGCGGCCACAACCGGTGCAGGTGCCATGTACCTCAAGTTCTTCGGCCTGAACGAGAAGCCCTTCTCGATTACGCCGGACCCCAGATACCTCTATATGAGCGAGCGCCACGCCGACGCGCTCGCCCACCTGCTGTATGGCATCTCCGAGAGCGGCGGCTTCGTGCAGCTCACCGGCGAGGTCGGCACCGGCAAGACCACGCTGGTGCGCTCGCTGCTCGAGCAGATCCCCGAGCACGCCGACGTCGCGCTGATCTTCAACCCGCAGGTGTCGGCGATCGAGTTCCTGCAGGGCATCTGTGACGAGCTCGGCGTGTCGCGCGACGACGGCGAGAGCACCCGTGCGCTGGTCAATGCGCTGAACCGCCACCTGCTGACCGCGCATGCGCGCGGCCGGCGTACCGTGCTGATCGTCGACGAGGCGCAGAACCTCGACCCGAACGTGCTCGAGCAGGTGCGGATGCTGACCAACCTCGAGACCGCGCGCCAGAAGCTGCTGCAGATCATCCTGATCGGCCAGCCGGAACTGCGCACGGTGCTCGCGCGCAACGACATGCGCCAGCTCGCGCAGCGCATCACCGGCCGCTATCACCTCGAGCCGCTGTCGCGCGAGGACACCGAGGCCTATCTCAACCACCGCCTGCGCGTCGCCGGCGCAACCGGGCGGCTGTTCCCGACGCCGGCCGCGCGCGAGCTCTACCGGCTGTCCGGCGGCGTGCCGCGGCTGATCAACATCATCGCCGACCGTGCGCTGCTCGGCGCCTACAGCCGCGAGCGCCCGGTCGTCGACCGTGCGCTGGTGCGCCGCGCCGCATCCGAGGTGTTCGGCTCGCGGCTCGCACCGTTCAGCCAGCCGCGCCTGATCGCCGGGCTTGCCGCCATCGGCGTCGCGCTGCTCGCCTTCGGCGCGTGGCAGGCCTGGCAGCAGTCGCAGCCGGCCGCCCCCGCCGTCGCCGCCGACAACGGCAAGCGCGAAGTCGCCAGTCTTTCGCCGCGCCTGCCCGCCCCGGTCGCGCCGCCGGGCGTCGACATCGTGTCGCTAGGCGAGCTGCTCGGCACCGGCCTCGACACCAGCACCGACGGTGCCTTCGGGACGCTGTTCGAGCTGTGGCGCGAGCCGTACGCCCCCGGCGACGGACTCGCGTGCACGCAGGCCGAGGCACTGGGGCTTGCGTGCCTGTTCCAGCGCGGTTCGCTGAGCCACCTGCTCAAGCTCAACCGGCCGGCGATCCTCAACCTCACCGACGAATACGGCGAGCCGCACCAGGTCGTCATCGATGGCGTCGCCGATGATGCCGCGCGGCTTGCGATCGGTGGCGAGCGCTTCTGGGTCGGCGTACCGGAACTGTCGGAGTACTGGTTCGGCGACTACCTGCTGCTGTGGCGCCCGGAGACGCGCGAGGCGCGGGCGCTGACACCCGGCATGCGCGACGACGGTGTACTGTGGCTGCGGCGCAGCCTCGCGGAGCTCACCGGCGACCCGGTCGCGCCCGAGGATTCACCGCTGTTCGACGACGACGTCGAGTCCCGCGTGCGCGAATTCCAGCGTCGGCAGCGCCTCGTCGTCGACGGGCTCGTCGGCCCGCGGACGATGATCATCATGCAACGCGAGCTCGGCGACAGCGACATGCCGCGCCTGGTCGAGGAGTCCTGATATGTCCTTCATCCTCGACGCGCTGAAGAAGTCGGAGAACGAGCGCCGGCGCAAGGAACAGCCCGGCTTCACCGACCTGCCGCGCGCGACCCCGGCAGGCGGCACACCGGCGTGGGCGCTACTCGCGCTCGGCGCGCTGACTTCACTGGTCATCGTGCTCGGCTTCGCGTGGTGGCAGAGCGGCGGCAGCCTGCAGCTGCAGTTCGTGGCCGGCAACGACACCGACACGCGCTCCGAGCGCGCCGGCGCGCGCAACGGCGATGACTCGCGCACCCGCGCCGCGACACCGGCCGATGACGAGGTCGAAGTCGCGGCGGCGCTGCCCGCCGACCGCAGCGTAAGGCCGCTTGGCAGCGAGGCGCGTGCACCGCAGGCCGGGAGCGAATCCGCCCCGGCACCTGAGCGCAGCACTGCGCCCGCCGAACCCCCGGTGTCGGCCGCCGCGCCCGAGCCGGCCCCCGCGCCACAGGATGCGCCGCGCGCCGCAGACCAGGACCTGCCCTCAGCCGACGACCTGATCGCCGACGGCGAACTCGGCGTCGGCGAGCT
>PWYM01000220.1 GCA_003567855.1 Gammaproteobacteria bacterium | reverse complement strand
CTTCGCCCGAGAGTGCGACGCTGCGCCCGGCGGTGGCGAACGGCGCAACCCAGACCCGGAAGTGTTCCGTGAAAGCGACCCAGCGGCCGTC
Organism: Gammaproteobacteria bacterium; assembly: GCA_003567855.1. GTDB lineage: Bacteria > Pseudomonadota > Gammaproteobacteria > Steroidobacterales > PWYM01 > PWYM01. The sequence continues at coordinate 2,520 of PWYM01000220.1, read as the reverse complement.
GGGCGACACGCTGTAGTCGGTGATCCAGTCACCGGCGAGATGATCGCGACGGTCGCCGCCGTTGAGGTTAACGCTGCGCAGCGCGAGCCGCCTACCCTCGGTGGCCTCGGCGTAGAGCACGCGCTCACCGTCGGGCGAGAATGACGGCTGGCGGCCGCCGGTGTCGGTGACATGGCGCAGATTGCCGCCGTCGGCATCGACCACGTACAGGCCGGTGTGCTCGGACCACGTCGGCGACACCAGGCCGCCGCCGGCGATGCGCCGGAACACCACGCGCCTGCCGTCCGGGGAGAAACGCGGCTCCACGTAATGCCCCGGTGCCTCGCTGAGGACACGCGTTCGGCCGCGACCCACCGGTGCAATGCGCACGCTGCCCAGCGCCTCGTCGTCGTAGGTCGTGTAGACCACCCGTGTACCGTCCGGTGAAAAGGACGGGTGGAATTCCCAGTGATCCTGCTGGTTCGTCAGACGTCGGCGCTCGTCGCGCTCCAGGTCATGTATCCACACATGCCCCAGCGCCTGGTAGACGGCGAGACGCCCGTCGGGGCTGTACTGCGTCCAGCGCAGCATGTTCACGTCGACTTCGTCGACGTCGACGGCGACCTCACGGCGCAGCGCGGGGCGTATGCGTCGCTCGGTACGCACGCGCACCGGGATGCGTTCGACCTCGCCATCCATCGACACGCGGTCGAAGCCGCCGCCACTCCAGACGACCAGACCGGATTCGTCGGGCAGCCAGCCGAAACCCGGATAGTTGCCCATGTCGCCGCTGGTTTCCTGCTTGTCGCGATCGAGCCCATCATGAAGCGTGCGCTCGATGCCCGAATCGAGGTCGCGCACCATCAGCCGACTGGTGAGTTCCAGCGGGTTGCGGCGCACGAACGCGAGCTTCGAGCCCTCCGGCGAGATCCGCGGCCTGACGGCGCCGCCCGGGCGGGCGACCACGTCGCGCTGCTCACCCGTCTCGCGGTCGATGCGGCGGATCGCGAACACGCCGGTGTTCGCGTCCTTGTTGTATTCCCACACCCGGCCCGGCGTGACGTCCTGGCTGAAGTACACGTAGCGGCCATCACGGGAGAACTCGGGCTCGGCGATGTTCTTCTCCGACTGGTCACCGTGCAGCCGTTCCACGAGTTCGACGCCACTGCCGCCGCCACGGTGGTAGAGCCAGATCGACCCGGCGGGAATGCTTCTCCTCGACACGTACCCCTTGCGCACCGCGATCCAGTCGCCATCGGGCGACCACGCGGGATTGTGCAGCAGGTGCTCGCGTTCGTCGGTGACCTGTCGGGGATTTGAGCCGTCGGGGTCCATGATCCAGACGTTCTCGGCACCGGAACGGTCGCTGATGAACGCGATTTCGCTGCCGTCGGGACTGAACCTGGGCTGGAAGTTCCACGCGATGCCCGAGGTCAGCGCCTCGGCCTCGCCGCCGTCGATGGTGACCCGATAAATGTCGCCGAGCATGTGGAAGACGAAGTGTTGCCCGTCCGGCGAGACGTCGACATCGGACCAGGTGAATTCGTCAGTGTCGATGCTGACCGTGTGCCACTCGCCCGGTGGTTCGTCCACCGACCACCCGTTGTCGCCGTCGGGCTGGTCGGCGAGTGCCGGCGCGGCGCCGAGCAGGCCCGCGAGTGCGGCAATGGTGGCGGCTCGCACGACATCGATCATCCTGACCTCCCGTATGTTTATTCAACCTCGCAGAAACAGTGCAGCACCAGCCCGCGCGGATCTCCGAACGCCTCGAAAGGCTTGAGACCGCTGTTCACGCGTTCCAGCAGCGCCTCGATCCGCTCGCTGCGATGACCGGCCAGCCAGCGATGCGCCAGCGTCGCCACGGGACCCGAAGCATTGGCGAACTGCAGCGCGACGCGCTGCATGAAGGTGAGTTCACGCTCGATGTACTCGACCACCAGCGCATCGTCGTCTATTCCGGCGAAACCCGCCGCGGCCGAGATGGCATCGTCGAGGTCGCCGAGCTCGTCGACGAGGCCGCGCTCGCGCGCCTCGCGGCCGCTGTATACGCGGCCCTGGGCGGCCGCATCGGCTTCTTCGAGGCTCATACCACGGCTTTCGGCAACCTGTTCGACGAAACTGGAATAGATTCCGGCAATACTCAGCCGCAGCAGGTCGCGGGCATCCTCACCGAGTTCGCGGTCGGGACGCACCGCACCGGCCAGCCATGTCGTGCCAAGCCCGTCGCTGGCGATGCCGATGCGCTCAAGGCTTCTCTGGACGGTGGGCATGATGCCGAGCACGCCGATGGAACCGGTGATCGTCGTGGGGCTCGCCCAGATCTGGTCGGCATTCATCGATATCCAGTACCCGCCCGATGCCGCCACACTGCCCATCGATACGATGACCGGGCGCCCGGTGTCATGGAAACGCTCGACCTCGCGTCGCACAATTTCCGACGCATAAGCACTGCCGCCCGGCGAGTCCACTCGCAGCACGAGCGCCCGGATGCCCTCGTCGTCGGTCGCGCGACGGATCAGCTCGGCGGTGGAGTCGGCACCG
>PWYM01000231.1 GCA_003567855.1 Gammaproteobacteria bacterium | reverse complement strand
TTTATAATGCCATTGGGGCGATTGTAAAAACAACAATAATAACGAAAATATTGCAATATTTGTTACAAGATCAGCGGCAATAAGATCAGGAATCAGAACCTGAAGGATAGTCCGCCGTAGAATGAAAGTGAATAGGGGCGAAGTTGGTGACTGGCTCCACTGTTTGCCGGGGTAATAAAATGGCTCAGCCTTGGTTCAATAATAAAAATTATGTTGTTGCTGATTTGGTGCTCCATACCCAGACCAAGGATACCGCTCAGCCCGAATCTTTTTACATCGAGGGTTTTTCCAATATCAAAGTTTTCACCTTTATATTTTAGCAAAACCTTATTCCCTGTAATGAAATTTGCACCCAATCCCCCGCTTGCCATAAGACCAAAATTGCCGTTTAATATCCGGTATCTGAGTATCAGGGGAACCTGCAGGTAGTTTATGTCTTGTATTATTCTCCCGGGTTTCCAGTCGGAGGCTGATATGGTGCCGCCCAGGTCATCGTGTGTAATATGCTCACTATTAGTTACCAGCACGGATTGCGTAGTTGTATAAATCTCTCCAAGCGAGTTTTGAACAGGCTGGGTGGATGACTTAAGGCTTGCTCTCCGGGCTCTTATTTGCTCTATCGCTAAAGGGTCATTAACTATATACATGTTTTCGATATTCTGCCCCATTTTCATAAGGTCAATACCGGTTTGCGCCGAAAGCCTTTCATTTATCATATAACTGACTACAACTCTTCCCGAAAATGACACAAGCCCGGATTCAGTGCTATTGAACCGTGACTTGTTAAAAAAACCGGGCTGTACGGCTGATAATGTGCGGAACGAATAACTTGGCGCTGCCATTATTCCTGCACTCCATCTCCTTTGTTTTTCATAACTTATTTGATCCTTATCCTGATAGGAGGCAGCAGGGACATCCCTCCTGATATCCGGTCTGGCGACATACGCGGTATAGGCTATTTCAGCAACAGGTTTTGAAATAGCAGGTCCGGGAAACTGCGGTTCCCTTATTACCGGCTCTTTTATTGACGACGGGAGTTTTAAATCCTTTATTTCTGAGCTTTCGCGGAATAGCAGACCCGGTTCCAGGCGGGGTGTTTCAGCAATAAATATCTTATCATCAGTATGGAAAGGGGTTTGGCGGGGAGCCGGCATATCTGCAATTTCAGGCAAAGAAGTTGTCTCCGTTTTATCGGTTGGCAGGTAGTTGTCATCTTCTTTATCCTGTCGTATAATTTGCAGAAGTCCACCGCCAAACCCTAATAATATAAACACTGCGGCAGCAATTCTGACAATATCATAAACAAAGCCTCTTTTATTATCCCGCTCCAGCCGGGAGTTAATTTTTTCCCATGCTTCCGCCGGAGGCATGGCTTGATGGTCTGACAATCCTTTTCTGAATATCCCGTCAATATATCGCTTCTTTTCAGACATTTTTTCTCAGTTTTTTGCTCCCGGAGGGTATACTTGTATCAAGCATCTTCTTCAGGGCTGTCCTGGCACGGTAAAGATGCGATTTTGATGTATTTTCCGGCATTCCTGTCATACTTTCTATTTCTGAATGATTATAACCTTCAATGGCATAAAGGGCAAATATTATCCGCTGGTTAACAGGCAATTTATTTATCATCCGGAGAAGGTCTTCAACTTCAAGTTCATAATAGATATGAGGCATCTGGTAGCCGGCATCATCTGGTAATTCCTCATTTACAACATACAGCTGCCTTTTTTTTCTTATGAACTGCAGAGCTGTGTTAACTATTATCCTTCTTACCCAACCTTCAAATGAACCTTCTCCACGGTAACTCTTTATTCTGGTAAAAACCCTTATAAATCCCTCCTGCAAAAAGTCACTTGCCTCATCGGCATCTGATGCGTATTGAAGGCAAACTGCATACATTTTGGGAGAGAGCATCCTGTATAACTCTTCCTGACTCTGCCTTTCGCCTGCAATGCAACCGGCAATTATACTATCCAGTTTATCCGTCAATTTTACGGGCTTGGTTAATTACTTTCAAAGAAAGCATTTCTAAGCCAATTAACGGTTTTTTTAACATCAAATTTTGTAACTCTAGTTAAATTTCCCGGTTTACCTATTTTATTTCTATTTAATCCGTATAAAATCGGTTAATCAAATTACATAATAGTTAAATTATATTATTAAGGTAATAGAAGTTCAGCGTTTCAAACCCGATTTATCCCCCTGTTTTATTTAATCATTTTTTGTGAGACACAGTATCATGGGGATTCATAAACTGACAAAATCATTTTCATAAAGCTCGCCCCGCTCTCTTTTACCTTCTAATCTTCGTCATCCCAATTGGACAACAGACCCTTTTCGCATGCGGCAATCAATAATTTTGCAATTGGTCAGGGCTTATTAAATTTATTTAATACGCTTTATCTTAATGATGCAGAAAAGTGTGTCAGGGTTGCAGCAGATTAATGTTAAATTATGTTATTACAGAGAAATGGTTTTCGATGTTTGAACGATCCTAACCTACCTTATACATAACTCAAGCAACTTTATTCATTTCTGATAATTACTTTTCAAGAAATTTAATTCGTTTACTTCACGGCATCTCAAACTTAATGTATTTTCTTAAAAGGAAAAAG
>PWYM01000052.1 GCA_003567855.1 Gammaproteobacteria bacterium | reverse complement strand
AGATGACACTCACGCCACAGCGACGCCGCGGCGGCCTCGTCGTCGTCGCCGACGCGCGGCCAGAGGTAGAAGCCGGCCGCCGGGCGGAACACGTCGAGCCACGGCTCGAGCACCGGCAGCACGCGGTCGAACTTCTCGCGGTACAGCGCGCGGTTGACCGCAACGTGTTCGTCGTCGGCCCACGCGAGTGTGCTCGCGTGCTGGGTGGCGGTTGGCATCGCGCAGCCGTGGTAGGTGCGGTAGCGCAGGAAATCGGCGATGACCGCGCGGTCGCCGGCGACGAAGCCGCTACGCAGGCCCGGGACGTTCGAGCGTTTGGACAGGCTGTGGAACGCGACCACGCGCTCGAAGCCGTCGCGGCCGAGGCGCGCGCAGACCTCGAGCACGCCGGGCGGCGGCACGTTCTCGTCGAGGTGGATTTCGGCATAGCACTCGTCGGCGGCGATCACGAAGTCGTGGCGGTCGGCGAGTTCGAGCACGCGCGCGAGGTAGTCGGCGTCCATCACCGCGCCGGTCGGGTTCCCGGGAGTGCAGACGTAGAACACGCGGCAGCGCGCCCACGTGCCGGCAGGCACCGCGTCGAGGTCGGGCAGCCAGCCGGTCGCCGCGGTGCACGGCAGGTAGACGGGCTCGGCGCCGGCGAGCAGCGCCGCACCTTCGTAGATCTGGTAGAACGGGTTCGGCATCAGCACCGCCTCGCCGGCGCACGGGTCGACCAGCGCCTGCGCGAACGCGAACAGCGCCTCGCGCGTGCCGTTGACCGGCAGCACCATCGAGTCCGGATCGACCGCGCGGCGCGCGAGCCCGTACCGGCGCGACAGCCATGCGGCGGCGGCCTCGCGCAGCGACGCGATCCCGGCGGTGGCGGGGTAGGCCGTCGCGCCGTCGGCCAGCGCCGCGGCGTGGGCTTCGAGTACAAAGGCCGGCGGCGCGTGGCGCGGCTCGCCGATCGCCATCGAGATGTGGGCCAGTGCTGCCGGCGGGGTGCCCGCGGCGTCCTTCAGCGCCTGCAGCTGCTGGAAGGGATACGGGTGCAGCCGCGCGAGGCCCGGGTTCATCGGGCGTCGCTGTCGAGCTGCTTGCGCAGCGCGAGCTCCAGCCGTTCGCGCAGCGCCGGGTCAAGCGGGCGGCCATCGCGGTCGGTGACGTAGAACACGTCCTCGGCGCGCTCGCCGACGGTCGAGATGCGGGCGTTGCGCACGTCGACGCGGAAGCGGCTGAGCACCTTGCCGACGGTGTAGAGCAGGCCGGGCCGGTCGGGTGCGACCAGCTCGAGCACCGTGCGGTCGTTGTTCGGGTCTTCCTCGAAGAGGATCTGCACCGGTGTCGTGAATGCGCGCAGCCGTCGCGTCGGGCGCCGCGAGACGTGGATGCCGGAGAGGTCCGGGGCGGCCAGCCCGGCGCGCAGGCGACGGGCCACCTCGGCGCGGCCGTCGGCATCGACCGGCAGGCCGTCGCGGTCGAGTACCGTGTAGGTGTCGAGGCTGTGGCCGTCGTCGGTGGGCATGATGCGCGCATCGACAATGTTCAGCGCGAGCTCGTCGAGCACCGCGGTGACCCGCGCGAAGCTGTCGAGCTCGTACGGCGAGAACACCATCACCGCGGTGCCACCGGTCTCGGGGACGCGGTCGACCTTGACGACCACGCCGCGCGCGTCGTCGGCGGCGAGCACCTGCGTGTGCCAGGCGATCTCCTCGGGCCGGCAGCGCAGGAAGTACTCGTCGTCGAAGCGCGCCCAGAACGCGTCGACCATCGCGTCGGCGAGGCCGCTGCCGGCGAGCTGCTCGCGCGCGCGGCGCTGCGTCTCCAGCACCAGTTCGCCGACCTCGATCGGGTTGTCCGGGCCGCGTCCCAGCGCGCGGCTGGCCTGGCGGTAGAGTTCGTGGAACAGGCTCGACTTCCACGAATTCCACAGCTTCGGGTTGGTGGCGCGCACGTCGGAGACGGTGAGCACGTAGAGATAGTCGAGGTGGAGCTGGTCGCCGACGAGCTCGGCGAACTCGTGGACGATCTCGGGGTCGCTGATGTCCTTCTTCTGCGCGGTCAACGACAGGTCGAGGTGATGGCGCACGAGCCAGGCGACGAGATCGGCATCGGCTTCCGACAGCCCGTGTTCGCGGCAGAAGGCCTGCGCGTCGTTGGCGCCGAGCTCGGAGTGGTCGCCGCCGCGGCCCTTGGCGATGTCATGGAACAGCCCCGCGAGGTAGGCGAGTTCCGGCTTCGGCAGCCGCTGCATCACGCGCGACAGCTCCGGCAGCTCGTGGTCGAATCGCGGCAGCGCGAGGCGGCGCAGGTTCTCGACGACGAACAGCGTGTGCGCGTCGACGGTGTAGACGTGGAACAGGTCGAACTGCATGCGCCCGACGACGCGCCCGAAGGCGGGAATGTACAGCCCGAGCACGCCATAGGTGTTCATGCGCCGCAGCTGGCGGCTCACGCCGTGTGGTGCGCGCAGGATCTCCAGGAACAGCCGCTGGTTGCGCGGGTTCTGCCGGAACGCCTCGTCGACGAGATGCAGGCTGCGCTTGATCAGCCCGATGGTGCGCGCGCCGACGCCCTTGAGGCCGGGGTGCTGCTCGAGCACCAGGAAGATCTCCATCAGCGCACTCGGGCCACGCTCGAAGACCTGCTGGT
>PWYM01000175.1 GCA_003567855.1 Gammaproteobacteria bacterium | reverse complement strand
GCGCGTCGTGCCACGGTACCGGGGGCGGCGGCAACACCGCGATGGGCGCGCCGGACCTCACCAACAACCAGTGGGTCTGGGGCGGCACGCGCGAGCGCATCGCCGACGTGATCCGCCACGGGCGCCAGAACGAGATGCCGGCACAGGCGCCGCTGCTCGGCGGCGAACGCGTGCACGTGCTCGCGGGTTACGTCTACAGCTTCATCGTTGACGAGGCCGATGAGGACGCTGGCGGCGACGGCAGCGATGCAGGCGCGGGCCGAAACAACGGCGCGGCCAGAGGCGACGGCGACGCGGGCGCAGGCCGGGACGCCGGAGCGCCGTGACACCGTCATGAGCCAGTGGCCCGACCCGCTGCACGATGATCCGCCGCCGCGCTGGACGCGCCGCCAGCGCATGCTCGGCGCCGTCGGCTGGGGCTCGTTTCTCGCCGCGTGCGTCGCGAGCGTGGTGTTCTTCGGCGTCGTCGACCCCTTCGAGCTCGCCGCGATCACCACGCCCGCTGTAGACATCACGCGCATGACCGGCTACGCGGTCGGCTTTTTCTTCTTCTGGGCAGTGGCCGCGGCGGGTGCGGCGCTGACCGCTCTGCTGCTGCTGCGCGGATGACTACCGGCGCCCGCCCCCCGGCCGACGACGGCTACGAGCGCCTGTTCGAGGCGAGCGAGAAAATCCATCCGCGCGAGGTCTCGGGCGTGTTCGCGCGCCTGCGTGTCGCCGCGGTGTGGGTCCTGCTCGGCGTGTTCTACGGGTTGCCGTGGCTGCGCTGGGACGACCGCCAGGCCGTGCTGTTCGATCTGCCGGCGCGCCAGTTCCACGTCTTCGGGCTGACCTTCTGGCCACAGGACTTCCTGTTCCTCGCGTGGCTGCTGATTCTCTGCGCGCTGGGGCTGTTCTTCGTCACCGCGGTCGCCGGGCGCGTGTGGTGCGGTTACGCGTGCCCGCAGACGGTGTGGACGCAGCTGTTCGTCTGGCTCGAGCGCCTCGCCGAGGGTCCGCGCCACAAGCGCATCAGGCTCGACCGTAGCCCGTGGACCCGCGAGAAGATCGCGCGCCGGTCCCTGAAGCACGTACTGTGGGTCGTGCTCGCGCTGTTCACCGGCTTCACGTTTGTCGGCTACTTCACGCCGGTCACCGAGCTCGCAGCGAAACTCGCGACGTTCACGGCCGGGCCGTGGGAGACGTTCTGGGTGCTGTTCTACGGCTTCGCGACCTGGGGTAACGCAGGCTTCCTGCGCGAGCAGGTGTGCATCTACATGTGCCCGTACGCGCGCTTCCAGAGCGCGATGTTCGACCGCGACACGCTGATCATCAGCTACGACGAAGCGCGCGGCGAGCCGCGCGGCAAGCGCGCGCGTGACCTCGACCACCGCGCCGCCGGCCTCGGCGACTGCATCGACTGCACGCTGTGCGTGCAGGCCTGCCCCACCGGCATCGACATCCGCAAGGGACTGCAGTACGAGTGCATCGCGTGCGCCGCCTGCATCGACGCGTGCGACACGGTGATGGATAAAATGAACTATCCGCGCGGGCTGATCCGCTACTCGACACAGAACGCGATGGAGGGTACCCCGGCGCGCGTGCTGCGCCCGCGCACCATCGTCTACGCTACGCTGCTGACGATACTCGCGGGGCTGTTCGTGTGGTCTATCGCAACGCGCCCGGTCGTGTCGGTCGACGTGATCCGCGACCGCAATGCGCTCTACCGCATCACCACCGACAACCGCATCGAGAACGTCTACACGCTGCGGGTGCTGAACAAGCAGGCCGAGCCGCGCACCTACGCGGTCGAGGCGCACGGCCTGCCCGAGGTCGGCGTCGCGATCGACATGCCGGCGATCATCCTCGGTGCCGGTGAGCTGCGCAGCGTCCCGGCGCGCATCAGCGTGCCCGATGGTGTGCTGGACAGTGGCGGCCACGACGTGCGCATCCGCATCGTCGACACCGCCGACGCCGACATCGCGGTCGAGGGGACCGCGCGTTTCATGGTGCCGTGACGCGAGATACGGACTCACAGGCGCGTGCCGACGCACGCGGAGCAAGACGATGAACAGCGAATCGACTGACATGGCAGCCCGCCGCGGACCCCTTCCGACCGACGGGACGCCCGGACGCGACGGCGCGTCGGCGGACGAACCCCCGGCTGAAGACCGCCGCCCGTGGTATCGCCACGGCTGGTTCTGGCTGGTGATGATCCCGCCGGCGTGGGGCGTGTGCGCCGGGCTCACGCTGCTGTATCTCGCCGTGAGCACGCCGAACCCGATGGTCGTCGACGACTACTCGCGTATCGGGCGCCATACCGAGGCGCGCATGGAACGCGACCGGGAGGCCGCGCGGCTCGGATTGTCCGGCGAGGTCGTCATCGACGCGCCGCGCACCGAGGCCGACCGGCGCCAGGTGCGCGTGATGCTCGACACCGGCCGGGGCGCGGTGCCGCCCACGCTGCTGCTGTCGCTGCTGCACCCGACGCGCGACGCGCTCGACCGCACGCTCACGCTGCACTACGACGGCGACGGCTGGGCGACGCTGCTCGAGGACTTCGCGCCGAGCCGGTACTACGTGCAGATCGAACCGCCCGGGCGCGAGTGGCGGCTGAAGGGTGAGCTCGGCACGCGCGGTGCGCCGGTACGGCTCG
>PWYM01000206.1 GCA_003567855.1 Gammaproteobacteria bacterium | reverse complement strand
GGCCGAGCTGGTCGACAACGACTGGATCGAGGTGTTCAACATCAACGGCGCGATCACCGCGCGCGCGGTCGTCAGCCAGCGCGTACCCGAGGGCATGGCGATGATGTACCACGCGCAGGAGAAGATCGTGAATACGCCGGGATCGGAGATTACCGGTCAGCGCGGCGGCATCCATAACTCGGTGACACGCACGGTACTGAAGCCCACGCACATGATCGGCGGTTACGCCCACCAGAGCTACGGCTTCAACTACCACGGTACCGTAGGGTCGAACCGCGACGAGTTCATTGTCGTGCGCAAGATGGATCGCGTCGACTGGATGGACGACGGCGATATCGCCGACCGCATCCACCGGCGCAAGGCGGAGGCCTCGGCATGAGCTGCGCCGCAATCGCAATACGCCGCGCGAACTCCGGGCGACGCGGGCCACCGGCGGTACACCGTCGCCACGCCCACGACCATTCACCGCCGCAAAGCGGGAGTCTGACATGAAGATCAGGGCACAGATCGGCAAGGTCCTCAATCTCGACAAGTGCATCGGCTGTCACACCTGTTCGGTGACGTGCAAGAACGTGTGGACGTCGCGCGAAGGCGTCGAGTACGCGTGGTTCAACAACGTCGAGACCAAGCCCGGCGTCGGCTACCCCAAGGAATGGGAGAGCCAGGAGCGCTGGCGCGGCGGCTGGAAGGTCAACGGCGACCGGCTCGAACCGCGCATCGGCGGGCGCTGGCGGATTCTCGCGAACATCTTCGCGAACCCCGACATGCCGTCCATCGACGACTACTACGAACCGTGGGAGTACGACTACGCCCACCTGCAGGGCGCCCCGGACGCGAAGACCATGCCGACCGCGCGGCCCCGCTCGGTGATCAGCGGCCAGCGCATGGAGAAGATCGAGTGGGGGCCGAACTGGGAGGAGATCCTCGGCAGCGAATTCGAACACCGCTCGCGCGACTACAACTTCGAGGGCGTGCAGAAGGAGATCTACGGCCAGTTCGAGAACACCTTCATGATGTACCTGCCGAGGCTGTGCGAGCACTGCCTGAATCCCACCTGCGTCGCGTCATGTCCGTCGGGTGCGATCTACAAGCGCGAGGAAGACGGCATCGTGCTCATCGACCAGGACAAGTGCCGCGGCTGGCGCATGTGCGTGTCGGGCTGCCCCTACAAGAAGATCTACTACAACTGGAAGAGCGGCAAGTCCGAGAAGTGCACCTTCTGCTACCCGCGCATCGAGGTCGGCGAGCCGACGGTGTGTTCGGAGACCTGCGTCGGGCGCATCCGCTACCTCGGTGTACTGCTCTACGATGCCGACCGCATCGAGGAGGCCGCGCGCGTGCCCAACGAGCAGGACCTCTACGAGGCACAGCTCGACATCTTCCTCGATCCGCACGACCCGGAAGTGATTGCCGAGGCGCGTCGCCAGGGCATCCCCGAAGACTGGCTGGAGGCTGCGATGGCGTCACCGGTCTACAAGATGGCGGTCGACTGGAAGGTCGCGTTCCCGCTGCACCCCGAGTACCGCACGCTGCCTATGGTGTGGTACTGCCCGCCGCTTTCGCCGATCCAGTCCGCCGCCGATGCCGGGCAGATCGGACACAACGGGGAAATTCCCGACGTCGAGAGCCTGCGCATCCCGGTGCGCTACCTCGCCAACATGCTCACCGCCGGTGAGGAGGCGCCGGTCGTCAGCGCGCTCGAGCGCATGCTCGCGATGCGGGCGTTCATGCGCGGTCGACACGTGTACGGCGAGGAACGCACCTCAGTGCTCGATCGCGTCGGCCTCGACGTCGAGACGGTCGAGGACATGTACCGCTACATGGCGATCGCCGACTACGAAGACCGCTTCGTGATCCCGACGAACAAGCGCGAATACTCCGAGTCGATCTACGACGGCATCAGCGAGCGCGGCGGTTGCGGATTCACCTTCGGCAGCGGCTGCAACATGGGGCCGAGCGACCCGGACGTGTTCGGCGGCAAACCCAACGACAAGCGCAAGTTCTTCCCGATCCGGGTCGAGAAGGTCAACCGCAAGGACTCGGCCGAAAAGGCCTGAGGAGGCGAAGATGCTCACGCTCAGGGTGATTTCCCGGTTGCTCGCGTACCCCGATGAGTCGCTGAAGGCCGGCCTAGCCGACCTCGCCGACGCGGTCGAGCAGGAGGGCCTGCTCAGTGGTGAGGCGCGCGCCGGGGTGCTGCGGCTGATCGACGCCATGGCGCATACGCCGCTGTTCGATCTGCAGGAAAGCTACGTCGAAAGCTTCGATCGTGGCCGTGCGCTGTCGCTGCACCTGTTCGAGCACGTGCACGGTGAGTCACGCGATCGCGGCCAGGCGATGGTCGACCTGCTCGATCTATACCGCGCCCACGGGCTCGAACTCGACGCGCGTGAACTGCCCGACTACCTGCCGTTGATGCTCGAGTTCCTGTCCACTTGCGACCGCGAGCAGGTCGATGCGCTGCTCGGTGATGCCATGGGGGTGATCGTGCTGCTCGGCGCACGCCTGCGCGAGCGTGACTCGAACTACGCGGCGCTGTTCGATGCGCTCGAGCAGATCGCCGGTACGCCGGACGAGGCCGAGGCGCTGCGCACGACCGCGACGCAGGAAGGCCCGGACGAGTCGATCACGCGCATGGACGAGAT
>PWYM01000183.1 GCA_003567855.1 Gammaproteobacteria bacterium | reverse complement strand
CTGGTGATCGTGCTCGACCTGTCGCGGTCGATGGACGCGACCGACATCCGGCCCAGCCGGCTCGAGCGCGCGGTGCTCAAGATCCGCGATCTGCTCGCACGCGAGCCGGCCGGCAAGGTCGGGCTCGTGGTCTACACCGCGAACGCCTTCACGGTGACGCCGCTGACCAGTGACGCGGCGACGGTCGAGGCGCTGCTCGGCGCACTGGCCACCGACATCATGCCGAGCCAGGGCAGTTTCCCGCAGCTCGGGCTGGAACGCGGCGCGAACCTCATGCGCCAGTCCGGACTTCGCGACGGCGACCTGCTGCTGGTGACCGACAGCGCCGGGGGGCCGCCGGCACGGGAGGCGGTCGAGCGCCTGCTCCGCGACGGCTACCGCACCTCGGTGCTCGCCGTGGGCACCGCCGAAGGCGCGCCCATTCCGGAACCGGGTCGCGGCTTTCTGCGTGACACGCGGGGCCAGGTCGTCGTGCCCCGCCTGGAAGAAGCGCCGCTGCAGCGACTCGCCGGCGCCGGTGGCGGACGCTACGCGCGACTTGCAATCGACGACAGTGATCTCGACCGCTTGCTGGCGCCACTGGAGCAGCGGGCGCGGCAGGCCGACGCGCGCGCGACTGACGTGGAGGCGACCCGCTGGATCGACCGCGGCGCCTGGCTCGTGCCGCTGCTGCTGCCACTTGCGCTGTGGCTGTTCAGAAGCCCGGCAGCGCTGCCTGCGGTCGTGGTCGGCGCGCTGCTGGTCGGCGTCGCGCCGGCACCGGCGCAGGCCGCCGACTGGCGCGCGCTGCTGCTGCCCGCCGACCGGCGGGCGCTCGCGGCGCTTGCCGACGAGGATCCCGAGCGTGCCGCCGAGCTGTTTCGCGACCGCGAGTGGCGGGCCGCGGCGCTGTACCGGGCCGGCGAGTATCCGGCCAGTGCCGAGGCACTGGCCGACGTCGATACCTCGCGCGGTCACTACAATCGCGGCAACGCGCTGGCGCGCGCCGGCGACCTGCCGGCCGCGGCGTCGGCCTATCGCAGTGCGTTGGAGCTTGCCCCCGACATGGAGGACGCCCGCTACAACCTCGAGCTCGTCGAGGCCGCGCTGCAGCCGGAACCGTCGCCCGGCGGCCTGCCCGCGCCCGAAGACGGCGCGCGCGCTGACGGTGATGCGCAGGCCGGCGACCGGCAGGACATGCCCGGCCAAGACCCGGTGGACCTGCCGCCGCCCGGCGCCGATGACGCACCGGACGCCGACGCCGACCCGACCCTGGCCGATGATCCGGAAGAGGCGCCCGATGCCGGCGAGCAGGTGCTCGCGCAGGCGTCGGGCACCGACCCTGACGACCTCGACGACGCCGACCTCGACGAGGCGCTCGACCAGTGGCTGCGGCGCGTGCGCCACGATCCGGGCGCGCTGCTGCGCCGCAAGTTCGAGTATCAGTACCGCCGCGAGGGCCGTGACCAGGACGGCAACCCCACGTGGCCCGGTGACGAGAGGGAGCCATGGTGACGGTCGTCGACCACGCGCATCGCGACCCCCCGCCGGGCCGCAGTTTCCGGCTCGCGTGCCTGCTCGCCGCCTTGCTGCTCGCGGCGACGCCGTTCGCGACCGCCGACGACGGTGTGGATGCGTCACGCATCGACACTGAAGGCTTGGCGGTCTCGGTCGACCGCGATGTCGTCGCCGTCAACGAGTCGTTCACGCTGACCGTGCGCGTGCTTGGCGACAGCGACGAACGCCCTGATTTCTCGGCGCTTGCCAATGACTTCGACATCCTGCGCCGCAGCCAGCGCAGCCGCATGCGCAGCGACGACGCGGGCTTCAGCCGCGAGAACGCATGGGAGCTGACGCTGATGCCCCGTCACCAGGCGATCGCGGCGATACCGTCGATCCCGGTCGGCGAGCGGCTCACGCCGCCGGTGCCGCTGACCGTCGAGGCGGCGACCGGTGGCGAGGCGCTGGGTGCGGCGTTCGTCGAGGCGGGCGTGTCCACGCACGAACCCTGGGTGCACGCGGAATTCACGTACACGGTCCGGCTGTTCCTGTCGGCCGGCGCGCGCGGCACGCGGCTGTCGGAGCCCCGCGCGCGCGACGGCGAGCTGCTGGTGCGCAAGCTCGGTGACGACCGCCAGTACCAGACCGAGCGGGGCGGCATGACCTACCTCGTCTGGGAGCGGCGCTACGCGCTCGTGGCACAGGGCAGCGGCCCGATGACGCTCGAGCCGGTCACGCTGGAGGCGCAGATCCTCGACGAGCGTCGCTCGGCGAGGATCGCCCGCTTCCGCTCCGAACCGCTGGAGATCGTGGTGCGCCCGATGATGCCGCGACCGCCGGAGTTCGGCGACGGCGGCTGGCTGCCGGCGCGCGAGGTGCAGCTCTACGACGGGTGGTCGCACCCGCCGGCACGTCTGGTCGCCGGCGAACCGGTCACCCGCACGATCACGACGGTCGGCCGCGGCGTCTCGGCGGCGCAGCTCCCCGAGCCGGTCATCGACACGCCGGACGGCATCCGCGTCTATGCAGACCGGCCGGAACTCGAGGATTCCGTCGACGGCGGCGGCAGCGTCGCGCGACGCACCGACCGCTTTGCCGTGATCCCGTCACGCGCGGGCGCGCTGACGTTGCCGCCGGTCGAGGTGGGCTGGTGGAACGTCGGCGAGGACCGCTGG
>PWYM01000234.1 GCA_003567855.1 Gammaproteobacteria bacterium | reverse complement strand
CAGCTTCAAAACTATATGAAAGCCATTCCCTCCCTATTTCAATACAACAGTCTCCTGGTGATCTCCGATGGCTTGGAAGCCCGAGCAGGGACGATCAGCTCCGATTTTTCTCGCTTTCATGCCTGGAAGACCAGCGATGGCATGCGTGAAGACAGCTCCCTGGTGCCTCAAGTTGAAACCATGGTGAAAGGGATGCTGTCTCCTATGGTTTTGCTGGATCTGATTCATCATTTCATGGTCTTTGAAAAGAGCATGAAAGAAGACCTCCAAACCCATCTGCCTGTTACGGTGGCTATCAAGAAAATGGCTGCCTATAACCAATATCATGCCGTCAACAAGGCGGTGGCATCCACCCTCCGAGCTGCCAATACAGGAAATCGGATGAAAGAAGACCCAGAAAAAGCAGGGCTTGCGAGTGTCAAAAGTCAGCCCATAGGCGACCGCAAAGCAGGAGTGGTCTGGCATACCCAGGGTTCGGGCAAATCGCTTTCGATGGTGTTTTATGCGCGAAAAATGATCTTTGCCATGGACAATCCCACCCTGGTGGTGATTACCGATAGAAACGACCTGGACAACCAGCTCTTTGATACTTTTGCCAACTGCAAACAACTTCTTCGTCAGGATCCAGTGCAGGCACAGGACCGTCAGCAATTAAATATTCTGTTGAAATCCCGAGCGGAAGGGGGAGGCATTATCTTTTCCACCATTCAGAAGTTTTTCCCCGAGGATGGATTGGCTACCCACGAAGTGCTCTCGGATCGTTCCAATGTGATTGTTATCGCCGATGAAGCCCATCGCAGTCACTATGGCTTTGGAGCAAAGTTTCGAATGCAGTCCGACCAGCAGGGAGTTACCCTCAGCTATGGCAATGCCAAGTATCTGCGCGATGCTTTGCCCAATGCTTCGTTTCTGGGCTTTACTGGCACGCCGATTGAACTCAAGGATAAATCCACTCCTGGAGTGTTTGGTAATTATGTGGATGTATATGATATAGCTCAG
The DNA here is from genome assembly GCA_003567855.1 of Gammaproteobacteria bacterium. GTDB lineage: Bacteria > Pseudomonadota > Gammaproteobacteria > Steroidobacterales > PWYM01 > PWYM01. Next base: position 1,677 of record PWYM01000234.1, on the reverse strand, counting down.
GCAGTTGCGGATGGCGCTACGGTCAAAATTTATTATGAGTCCCGATTGGCAAAGGTGCACCTAAGCGACGAAGAAAAGAAAAAAATTGACGAGGAGGTTTTAGCTATCACCGAAGGGGAAGAGGATGAAATCTCCCAGAAAGCCAAAGCCAAGTGGGCTCAGTTGGAAGCCATCGTGGGTCATCCTGAGCGACTGAAAGAGGTTGCGAGGGATATTATCGAGCATTTTGGCCAGCGTCAGGAAGCCTTTGAAGGCAAGGGTATGATCGTATGCATGAGCCGTCGTATCGCGGTGGAGCTTTATACTCAGATTATCAAGCTTCGACCCGAATGGCATGATGCCGAATTGAATAAAGGCAGTATCAAGGTGATCATGACTTCCAGCTCTTCGGACCCTGGGGAGTGGCAGATGCACCATACCACCAAGGGCAGTCGCACTACGCTCAGTAACCGATTCAAGGATATCCATGACCCTCTGAAACTGGTGATTGTGAGAGATATGTGGCTCACGGGATTTGATGTGCCCTGCCTGCATACCATGTATATAGACAAAGCCATGCGAGGACACAACCTGATGCAAGCTATTGCGCGGGTCAATCGTGTATTTAGGGATAAGCCCGGGGGCCTGATTGTGGACTATATCGGCATTGCTTCTGACCTGAAGTCTGCCATGGCAACCTATGCTGCCAGCGGAGGCAAGGGGGATCCCGCCTTCAAGCAGGAAGATGCGGTAGCTCAATGCCTGGAACGACTGGAAACGGTACAGCAAATTTTGCATGGCTTTGACTATTTCCACTTTTTCAATGCAGATACCCAGCAAAAGCTCCATATCATTCTGGAAGCTCAGGAATTTATTTTAGCCAGAGAAAAACATAAAGAGCGTTTTGTCCATCAGGTGACTGCACTTTCACAGGCTTTTGCGCTTGCGGTGCCTCATCCATTGGTGATGGAGCACAAAGAGGAGATTGGTTTGTTTCAGGCTATCAAAGCCAGGCTGTGCAAATTTGACCCCAGATCTGGAGGAAGGTCTGATATCGAGGTGGAGACAGCCATTCGCCAGATTGTGGATCGCGCCATTGTAAGCCAGGGGATTGTGGATGTTTTTGATGCTGCAGGGATCAAGAAGCCTGATATCTCTATCCTCTCGGATGAGTTTTTGGAAGAAGTGCGCCACATGGAGCGGAAAAACCTCGCCCTGGAGCTCTTGCGGAAACTACTGAACGATGAGATCAAGACGCGTTCGAAGAAGAATCTGATTCAAAGCAAAAAGCTCTCGGAAATGCTGGAGAAAACCATCCATAAGTATCAGAACAATTTGCTGGGTTCTGCCCAGATTATTGAAGAGCTGATCAAGATAGCCAAAGAGATTCGCGACACGGAGCAACGAGGCAAGGCGCTCGATTTGAACGAGGATGAGTTGGCCTTTTATGATGCTCTGTCCAACAACGAAAGTGCCAGGGAAGTGCTGGGAGACAAGCAACTGGCTGTGATTGCCATGGAAGTGCTGAGAAGTGTGAAGAAAAATGCCAGCATCGACTGGCGACTGAAAGAGAGTGTTCGAGCCAAGCTCCGAGTCAATGTAAAGCGGATATTGAAGCGCTATGGTTACCCTCCCGACTTGCAATTGGAAGCCACCGACAATGTGCTCAAACAAGCCGAAATGCTGGCAGATGAGCTG
>PWYM01000207.1 GCA_003567855.1 Gammaproteobacteria bacterium | reverse complement strand
TGGGCGCGCCGGGTCCGGTCACGCGCCGGCTGCAGGCCTGGCTTACGGAAGGAGGACACATCGGATGAGGCGCGGGTGGCTCGTGGCCGCATGTGCCGTGGCGGCGCTGCTGGCAGGCGGCGCGCTGGGGGGGGCGTGGTGGCTTTCGCGCTACCTCGACACGCCGCTTGACGTGCCCACAGACAGCGTCTTCGAGGTGCGCTCGGGCCAGGGGGTTGGCAGCGTGGCGCGCGCGCTCGCGCGCGAGGGCTGGCTCGACCACCCGCGCGTGCTCGCGCTGTGGGCCCGGTGGTCTTTCGATGACCTGTCGATCCGCGCCGGTGAATATCGCGTCGACCCCGGGCTCACCGCGCCCGAACTGCTGGAGCGCATGCGGCGTGGTGATGTGGTCCTGCACGGGCTCACGGTGCCCGAAGGTGCCACCTTCGCCGACTTCCTCGCCGCGGTGCGCGCGCACCCGGCCGTCAGAGTCACCGAACATTCTCCCGAATCGCTGATGGAAGCGCTCGGTGAGCCCGGTCGCGCGCCGGAGGGGCTGTTCTTCCCCGAGACCTACCGGTTCGCCCGCGGCACGACTGATGTCGCACTGCTGCGCCAGGCGCGCGACCAGATGCGCCGGCACAAGGCCGAGGCCTGGGCGATGCGCCGTCCCGGGCTACCGCTTGCCGACCCCTACGAGATGCTGATCCTCGCGTCGATCATCGAGAAGGAAACCGGGCTCGACAGCGAGCGCGAGCGGGTCGCGGGGGTCTTCGTGCGTCGTCTCGATATCGGCATGCGCTTGCAGACCGATCCGACCGTGATCTACGGCCTGGGCGATGACTTCGACGGCCGGCTGCGCCGGCGTGACCTGACTACCGACACGCCGTTCAACACCTACACGCGCCACGGGCTGCCGCCCACGCCGATCGCGCTACCGGGGCGACGCTCGCTCGAAGCCGCGGTGAATCCCGCCGACGAGGATGCACTCTATTTCGTCGCGACGGGCCTGCCAGACGGCAGTCACCACTTCTCGGCGACGCTCGACGAACACAACAGCGCGGTCGCGCGCTACCTCGAACGGCTACGCGAGCGACGTGCCCGTGACTGACACCGGGCCACGCGGCACGCCGGCACGCGGGCGTTTCATCACCGTCGAGGGCATCGAGGGGGTCGGCAAGACCACGAGCCTCGAGTTCATCCGGGCTCATCTCGCGGCCGCCGGCCATGACGTGCTCGTGACCCGCGAACCGGGTGGCACCCCCACCGCCGAGCGCCTGCGCGAAGTGCTGCTGGAATCCGCTGAACCGATCGGGCCGCAGGCCGAGCTGCTGCTGATGTTCGCCGCCCGGTCGCTGCATGTCGACAACGTGATCCGCCCCGCGGTGGAGGCGGGCCGATGGGTGCTGTGCGACCGGTTCACCGACGCGACGCGCGCGTACCAGGGGGCGGGACGGGGGCTCGACGTGGCTTGGATCGAACGGCTCGCCGACGCGGTGCACGCAGGGCTCGACCCGGATCTCACGCTGTGGCTTGACGCACCCGTCGAGATCGCGCTGCGCCGCGCGGACCAGCGACGCAGCGGCGAGGCCGACCGCTTCGAGCGCGAACGCGAAACCTTCTTCGAACGCGTCCGCGAGGGCTACCGTGAACTTGCGATGCGCTGGCCCGATCGGGTGCGGAGGGTCGACGCGGCGGTGCCCGTCGAAGACGTGCGGCGTGCGATCGCAGTGATCCTCGACGAGGCGTTGCCCGGATAATATAAAAAGAATTAACTTAATCGTGAATAACAATGATTTAAAAGAGGATCTATCTATCTATCCGTGGCAGCAGCCGGTCCTCGAACAGCTCGCGGCAGCGGCGGCCGGTGACCGGTTGGGCCACGGCTGGCTGATCCATGGGCCACCCGGGCTCGGCGTGGTGCGCCTGTGCCGGGTGCTGGCCGCGGCGCTGTCGGACGGACTGCCACCGACGGACTGGGCCCGCCGGATCCCGGCGACCGCGGGTGCCGAACCGCTCGAGGTCGCCGCGCGGCCGGATGTACAGGTGCTGGCCCCGGACGGGACGCGCCGCACGATCGGCGTGGACCAGGTGCGTGCGATGTCGGCAGATCTCGCGATGACCAGTCACGGGGGCGGGGCCCGGGCCGTGATCATCGATCGCGCCGACCAGCTCACGGTCGCTGCGGCCAACAGCCTCCTCAAGACCCTCGAGGAGCCGCCTGCCGGCGCCCACCTGCTGCTTGCGAGCCATGAGCCGGGTCGACTGCCGGCAACCGTGCGTAGTCGCTGCCAGCGGCTGACCGTGCGTCGCCCGGGCGATGCCGATGCGCAGGCATGGCTGGCCCGCAGCGACGGGCATCGTGACTGGACGCTGGCACTTGCGCTGGCCGACGGCTGCCCGCTGAGGGCGGTCGCTCTCGCCGCAGCGGGCGTGGACACGGCCGATCCCGCTCGCTGCGAGACACTGGCCGCAGTGCTTGCCGGGCGCAGTGGCGCCGACACGCTGGTCGCCGAGCCGCTGCGCGGCGATGCCGCCGAGTTCCTCGAATGGCTGCAGGGGCGCCTGGAAGCGATACTGCAGGCGCGGGCGGGCGATGCGCAGCCTCCCGGCGATCACGACGCGTTCCGTGCGCTGTGTCACAGCGTCGCCGGGGCGTCCGACCGGGCGCTGTTCCGCCTCCGTGACCGGGTCATGG
>PWYM01000081.1 GCA_003567855.1 Gammaproteobacteria bacterium | reverse complement strand
GGGTCCAGTACCCCGGCGACGACCTCACGCTCCTGGCCGAATCCAGCACCGCCGTCGCACACTGCCCCTGGGTGTTCGCACGCCGCGGCGTGATGATGGAGTCCTTCGCGGACTACCTGGCGCGCGGCGTCACCATGACGCTCGGCACCGACACCTCCACCCAGTCGATGATCGAAGCGCTGCGCTGGGCGGCGGTGCTGGGCAAGCTGAGCAAGCGGCAGACCGACGTCTCCACCGCCCGCGACGCCTTCGACGCCGCCACCCTCGGCGGCGCACGAATGCTGCACCGCCCCGACCTCGGGCGCTTAGCAAACGGCAGCAAGGCCGACCTACTGGCCTGGGACCTGCACTCGCTCTTCATGGTGCCGCTACGCGACCCGATCCGGAACCTGGTCTACTCCGCCCAAGCCGAAGACCTGCAGGACGTGATGATCGACGGTCGCTGGGTCATGCGCGACCGGGTGGTGCTCAACGCCGACGAACGCGCCGTCGCGACCCGGCTACAGAGCGAGGGCGAGCGCATGTGGCCACGCATGCACGTGGGCGACTGGGCCGGCCGCAGCGTCGACGAGATGTCGCCGCCCACCTACCCGGCCTTCGAACCGTCGCACGACTGAAGCGCCACCACCAACGTGAACGAGGCGTGCATCGCCGAGGTAGAACGCCCAGTCGTACCGGAGGCAGCGCTGCCTGGCCCAGCGGGCGGCCTCTTCCGTGGCGCACGCCTCAGATGCGCAGATCCTGCGCTCCGGTGTCGACATGCGGCGCCCAGAAGGCAACGCTCTCGGCGATCTTGGCGATCACCTCGCGATCATGCGGCTCCCGCTCGTTGAAGCTCAACTCGAGGCAGATCTCGTTGTCCACGCCGCCGCCCACGCCGAACGCCGCCAACAGCGGCTCGGGCTGGATGCGTCCCCGCGCGTTGAACTCCGCCGTGAAAGGATAGTGCCCACCCTTGTCCATCAGCGATTGCTTGACGTGGATGATGGGCGAGAACCTGGCAACCGCCCGCGCCCAGGCATACGGATCGTAATCGTCGGGATCGGCGCTGGTCACGTCGCCATGGTCGATGTCGGCCATCATCCACATCGGGATGGCCATGTTCGCCGCGCTCAGGCGCTCCTGCAAGGCAAGGCAAGCCGCGATGGTCTCGCCGAACTCCCGCCCGATGCTCATCGGCTCCCAGAAGACGTACCGCAACCCCGCGCCCTTCGCATGTTCAGCAACCTCAGCCCAACCGTCGATCGCGATGCGCACCAACTCCTCGCGGCGCACCGGATCGTCGTAATCGCGATACGTGAAGATGGCGAACTGCGTGCCGACTGCCACGCCTCCCAGGTCGCCGATGATCTCGGCGAAACCCTTGAACCAATCAATGAAGTAGCGCCGCACCTCGGCATCGGGATGACCGAAGTGGTTGAGCCGCCCGTACGGACCCGTCATCCCCGACGTGACTCGGACGCCGGTCTGCTCACAGGCGGCCCGCATCTGCCGGGTCAACCGCCGGATGACGTGAGCGGGCCAGCCCGGGTTGATGAACTCGTGCGTCAGCTGCAAGTCGCGAATGCGCACGTCGCGGGCCACCGTCCAGATCAGGTCGTCGGGTTCGGCGAAGCGATTGACCAGCGGATTGGTGTTCAACGACAGGGAGAACGCCATCGAAGCTCCTCCCTGTCGAGCGTGATTCGCACCAGGGTCTTCGCATACGCGTGCAGTTCGTCAACGAACGCCCGCCGCTCCTGCTGCTCTGGGCACACGTCGAGCGGCAGCGGAACAGGCAGGCTCATGCATCCTCGCGACGGCATCGCGTCACCACCTTCGCGCCACACTATCGCGACGCTCAGCTGCGGACCACACTGTGCCACGAGTGGGAGCTGTCGTGCCCCCGCTCGCTCTGGAGTTCATCGACGTCGACGCGCTCGCCGTGCTCTGCGGGCTCTACGACTTCCATCACGACAGCGAAGCGGAGCGGAAGGAGCTTTCACCTGACAACGCTCGCGACATGGTCGGCTGGGTACTGCATGAGTGGGAGGAACGCCGAAAGGGCACCGCGGAGCGCCAGGCGATGCGGGACCAACTCGCCACCTGGTGCCCCGGCTGGGAGCGCGGCGTCACCTGACGGCCCCGGACGTCACGACCACGGACCCTGACGCCGGAGCGGTACCTCGAGGTGCTCGCGACGCGGATGCTGCCAGCCGTGACCATGCCGCCGTTCGGCACCGACGTGCCCACGTCTACGGCCTCCCGCTGCGCTCGGCCGTGTGAGACACGCACCACACAGGGTCTGAGGCCCCCGCCCGCGGGCCATCGGCTACCCTGGGAACGATGCACTTCCGAGACCATGAGTCGACCGAGATCGAGCGCGCCGTGACCGCGTTCATGCAGCGGCGCCGGCCGCCGGAGGCGATCCGCGCGGAGCTGGACCTCGAACACCGCATCGACGGCCAGAGCCTTGAGATCCTCGAACGCCGCCCCGCCTGGCAAGGCGCACCCGGCGAGACGACCGAGCTGCTCGTCGCGCGAGCCACCTTCGTGCGCTCACGCGACCACTGGCGCGTGTACTGGCAGCGCGCCGACCTGCGCTGGCACCGCTACGACCCCGTCCCCGAGGTGCGGACCGTGCAGGAGTTCCTCGACCTCGTCGACGAGGACGCCTACTGCTGCTTCTTCGGCTGACG
>PWYM01000097.1 GCA_003567855.1 Gammaproteobacteria bacterium | reverse complement strand
TGCGCCTTGTCGACGGGCTTGGTCAGGAAGCCAAACGCGCCGCTCTGCGTGGCCTCGACGGCATCGGGGATGGTGCCGTGCGCGGTCAGCAGCAGCACCCGCAGGCCGGGGCGGGCGCGGCGGATCTCGCGCAGCAGCTCGAGCCCGTCCATGCCCTCCATGCGCAGATCAGTGATCACGAGATCGGGCCGGAACCGCGGCAGCGCGGCGAGCGCCGCGGCGGCGCTCTCGACGGCCTCGATCTCGTGGCCTTCGGCCTCGAGGCGCAGCGTCAGCAGCCGCAGCAGCCCCGGGTCGTCATCGACGAGCAGGATGCGCGCGCCGCTCGCCTCGGGTGGAGTCTTCAGTGCCATCATCGTGTCACTCCCGTTCGCGCATGCTGCGCTCTATGGTCGCGATCGCCTCGAGCTTCGCCTCGGCGTCGGCAAGTGCCTCGGCGAGCGCGGCGTTTTCGGCGGCGAGTTCACGGCTTCTTGCCTCGGCGCGCTCGTGGGCGGCCACCGCGTCGGCAAGCGCCGCGTCGTGGTCGGCATCATCGTCCTCGGGCGCGACCGCCGCAAGCCGGGCGGCGGTGGCGGCCTCGGCCCGTGCGAGTTCGGCCAGCCGCAGTCTGGCGAGCAGCCGTTCGCTTTCGAGCAGCGCGTCGTCGCCATCGGCGAGCAGCGCCTCGAGCAGCTCGGCGCCGCGCGCGCGCGCCGCGTCGTCGTTTGCGGGGCTCGCGAGCACCAGCGCGAGGCGCAGGCGGTTGGTGAGGGTCGGACCGGACTCGTAGGCTTCCTCCAGCGCCGCGGCCAGCTGCACGCGGCCGCGCTCGTCGGCGGCGGCGTGCGCGTGCAGCGTCTCGACGTAGAGCATCAGCCCGGGAGGTTCGCGCACCTCTTCGGGCGGGGCGCGCAGCACCTGCTCGAGCTGCGTACAGCCGCCGAGCAGCAACGCGACGGCCGCGGTGGCGATGGCCGCCAGCGCGACGGACCGGACCGGGGCGGCCTGCACCGACGACCGCCGGGAAGCGCGGGGTTCAACCACTGGCGCGGGCCTCCAGCGGTGCATCGGTGCCGGTGCCGGACACCCGCAGCGGCAGCGTCACTCGCAGGTGCGCGCCGCGGTAGAGCTCGTCGACGACCTCGACCTGGCCGTCGTGCGCGAGCACGCACTCGAGCACCACCGACAGGCCGATGCCCGACCCGCCGACGCGGGTGTTCGGCCGCGTGCTGCCCTGGAAGAAGGCCTCGAACACGCGCGCGCGTTCGGCCGGCGGGATGCCGGGGCCGTCGTCGGCGACGTCGATGATGCAGTGGTCGCCCTCGACGCGCGCGCGCACGTGAACGACGCCGTTGCGCGGCGAGTACTTGACCGCGTTGGAGAGCAGGTTGTCCATGATCAGTCGCAGTTTCCCGTAGTCGGCGTGCAGCGTGATGTTGCCGATGGCCGGTTTCACGCGCAGGCGCTGCGCGGTGATCATCAGCTGCTGCTGCTTGAGCACGTCACCGATCAGCGCCGGCAGCGACACGTCGGTGAGTTCGAGCGTGGCGTTGCGATTCTGCCAGGCGCTGAACGACAGCAGGTTCTCGATCAGCTGCTGCAGCCGCAGCCCGTTTTCGCGCAGGATCTCCGTGACCTCCTGCTGGCGCGGCGCGAGCTCGCCGACCGAGCCGTCGAGCAGCAGGTCGGTGCCTTCGCGGATGTTTGCCAGCGGGGTTTTCAGCTCATGCGACATGTGGCGCAGGAATCGGTTCTTCTCGCGCGCGAGTTCCTCGAGCCGGCGGCGCAGCCACTCGAGGCGTTCGCCGAGCGCCTTGAGATCCTGCGGGCCGCGGATCGAGATCGGCGTGGAGACGCGGTTGTCGCCGAGCGCGCGGATCGCGCTGTCCATCTCGCGCAGCGGACGCAGCACGCTGATCGAGAAGATGACCAGCAGCGCGAGCAGTCCGGGCACCAGCAGCGCGGTCTGCCAGAACAGGCGCTGGCGGGTGTCGCGCGCGGCACCCTCGAGCGCGCGGAGCCGGGCGTCGATCTCGCCGCGCATCTCGCGCGCGAGCGCGGTGGCGTCGCTGCCGAGCGCGGCGAGCTGCTCGGCCATCGCGGCCGCCGATTCGGGAGGCGCCTCTTCACCGATCGACAGCGCCGGCAGCAGCGTGGCGATGCGCGTGCGCATCGAGGCAAGCATCGCGGTCGACGCATCGCCGTGCGCCAGTTCGGACAGCAGGTGCACGGTGGCGTGCGACTCGGCCGTGTTCTCGGCCGCCAGCGTCATCAGCTCGGGATCCTGCAGCACCGCGTACTGGCGCAGGTTGCGTTCGGCTGCGCCGAGGCGCGTCGCAAGGCGCTGGTTTTCCTGCGTGGTCTGGACGCTCTCGGCGACCACGTCGCGTGACTGACGCGTGAGCTGGTCGAGCGTGAGGCCCGCGTAACCGACCGCGAGCAGCAGCGGCAGCGCCAGCAGCACCGCGAACACCAGCAGTAGCCCGCGCAGCGTGCGGGGTCGGTGGAGCGGGTTGCGAAGACGCAGTCTCATCATCCTATGGTAGCCCGATGACACGGCAGGCACAGCGCTACCGTGCGGGCGCGGGGTCGGACCGGAGTTGGTGGGCGCGGGGTCGGACCGGGGGGTCGGACCGGGGGGTCGGACCGGGGTCGGACCGGGGTCGGACCGGGGTCGGACCGGGGTCGGACCGGGGTCGGACCG
>PWYM01000244.1 GCA_003567855.1 Gammaproteobacteria bacterium | reverse complement strand
TGCACGCCGCTGCGGAAGTTCTCGTGGCGCGTCACCAGGTGGCGCTCGGACAGGCGGCGCGCGGTGTGCTCGACCTTCCCCTGCTCGAGCGACAGCACCGGGTCACGGCTGCTCTTCTGGTTGCACGCGGTCACCAGTGCTCGCAGCGTCAGCGGATACTGGTCCGGGGTGAGTATGGACTTCTCCATCAGGCTGCCGAGCACGCGCGCCTCGAGCGCATCGAGTTCAATTTTCAAGTCAATGTACCGGTTCAGGACGAGGGCGCCGAGTATACGGTGCACCCGGGTGTGTCTGTGGCCGCGCGCGCGGACGTATCGCCGGCTGCCGCGTCGATCACGGTCGGCGTGTCGTCACGGGGCCACCCGAGGCGCCCGATCACGGGGAGCTTGATCGCAAGGCCAAGTGGGTCGACGCCGAAGGTCAGGCCGAGCACGTTCGCCTCGAGGCCTTCCCGCGCGCCCGCCAGTACGCCGAGAACGCCGAACGCGTTGAGCTGGTAGCCGGCCCCGCCGGGTGCCCGTGCCCCCAGCCTGCGTCCCAGGTAGTCCTTGCCGATCGCCGTGGGCGGCAGATCGACGGCGAGCTCCGGCACCTCGCGCAGTACGAACGCGGTGAAGGTGTTGGAGTTCGGCCCCGGCCATACGCGGTAGGTGCCGGCCCACGGGTAGCACTCGACGGCGTCTTCGATACGCTCGATGATCGCGTCCACGCCACGGCCGCGTATATCGCCGAGCAGCTCCGGCCGGCGGCCGAACCAGTGCGCATCGGCGGCGCGTTCTCGCACCACCACCGCGGTGTCGCTGCGTCGCAGCCGCCAGCCCATCACCTCGTAGACGGTGAACGCGTCGGCGCCAGTCGGCTTGACCGCGATCCAGGTGTGCACCCCGAACCAGCCGCGCCAGCGCACCGCGCGGGCGGCGTAGACCTGCACCACGGCTTCGGGGGTGGACGCCGGATCGGGCGCCATGCCGGCCGGCTCGCGCGTGGCGGTGCGCCAGTCCTGGCCGGAACAGCCGGTGGCGACCAGGGTCACAAGCAGGGCGAGGGGGGCAGTCAGGCGCATGCCGGGGACTCGCGTGGATGCGGAGGTGTGAACGGCGCATGGTAGCGTCGACGGCCGCCGACAGCACGCCACCGGCCACTGCACGGATCGGCGTCGTGCTTGCGCCACGCCCGGGCCTCCGCGAACATCCGAACACGGCCTGCGGCCGCACCATCAACAGGAAACCGCCCATGATCACCCGTCGCGACTATCTCAGGCTTTCGCTCGCTGCCGGCGTATCGCTCGGCTTCGGCGCGCACCTGCTCGCCGACGACACCCGTTCGCTGTCGCTGATCACGCGCGAGATCCCCTCCTCCGGTGAACGCCTTCCGGTCGTCGGCCTCGGCAGCTCAGCAACTTTCGCCCAGGCCGCACGCGGCGAGGACACCGACGCGCTGCGCTCGGTGCTGCAGGCGATGACCGAGCACGGCGGCACGGTGTTCGATACCGCCCCGAGCTATGGCGTGTCCGAAGCCGTCGCCGGCGATCTTGCGCGGGAGCTTGGACTGACGGACACGCTGTTCTGGGCAACCAAGGTGAACGTCGCCGGCCGAAACGGGGGCCGCGCCGACGCCGACGAGGCGCGCGCGCAGATCGAAACCTCCTTCGAGCGTATCGGGCTGCCCGTCATCGACCTGATCCAGGTCCACAACCTCGGCGACATACCCACGCAGCTCGGTATCCTGAAGTCACTGCGCGACGAGGAGCGCATCCGCTACCTCGGCGTCACGACGACCTTCCCCCGCCAGTACGAGGAACTCGAGTCGATCATGCGCAACGAGCCGCTCGACTTCATCGGCATCGACTACGCGATCGACAACCTGGCGATGGAGGAGCGCATCTTCCCGCTCGCGCGCGAGCGCGGCATCGCGGTGCTGGTGTATGCGCCGTTCGGCCGCACGCGCCTGTGGGAGCGTGTGCGCGGCAAGGAAGTACCGGACTGGGCAGCGGAATTCGACGCGCACTCGTGGGCGCAGTTTTTCCTCAAGTTCGTGATTGCGCACCCGGCCGTGACGGCGGCGACGCCCGCGACCAGCCAGGCGCGCCACATGATCGACAACATGGGGGCGGCGTTGGGTGAGCTGCCCGACGAGGCCATGCGCAAGCGCATGATCAACCACATCGAAGCGCTCTGACTGCCATGCTCATCGACTGCCACGTCCACATCAACAACTACGACCCGAACGTCACCAAGCCCGCGAGCGAGACCGCCGGTGAACTGTTCGCCGACATGGCCCGCGTCGGCGTCGACCATGCCGTGGTGCTTACGTCCTACCAGGTGTCGCCGCAGCGGCCGCACGTCGACGAGGTCATCGAGCTGCTTGGCGACGACCCGCGGATCAGCATCGTCGAGGGGTTGCGCTGGCGCGGCAAAGGCCAGCGCACCGACCTGTTCCGGATGGAGGAGCGCATCCGCGACGGGCTGGTGCAGGGCATCAAGCTCTACCCCGGCTACGAGGACTACGCGATCAACGACGCGTCGCTGCAGGCGGTGTTCCAGATTGCCGAGAAGTACGACGTGCCGGTGATGATCCACACCGGCGACACCTACGCCAAGCAGGCCAAGGTGCGCCAGGCGCACCCGCTGCTCGTCGACGACGTCGCGGTGGACTTCCCCGAAGTGAAGTTCGTGCTATGCCACCTCG
>PWYM01000157.1 GCA_003567855.1 Gammaproteobacteria bacterium | reverse complement strand
GGGTCCAGCGCACCCGGCACCGGCGTCATCTTCGCCGCCGGGATGCCCTCGGCGGCGATGTCGTCGCGCATCTGTTCGCTCTGCACGAAGACCAGGCGACTGGCCGGCAGCACGATACGATAGAGCACGAGGCGCATGAACAGGCCGCGGACGAAGTAGAAGCCGCGGTAGCGCGCGATGCCGTGGCGCGCCTCGTACAGCGAGGCCTCGCCGTGCGGGTACGCGAGCCAGTAGCTCAGCGGCACGCGGTGGCGACGGCACGCGATCACCGCCAGCAGTGCGGCGAGGTACTTGTCCTTGACCTGCACGACGTCGTAGCCGCCGCGGCGCACGCACCCGAACAGCCGCAGGTCGTTGCGAAAGTCCAGCCAGTACTTGCGCAGCCGCCGCAGCCGGCTGTGCCCGTCGTCGGTGTGCGCGATCCACGCGCGGCCGCCGGCATAGTCGTGCGCGCCGTCGGCGCCGGGTGCATCGGCGGGGTAATCCGATTCGCGCTCGGCCTGCACCAGCCAGTCGACGACGTGGCCGCGCGCGGCGAGTTCGCGGCCGAACAGCAGCCGTGCGGCCGGGCGGAACGGCGGAAACTTGTCCGACGTGACCAGCAGGATGCGAAGCGGCCGGCGTTCGACACTGTGGTCAGCGCAGTGCAAGTGCGCGTGCCTCTTCGTAGACGGGCATGCATTCGGTGTCGAGCAACGCACGGTGCTGCTCGTGGAAGCGGTCGGCCTTGGCGAGGCTGCCGGCATGTAGCGCCGCACCAAAGTCGTCGCGCCACGGCGCGCCGATGAACGCGTACACCTGCGGCAGCTGCGTGTCGCGTTCGACGATCAGGCGGTCATAGTCCAGTACCAGCAGCCGGCCGGCGGGCAGTCGACGGTGCAGTTCCAGCACCTGCGCGGTCTTGGCGGCGTAGCTCAGGCACGCCATGCGCAGCCTGGGCACGCCGAGCGCGCCGAAGCGCTGGTAGCGGCGCAGGCCGGCGGCCTCGAGGCGTTTGGAACCGGTATGGCGGAACAGCCGGCGCAGCGCGCCGCGCCGCCAGTTCGTCAGCATCGACAGCACCACCGACGCCGGGTTGCGCAGCACCCACAGCAGCCGGTAGTCGTCGTGTTCGAGGTACTCGGGCCAGTGATCGTTGAGATAGGTCGTCTGGAAGCAGTAGCGTCCGGCGGGGTGGTGTTCGACCGCGCCGGACAGGATCAGCGCTGCGTCGAGCTCCTCATCGTGCCCGAACTGGAAGTCGACCATCCCGGCGGTCGCGGTGATCAGCCGCGACAGCGCGGTCGTGCCCGAACGCTGGCAGCCTGCCACGAGCACGCTGTCGGCGAACGCGTCGAGGCGTGCCAGCAGCGGCCGGCCGCTGCGATGCACATGGCGGTCGAACTGCGCCCAGGTGCGCACCGCGACCGGCAGCGGCGCGACGGCCTGGGGAGCCGCTTCGTCGCGGGTGACGCGCGTGGGGAAATCGCCGGCGTGCATCAGGCGGCCGCCCGACGCAGGTCGAGCGCCTCCTGGTAGACGACGAGGTAGCGTTCGGCGACCGCGCGCCACGTAAAACCCGACGCGGTGGAGTGCGCGCCGGCGCGCATCCGGGCGAGCAGCTCGGGCCGGGCCAGCGCCTCGATGACGGTGCGCGCCATCGCGACGGGGTCGGCGGGTGGTACGAGCAGGCCGTTGCGCCCGTCGCAGACCACGTCGGTGTTGCCCGAAATCGAGGTCGCGATCACCGGCAGCCCGGCGGCCATCGCCTCGAGCACCGCCAGCGACAGCCCCTCGGCGTTGCTGTCGATCCCGGCCGACAGGTAGAGCGCCGCGCTGCACAGGAGAGCGGCGAGCGGATCCTCGGGCGGGGCGCCGTCGCCGGCGCCGGGCGTCGTCGAATCGCGTAGCAGCACCTGCGTGGGCGGCGGGAGCCCGCCGGTCAGCACGACGGTGTCCTGCATCGCGAGCGAGTCGATCAGCGGACGCAGCGCCTCGGTGCCTTCACCGACGAGCACGAGGCGAGCACGCGGCTCGGCCTTGACGATTGCCGGCATTGCGCGCACGAGGTGATCCTGGCCCTTGCGCGGCTTGTAGCGTCCGATGCTGACGAGCAGCCGCGAGTCATCCGGCACGCCGAGCCAGTCGAATACGCGCGGGTCGGGTGCGCGCAGGAAGCGGCCGGCGTCCACCCCGTTAGGAATTAGCGGCACGCGCGCGCGGTCGACGCCGGTGTCGAGGATCGCGGTGCGGATGTGGGTGCTGATCGCGGTGACGCGCTCGGCGCTGCGCAGCGCCAGCGTGATCTTGCGGTCGAGCTCGGGGTCGAGGCGCAGGCCGTGGCCGATCTCGGGGATCCGGTTGATGTCGTTGCCGTGGGGGGTGATCACGACCGGTGTGCCACGGGCGCCGCGCACGCGCAGCGCGTTCCAGCCGCACGGGTAGGTGCTGTGGGCGTGAATCACGTCGCCGTCCCACAGCGCCATGTCCAGCCGCAGACTGGTGCGTGCCACCTGCTCGGGGAACAGCCCGCGCAGCGTCGGCCAGCGGTGCAGCGGGTAGTGCGGGCGCACGTTGCGATGTCGCCAGAAGCCTGCCGGACCGACCACGCGCACGCCGTGGCCCAGCGCCTGCAGTTCGGCGGCGAGGTAGTGCACGACGAACTCGCGCCCGCCGAGCGACGGCAGGAAGCTGTTGACGTAGAGGACGACGTTCATCGTGC
>PWYM01000277.1 GCA_003567855.1 Gammaproteobacteria bacterium | reverse complement strand
GGTCGTCGCGGTGCCGAGGGTGGCGACCGCGTAGCCGATACCATGTCGGGCGAGGCCGACGACGTCCATGTAGCCCTCGACGACGACCAGTCGCTGCAGGTCGCGGACCGAGCGACGCGCCTCGTGCAGCCCGTAGAGTTCGCGCCCCTTGTGAAACAGCACGGTCTCGGGCGAGTTCAGGTACTTCGGCTCGCCATCGCCGAGCACGCGGCCACCGAAACCGACGGTCCGGCCGCGTGAATCGCGGATCGGGAACATGATGCGGTCGCGGAACCGGTCGTAGCGGCGGCCCTGCTCGTTCTCGATCAGCAGCCCGGTGTCGAGCAGCGCGCGGTCGGCTTCGGTCGAGCCGCCGAGCCGCGAATGCAGGAAGTCCCAGCCGGCCGGCGCGTACCCGATGCCATAGCGCTGCGCGGTCTGGCCGTCTATGCCGCGTCCCTTGAGATAGTCGACAGCCGGCGACGACTCACGCAGCGCGGTCTGGTACATGCGCTCGGCACGCTGCATCAGCCCGTGCAGGTCGCGACGTTCGCCGCCCTGTGGCTGCGCCTCGCGGGGCACGTCCAGGCCGGCGGTGTGGGCGAGTTCCTCTACGGCCTCCGGAAACTCCAGCCGGTCGTGCTCCATCAGGAACCCGAGCGCGGTGCCGTGCGCGCCGCAGCCGAAGCAGTGGTAGAAGCCCTTGTCGGGCACCACCGTGAACGAGGGTGTTTTCTCGCTGTGGAACGGGCACAGGCCCTTGTACTCGCGGCCGGCCTTGCGCAGGTTCACGCGGCCGCCGACGACCTCGACGATGTCGCTGCGGGCCAGCAGCTCGTCGATGAAATCCTGGGGGATGCGTCCGCTCATCGTCAGCCTGCGGCGCGCGAGCGGCAGAGGTTCAGCCCGAGAGGCGGGCCTTGACCTGTGCGCTGAGCGCGGACATGTCGGCGCGCCCGGCAGCGCGCGATTTGAGCAGCCCCATGACGCGACCCATGTCGCGCATGCCGCTGGCGCCGGTTTCGCTGATTGCAGCGTCGATCAGCGACGCGAGTTCGTGTTCGTCGAGGGGCTTGGGCAGATAGGCCGACAGCAGGTCGGCTTCGGCGAGCTCCTTGTCGGCCAGTTCCGGCCTTCCGCCGGCCTGGTACTGCTCTGCCGACTCGCGGCGCTGCTTGATCATCTTCTCGAGCAGCGACAGCAGGTCGGCTTCGGAGAGCGCGGCGCGCTCGTCGACCTCGCGCTGCTGGATCGCGGCGAGCGCCATGCGTACGACCCCGAGCCGCGCGGTGTCGCGGGCTCGCATCGCAGTTTTCATGTCCTCCTGCAGACGGGTCTTCAGGGACATGCGCGCAGGAATCCGCCGGGGGTCAGTACAACCGCCGGTGGCGGTTGTTTTCGCGCGAAAGACGCTTGAGGTGGCGCTTGACCGCCGCCGCGCGCTTGCGCTTTCTTTCCTGGGTCGGCTTCTCGTAGAACTCGCGACGGCGAAGTTCGGTGAGCACGCCGGCCTTTTCGCAGGCGCGCTTGAACCGCCGGAGCGCAGTATCGAAATGCTCGCTTTCCTTGATGCGAACTTGTGGCATCGTGACCTCGAGTAGGCTTGCGTAAAAGAGCAGGGCATATTAAGGGGGCGGCTGTAGAATTGCAAAAGTTTCCCCCAGGACCGAACCCATGGACCAGTCCCCAGCGGGCCCGGGCGTCGTGCTCGGCATCGAGACGAGCTGCGACGAAACTGGCGTGGCCGCCTGTGCGCTCGACGGGCGGTTGCTCGCCCATGCGCTGTACAGCCAGGTCGACCTGCATGCCGCCTACGGGGGCGTGGTGCCCGAGATCGCCTCGCGCGACCACGTGCGCCGCCTGCTGCCGCTGGTGCGCGATGTGCTCGCCCGGGCCGGCGTCGCGCCCGGCGACGTGCGTGCGATCGCCTACACCGCCGGCCCCGGGCTGGCCGGAGCACTGATGGTCGGCGCGACGGTGGCCGCCGGGCTCGCGTACGCGTGGGGTGTACCCGCGCTGCCTGTCCATCACATGGAGGGCCACCTGCTCGCGCCTCTGCTGGAGCCCGACCCGCCGGCGATGCCGTTCGTCGCGCTGCTGGTGTCGGGCGGACACACGATGCTCGTCAGGGTCGACGGCGTGGGGGTCTACGACACGCTCGGCAATACGCTCGACGACGCGGCCGGCGAGGCCTTCGACAAGACCGCGTCGCTGCTCGGGCTCGGCTATCCCGGGGGTCCGGCGCTCGCGCGGCTGGCCGAAAGCGGCAACCCCGAGGCGGTCGCGCTGCCCCGCCCGATGCTCAACCGGCCGGGGCTGGACTTCAGCTTCAGCGGCCTGAAGACCGCGGTGCGGCTTGCGGTGGATCGTCGTCGCGATCGGGAGGGCGCGCTGTCGCCCTCGGACGCCGCCGATATCGCCGCGTCATTCCAGGCCGCCGTCGTCGACACGCTGGTCGGGCGCAGCGTCGCGGCGCTCGACCACTGTGGACTCGCGACGCTGGTCGTCGCCGGCGGCGTCGGCGCCAACCGCGCGCTGCGTGCGCGGCTGCAGGCGGCGCTCGCCGCGCGCGGCGGGCAGGCGCACTTTCCGCGGCTGGAGTTCTGTACCGACAACGGTGCGATGATCGCGTACGCCGGTGTGCGCCGCCTGCACCAGGCCGAAGGCGGTCTGCCGCCGATCGTCGCCCGCCCGCGCTGGCCGCTCGATACGCTGCCCGCTGCCTGACGCTGGAGGTCGACTGCTATCATGCCCGGCGTCACCGCTGCCGCGCGTATTCGGCGCCGGCACCCGCATGGAGCATCAAGGGACTGATGGACAGGGTCTTCATCCGCGCATTGCAGCTCGAGGCCGTGATCGGCATCTGGGCGTGGGAGCGGCGCATCCGCCAGCCGGTGGTCATCGATATCGAGATGGCGGTCGACGTGCGCGCCGCCTCGGCGAGCGACGCGATCGAGGACACGGTCAACTACCACAGCGTCGCCGAGCGGCTGAAGGCCTTCGTCGAGGCGTCGCAGTTCCAGCTCGTCGAAACGCTCGCCGAGCACGTCGCGACGCTGATACTCGACGAGTTCCCGGTGCCGTGGCTGTCGCTGACGGTCGCGAAACCCGGCGCCGTGCGTGGCGCGCGCGAGGTCGGTGTCACGATCGAGCGTCGCGCCGGGTCGGACTGACCCTGCCCGATGGTGCGGGTCTGCGCGGCACTCGGTTCCAATGCGCCGGATGCGCGCGCCCGCCTTGCCGCGGCACGCGATGCGCTGCGCGCCGAATTTGCCGAACTGCGCTGTTCCAGCGCGTATCGAAGCGCCGACCGCAACGGGCGCGGCGCACCCTATCTGAACGCGGTCGTCGCGTTCGACACCGCGCTGGCGCCGGATGAACTCCGCGGGCGTTTCCGTGCGCTTGAGGCGGCGGCGGGCCGCTTGCGCGACGGCTCCGGCGAGGTGGCGCTGGACATCGACCTGCTGCTGTACGGCGACCGGGTCGGTGCGGGGCCGCCTTCGCTGCCGCACCCCGACGTGCTCGGCGCCCCCCACGTGCTCGCGCCGCTCGCGGCGCTGGCGCCGGCGCTGCGTCACCCCGTCACGGGCGAAAGCATGGCCGACGCCTGGGCGCGCCGGCCGAGTGACTGGCCGGTACCGGAAGATCTGGGCACACTCTAGGGGCGGGTTGCCTCGGCGCGAACGATTACGGAGGACAGGCATGCGGGCGATTGGGCTGGTCGTGTCCGCAGCGTGGCTTTGCGTCGCCTGCGGCGGTGGTGGCGGTGGTGGCCTCAGCGACGGTGTCGGCAATATCGGCGGCGGTGTCTGCAGCCCTGCCAACCAGCGCGGTTTTGTGTTCGACACGATGCAGGACTGGTACCTGTTCCAGGCGCAGCTCCCCGGCAACGTCGGGCCGAACAGCGCGACCACCCCGGAGGCGCTCCTTGACCTGCTGATCACCCCCGCGCGCGATGCGGGGCTCGACCGCAACTTCAGCAACCTGACGACGATCACGCAGGACGACGCCTTCTTCGGCGAGGGACGCTTCCCGGGCTTCGGGTTCGGCTTCCGGGTGCTCGACGGCACGCTGCGGATCACGCAGGTGATCCCGAACAGTCCGGCCGATGCGGCCACCTTCAGGCGCGGCGACCGCATCGTCGCCGTCGACGGCCAGCCCGTGAATTCCGCGTCGGAGCTCTCGCAGCTGCTGTCGGCCGTCGAGCTCGACGCGTCGGTCGATTTCGACAATGAACGGCTGGTCGGCGAGGGCTTCGACCCGTACTCGGTCACCGTGACCAAGGACGTGGTGCAGACGGTGCCGGTGCCGCTGCACACCGTGTTCGATGCCAGCGCCGGTGCAATCGGCTACCTCGACTTCCGCAGCTTCATCGGCACCGCGATCGAGGGTCAGCCGGGCAGCGGTGCGACGCTCGACGACGCATTTGCCGACTTCGTCGCCGCCAACGTCGCTACCCTGATCGTCGACCTGCGTTTCAACGGCGGCGGCCTGCTGCGTGTCGCCGAGGAACTCGCGAACCTGATCGCCGGCGTGCCGGCAGCAGACGAGGTGCTTTACGGCGTGCGCTTCAACGATGCCCGCAGCAACAATGACGAGGACGTGCCCTTCACGCCGATCCCGAACCTGTCGATCAACCCGGCGCTGGTGATCTTCATCACCACGTCCGGCACCGCATCGGCGAGTGAACTCGTGATCAACAGTCTCGGCCCGCACGTGCAGACCGAGGTCGTCGGCAGCCCGACCTTCGGCAAGCCGGTCGGGCAGAGTGCGTTCGACCTCGACGCGTGCGATCTCAGGCTGCGCCCGGTGACGTTCCAGTTCGTCAACGCGCTGGGCGAGGGTGACTTCTTCGACGGGCTGCCGGTCACGACCGGCTGCGCGGTCGACGACGACCTGTCACGGCCACTCGGCGACGAGCAGGAGTCGATGCTCGAGGCCGCGCTGAACTACGCGCGCAACGGCGACTGCGCGGTGGGCCCGTCGCCGGCGCCGGCGGTGATGCCCGCACGCGTCAGGCCCGACGCGCCCGCGGGGCACGCGCCACGTTACCTCGGCGTGCACTGAGGCGGGGGCGTTACCAGCCTGTGCTGCGGCCGCCGTCGACGGCGATGATCTGCCCGGTGATGTAGGGCGCGTCCTTGGCGAGGAACAGGATCGTGCGCGCGATGTCCATCGGGTCGCCGACGCGCTTGAGCGGCACCTGGCGGATGATGCTCGCCTTCACCGCATCGCTCATGCCTTCCTCCGGCCAGAGTATCGCGCCGGGCGCGACGCCGTTGACGCGCACTTCGGGGCCGAGGTCGCGCGCGAGCTGGCGCGTGAGCATCACCAGGCCCGCCTTCGCCGGCCCGTAGACGGCATGGTCGCGCAGCGGGCGCTGTGCGTGAATGTCGACCATGTTGACGATCAGGCCCTTGCTGTCGCGCAGGTGCGGAAGCGCCGCCTGGCTCAGAAACAGCGGTGCCTTCAGATTGCTGCCGATGAGGTCGTCCCAGTCAGCCTCGGTGACGTGGCCGAGCGGCGTCGGGTAGAAGCTCGAGGCGTTGTTGACGAGGATGTCGAGCCGGCCGCTGTGTGCGATGAGACGCTCGACGAGGCCCGGCAGCGCCGGGGTGTCGAGCACGTCGCCCTGCAGCAGCAGCGTCGAGTCGGCGCGGCGTGCTTCGAGCTGCGACTGCAGCGCGCGCGCGTCCTCGTCGGAGCTGCGGTAATGGATCGCGATGTTCGCGCCCGCCGCGTGCAGCGTGTCGGCAACGACCGCGCCTATGCGACGCCCGGCGCCCGTGATCAGCGCCCAGTGACCCTCGAGTGCATGTTCACCGTCCGATGGGGTGCTCATTGTTGGTGTTTCTCCGGCAGCCTGCCTTGGCCAGGCACAAGGTTACACTAACGCCCATGGACGGACAGACCGGTCAATGCCCGTGAGTGCTTCTCTGCCGGCACCCGCGGGCGAGGCGCGCGAGCACGGTGAGCGCGTCCGTGCACACCTGCACGCGGCGATCGCCGACGCCGGCGGGTGGCTCGACTTCGAACGTTTCATGTCGCTCGCGCTGTACGCGCCGGGGCTCGGGTACTACAGCGCCGGCGCGACCAAGCTCGGGGCCGGCGGCGACTTCGTGACCGCGCCTGAGCTCGGTCCGCTGTTCGCGCAGTCGCTTGCGCGCTCGCTCGCGCCGGTGCTCGCAGAGCACCCCGATGCAGGCATTGTCGAGTTCGGCGCCGGCACCGGCGCGCTCGCCGCCGAGCTGCTGCCGGCGCTCGCCGCTCTGGGCTTCGCTGTCCCCGACTACGCGATCCTCGAGACCAGCGCGGCGCTGAAGGCCCGCCAGCAGACGCGCATCGCCGCGCTGCCCGGCGACCACGCGTCGCGCGTGCGCTGGCTTGACCGTCTGCCGCCGGCGGCGCCCGTCGGCATCGTGATCGCGAACGAGGTGCTCGACGCACTGCCGGTGCGGCGCTTCAGGGTCGAGGCTGACGGCGTGCGCCCGCTTGGCGTGGTGCGCGACGGCGACAGTTTCGCGTGGCGCATCGGTGACGCAGACGCCGCACTGGCCCGCGAGGTCGAGTCGCGCCTCGGACCGGAACTCGCCGCGCTGCCTACCGGCTACGAGTCGGAACTGTGCGCGCTCATGCCGGCATGGGTTGCAAGCGCACTGGAGCTGTTCGACAGCGGCGTCGCGCTGTTCGTCGACTACGGCCTGCCGCGCCGCGAGTATTACGCGCCGGAGCGTTCCGGGGGGACGCTGCGCTGTCACTACCGCCATCACGCGCACTCGGACCCGTTCCTGGTGCCGGGCCTGCAGGACATCACGGCGTGGGTCGACTTCACGACCGTCGCCGAGGCGGCTGTCGCCGCCGGCTGGGAGGTGGCGGGCTTTGCAACGCAGGCCCACTGGCTGCTCGACAGCGGCGTACTCGAAGTCGTCGCGGCGCCGGCGGTCGATGCCCGCGCCGAGGCCGAGCGCGCGCGCGAGCTGCGGATGCTGACGATGCCCGGCGAGATGGGTGAGCGTTTCCGCGTGATGGCGCTGTCACGCGGCGTCGATCCCGTGCCGGCGGGTTTCGGCCTGCGCGACCTTCGCGACCGGCTCTAGCTGCCGTCGGTGTCCTCGCCCGCGTCGAGTGTCGCGAGCGCGGCGGTGATCGCACGGACCTGGGCCTGTTCGATCGCCTTGCCGAGCGCTGCACCCTCGTAACCGCGCTCGCGCAGCGGCGCGGTGTTGACCGCGCGTGCGACTTCCGCCGCGCGGAGAAAGCGCTCGGCCTGCGGGTACGGATCGTCTTCCATGCCGGTGCGACCGCGCGCGTCGGCCTCGCAGGCGAGCAGGAAAGCGTCGAGCTTCTCGGGCCGGCGCAGACCGCCGACGTCGCGGATCACGCGCAGCATCGTCGCGGGACGAAGCTCCATTGCCCGGTGTACGTGGCCGTGATGGCGCGCGACGTGCACCGCGAGGTCGCGATGGCGGTTCGGAACCCGCAGGCGGTCACACAGCGTGTGCACGAGCCTCACGCTGTGTTCTTCGTGGCCGCGGTGGCTCGGCCACAGCTCGGGCGGGGTCGCGGCCTTGCCGAGGTCGTGCGTGAGTGCCGCAAAGCGCACCTCGGCGCTCGGTGACAGCCGCGCCGCCTGTTCGAGCACCATCAGCGTGTGCACGCCGGTGTCGATTTCCGGATGCCACCGCGCCGGCTGCGGTACGCCGTAGAGTGCGTCGATCTCGGGAAACACGCGCGCCAGAGCCCCGCAGTCGCGCAGCACCTGGAAGTACGCGTGGGGTTCGGGTTCTTCGAGCGCGCGCGACGTTTCCTGCCACACGCGCTCGGCGACCAGCGCGTCGGCCTCGCCGTCGTCGACCATACGCCGCATCAGCGCCATCGTCTCGTCGGCGATCTCGAAGCCAAGCGCGCCGAGGCGTGCGCGAAAACGCGCGACGCGCAGGATGCGCACCGGATCCTCGACGAACGCCGGGGACACGTGGCGCAGCAGCCGGGCCTCGAGGTCGGCGC
Source organism: Gammaproteobacteria bacterium (assembly GCA_003567855.1). Taxonomy (GTDB): domain Bacteria; phylum Pseudomonadota; class Gammaproteobacteria; order Steroidobacterales; family PWYM01; genus PWYM01. The sequence continues at coordinate 4,127 of PWYM01000277.1, read as the reverse complement.
GACCGCCGTGCGGGTCCACGAGCTCGCCGGCCTCGGTCATTGCCATCGCGTTGATCGTCAGGTCGCGGCGCGCGAGATCCTCGGCAAGCGTCACCGAGCGGTCGGTGTCGAAACTGAACCCGTGGTAGCCGGGCGCGGTCTTTCGCTCACGGCGCGCGAGCGCATACTCTTCACCGGACTGCGGGTGCAGGAAGACCGGGAAGTCGCGCCCGACGCGGCGGAAGCCGCGCGCGAGCAGATCCTCGGCGTCGCCGTCGACGACGACCCAGTCGCGTTCGCGCGGCGTGAGTCCGAGCAGGCGGTCACGTACCGCACCACCGACCAGGTAGATGTCCATGCCGTCATTATCGCAGAGCGTCGCCGCCGACCCCACGAGCGCGGTTGCGCGCGGGTCGCGCGCCGCGCTGCTCGCCGTGCTCGTTCTGCTGCTGCAGGGCTGCGCGCTCGGCTATTACTGGCAGGCGGCCAGCGGGCACCTCGACGTGATGCGTCGCGCGCAGCCGATCGACCGCCTGCTGGAGGCGCCGGGCACCGACGAGGCGCTGGCCGAGCGCCTGCGCACGGTGCGCGAGGTCCGGCGCTTCGCCGTCGACGAACTTGGCCTGCCCGACAACGCGAGCTACACGCGTTACGCCGACCTGCAGCGTTCAGCGGTCGTCTACAACGTGGTCGCGGTGCCGGAGTTCTCGCTCGAGCCGCGGCAGTGGTGTTTCCCGGTCGCCGGCTGCGTGCCGTACCGCGGCTACTTCAGCCGCGAGCGCGCCGACACCAAGGCCGGCGCGCTGCTCGCGCGCGGCTACGACACCCACGTGGGCGGCGTCACCGCCTATTCGACGCTGGGCCGCTTCAATGACCCGGTGCTCAATACGATGCTCGACCGCGGTGTGACCGCCACGGCCGCGGTGATCTTCCACGAACTCGCGCATCAGCAGCTCTACGTGGCCGACGACGCGAGCTTCAACGAGGCGTACGCGGTCGCCGTGGAACAGCACGGCACGCGCCGGTGGCTCGCATCGAGGGGCGACACCGCCGCACTCACCGCGTATGAGCAGCTGCTGTCACGCCAGGAGGCGCTGACCGACCTGATCCGCGCGCAGCGCGAGCGGCTCGAGGCGCTGTACGCGTCGTCGCTGCCGCCGGCGCAGATGCGCGCGCGCAAGGCCGAGGCCTTTGCGCAGATGCGGGACGACTACGTGCGCGTCCGGGCCGGGTGGGATGACGGCCCGCACTTCGACGGGTGGTTCAACCGCCCGCTGAACAACTCCCACCTGCTCGCCGTGGCGACCTACCGCGACCTGGTGCCGGGTTTCGAGGCGCTGCTCGCGCGCAGTGGCGACATCGTGCACTTCCACGAGGCCGCCCGCGAACTCGCTGACAAACCGGTCGGGGAACGCCACGCCCGCCTGCACGCGCTTGCCGCCGAACGCGACGGCAGCGCCCGGTCAGGGGCGCCGGCCCGCGCCCTTGCGGAGGATTGACAGGTACGCCCGCCGGTCCTGGCTGGCGAGGTAGGACGGCACGACCACCTGCATCGAGCGCGGCGCGATGCCCAGCGCCTCGAGGCCGTCCTCGGTGCAGGTGCTGGCCACGGTCAGCGACAGGTAGTTGTCGGTCGAGAACGGCTTGCCGGGCACGAAGTCCATGACCGCGGCCTGCAGGCGCGACAGCCAGTCGGGCAGCCCGATGACCAGGCGTCGGCGCCGCGCCGTGGCAGCTATGAAGGTGACGATCTCGCGCAGCGTGTACTGTTCGGGGCCGCACAGCTGGTAGGTGCGCCCGTGCGTGGCGGGGTCGCGCAGGCTGCGCACGAATGCCTCGACCACGTCCTCGACGAAGACCGGTGCGAACCGTGCCTCCGGCCGTGCCAGCGGCAGGACCGGCAGCCAGCGCAGCAGGCCGGCAAAACGGTTTACGAACGAGTCCTCCGGGCCGAACACGACCGACGGCTGGAAGATGGTCCACGCGAGCGCGTCGCCGGCCTCGTCGCGTATCACCTGTTCGGCCTCGCCCTTGGTGCGCAGGTAGTGGCTCGGTCCGCGCTGGGCATTGGCTTTCAGTGCGCTCATCTGCAGCAGTCGCGGCACGCCGGCCTGGCGGCACGCGCGCACGACGTTGCGCGTGAACGTGGTATGCGCCGCGCGGAAGCCGTCACCGCGGCGGCCCCGCTCGTTGAGGATGCCGACGAGGTTGATCACGACGTCGCAGCCTTCGACCAGCGCGGGAAGCGCCTCCGGGTCATGTGTGTCGGCCTGGATGAGCTGCAGCGACGGCAGCACGAGCAGGTGTCGGCCGCCCTCGCGGTAGCGGCTGGGCACGCGCAGGTCATGGCCGTCGGCGGCGAACCGCGAGCACAGCCGCGTACCGATGAAACCGGTGCCGCCGAAGATGCCGATCGTCAGTCTGGACATGATGCCTCTGGGTCTGGAAGGGGTTGCGCGTGGGGCGCGCCGCGATGCGGCCGGCAATTATACGGAACCGCCGCGTCAGCGTCGGGCGCCGTTCCCTACGGGCGTCAGCATGCTCGACGGCGGCAGCCACTCGCCGGTCTGTCGCCAGTGGAAGATCGCCTTGCTGGCAAGCACGCGCTGCACGTAGTCACGCGTTTCGTCGATGGGGATGGTTTCCATCCATACGTCGGCGTCGAGTTCGCCGTCGTCGGGGAGCCAGCGGCTGACTCGGCCGGGACCCGCGTTATAGGCCGCCGTGGCGACGACGAGGTTGGCGTCGAAGCGCTGCAGCATGTTGTGCAGGTAGCGCGTGCCCAGGCGCAGGTTGGCCTCGGGGTCGATCAGCGTCGACAGGCCCTGGTAGGGCAGGTCGATCTCGCCGGCGACTTCCCGGCCGGTGGCCGGCATCAGCTGCATCAGCCCGACGGCACCGGCGCCTGATGCGATGTCGGGTGTGAACAGGCTCTCGTTCCTGGCGACGCCGAGCGACCAGCTCGCCGGAATGCGCAACGCTTCCGACTGCGTGCGGAACTGCGTCTCCCAGGCCAGCGGATAACGCACCTCCAGATCGTCCATGAGCCCGGCGCGGGCCGCGGTCGCGATCGCCCGCGAATGCCAGCCCCACCGGTGGGCGAGCAGCGCGGCCTGCGCGAGCGCCGGGCCTTCGAGATCGCGCGTGGCCTGCGCCCAGGTCGCCCGGCCGCGGCTGTCGAGACCGGTGGCGTGCAGTTCGCGTGCCTCGAGGATGTCGGGGCGCGCTTCGAGTGCGGCGAGCAGCAGCGGGTCCAGCGGTGTGGGTACGTGGCCGAAACTGCGGGGTGTCTCATCGTCCATGCGTTCGGCGGCGAGCTGGCCGTAGAGGGCCCGCGAGCGGGCTGCCCGCGCCCAGGCGCGTTCGGCCGCGTCGGTATCGCCCTCGGCCTCGAGCGCGCGACCGAGCCAGAACAGGTCACGCGGATCGTCGGCAGCGTCTCCCAGCAGTTCGCGAGCCCGGGCCCAGTTCCCCTCGCGCAGCGCGACGCGGGTGCGCCATGTATGCACGTCGCGGTCACTGCCGTTGGGCGAGATCGTCGCGAGCATGTCGTCGGCGCCGGTTCGGTAGCGGCGGGCCGCGGCGATCGCGACGCGCCTGCCGGCCTCGGCCAGCGGCGACTCGTTTGCCCCATAGGCTTCGTGCAGCCGCTCCCAGTGGGCCCAGGCCCGCTCGGGGTCGCGGGACCCGAGCACGAGCAGCCCGTAGCGCACGCGCGCGGCCTCGTCGGCGTCGTCACTGTCGCGGGGGTAGCCAGCCAGCGCCCGGGCCGGGTTGTCGGCCATGCGCTGCCAGGATTCGATGCGTGCGCGGTCATCCGGCGTGAGCGAGCGTGCGAGGAAGCGCGCGAGGCCGAATTGCCGGGCGTCGATCGCGAGCGCGAGCCGCGCGCGCACGTGCTCGGCGGTGAGGGCGCCGCTCATGCGCAGGTGATCGAACACAGGGTCGCACTCGTCCGGGCGGCTGTAGCCCGAGTGCCACAGCGCCAGCGCGTCGTCGTACCAGTCGGCATCGATGCGGTCGGTGAGCAGCCGCGCCTGCGCGGCCAGGCACGCGAGACGCGGCGCGGCGCTGCCGCCGATCGCGTCGTGTACCTCGAGGTAGCGCGCCCAGTCGCCACGCGCCGCCAGCCGGGTCAGCCAGCGCAG
>PWYM01000169.1 GCA_003567855.1 Gammaproteobacteria bacterium | reverse complement strand
CTGCGCAAGCTGCGCGACAACCGGCTCGACAGCGATGCGTGCGAGGTCTTCTTCCGCATGCTCGCCGACAGTCAGCGCCCGCTGATCTACGCCGGCGGCGGCGTCATCAACGCCGATGCCGCCGACGCGCTGCGCGAGTTCTCGCGGACCTTCCGCGTCCCGGTGGTCACCACGCTGATGGGCATCGGCGCGGTCGACACCACCGACGACCTGTCGCTGCACATGCTCGGCATGCATGGCGCGGCACATGCCAACTACGCGGTCGACGACTGCGACTTCCTGATCGCCGTCGGGTCACGCTTCGACGACCGCGTCGCCGGCGTTCCGGCGAAGTTCGCGCGCGGCGCGCAGAAAATCGCGCACTTCGACGTAGACCCGTCCGAGATCCACAAGGTCAAGTCCGTCGACTGGCATCACGTGGGCGTGCTCGACGAGGCGCTGCGTACGCTCACCGCGCATGGGCGTGAGCGGCGCTTCAGCGTCGACTGCTCGGCCTGGCTGGACGAGGTGCGCGCGCTGCGCGTTCGTCACGGCTTCAATTACGACCGCGACAGCGCGCTCATCCAGCCGCAGCACATCATCGAGGCGATCAACCGCCGCACCGACGGCCGCGCGGTGATCTCCACCGGCGTCGGCCAGCACCAGATGTGGGCCGCGCAGTACTTCGATTTCCGCGAACCGCGCCTGTGGCTGACCTCGGGCAGCATGGGGACGATGGGCTTCGGCCTGCCGGCGGCGATCGGCGCGCAGTTCGCGCGGCGCGACCGGATCGTCATCGACATCGACGGCGATGCGAGCATCCGGATGAACCTTGGCGAACTCGAGACCGTGACCACCTACGACCTGCCGCTGAAGGTTGTCGTGCTCAACAACTTCGGCGACGGCATGGTCAAGCAGTGGCAGCGGCTGTACTTCAAGGGCCGGCTGTCGGCGAGCGACAAGTCGCTGCACAAGAAGGACTTCGTGCGCGCCGCAGAGGCCGACGGTTTCCCGTGGGTGCGCAGGCTCGACCAGAAGACCGACGTCGATGCCGTCATCGCCGAGTTCATCGACTTCCCCGGCCCGGCGTTTCTTGAAGTGATCATCGACCCGGATGCGGGCGTCTACCCGATGGTCGGCCCCGGCCAGGCCTACGAGGACATGATCACCGGCGACCACATCCCCAGCCGTGGCACGCCGCACGCGCCGCACACGCCGGGCAGCTCGGAAATGTTCTGAGCGATAACCGCGCGGCACGGTCGCTGACGCAGAATACCCGCGGGCCGGGGTTCAGCCCGCGGCGTGCCCCTCGTCAAAGGCGTCGATAAGGACCGGCGTACCGTGCTGGACCAGCAGTGCCTTCCTGCGGAAAAAGCGCGTGATCCCGGCCGGCCCCATCCGCGACCCGCCCAGCCCCGACAGCTTGAACGAGTGCTTCTCGGCCTCGAACATCTGGCCGGTGAGCGCACCGTCGTTGATGCTGACGGCACCGGCGTCGATACGCCGCGCGACGGCCTCGGCAGCCGCCACATCGGCGCCAATCACCGCCGCCGAAAGCCCGAAGTCGCTGTCGTTGGCGAGCGCGACCGCCTCGTCGATGTCGCGGTAGGCCATCACCGGCATCACCGGCCCGAACGTCTCCTCGCGCATGATCTTCATATCGTGATCGACGCCGGTGAGCACCGTCGGGCGAATCCACAGCCCACCGCCGAGGCGCTCGATCTCGCCGCCGCAGTGCACCGTCGCGCCGCGGGCACGCGCCTCGTCGAGCTGGCCGGCGATGATCCCGGCCTGGCGCTCGAAGATCAGCGGGCCGAGGATGCCGTGGTGGATGTCCGGGTGGCTGAGGGTCACGCGCCGGGCCGCGGCGACGAGGTGTTCGACGAACGTATCGTGCATCGCCTCGGGCACGTACAGACGTTCCAGCGACTGGCACGCCTGGCCGGTGGCGAGCACCGAGGCGCGCAGCAGCACCTCGGCCGCATGGCGGGGATCGGCGTCGGGCAGCACGATTGCCGGGTCCTTGCCGCCGAGTTCGAGGAAAGCCGGGATGAAGGCGCGCGCGCACGCTTCACCAACCTTCCGCCCGGTCGCGACACTGCCGGTGAAGCACACGAGGTCCACCGACTCGACCAGTGCCGCGCCGGTTTCGCCGTCTCCAGGCAGCAGCGCGACGGCGCCGGCGAGTTCGGGTACTTCGTCCAGCGCAGCCTGCAGCGGCTCGATGAAGCGCGGGGTCACCTCGCTGGGCTTGATCGCGACCGTGCAGCCGGCAATCAGCGCCGGCAGCGCATCAATCAGCGACAGCAGCAGCGGGAAGTTCCACGGGCTGATGACGCCGACCACCGGGTAAGGCACCTGCTGGTGGCGAAAGCGCACGTCGGGCATCGCCTGGGAGCGCCCTTCGCTGTCGACGAGCACCGCAGACGCGTAGCGCCGCCACCGCTCCAGCGTGGGCCGCACGCCGCGGGTTTCGGCGACCGCGAGCAGCCAGCGGCCGGTATCGCGCGACAGCGCGTCGGCAAGCGCGGGCTGGTGACGATCGATCGCCTCGGCCCATGCCACCAGCACGTCGAGGCGTTCAGTCCAGTCGCGCACGGCCCACGCGCGCTGCGCGTCGCGCAGCTGCGCGCATGCCGCGTCGACACGGGTGGCGTCCGCCGCTTCAAAGGCATAGTCGTGTTCGCCGGTGCGCGGGTTGCGCACGCGCAGTGTACGACCCATGGCGGGCTCCTCGGCCGCGCGGCCGATCAGCCGCGGTTGTTGTCGTTGTCGCGGCTCGACCGCGGCTGCGCCATGCTGTTGAGCATGTTAAGGAAGGATTCCTGCATCTCGAGCCACGAGTCGAGGTTGTTCTTCGCCAGGCGCGCGAAGTCGCTGTCGCTGTCAGCGCCGCCCAGCCGGTCTATGAACTGGCGCTGCTGGGTCGCGAACTGCTCAGCGCTGCTTTCCAGGAACCGCGCCATCGCCGCCTGCAGCGGGTTGCCGTACAGGCGGATGAGCTGGGTGAGCAGCGCGGGGGTCAGAATGGGCCGCCCGGACTGCTCCTGCTCGGACACAATCTGCAACAGAATGCTGCGCGTGAGGTCGTCACCCGACTTTTCGTCCACCACGCGCACGCTGTCGCCGGCGATGATGAGCTGGCGGATGTCGTCGAGGGTGACGTGCCGGCTGCTCGCCGGGTCATAGAGCCGGCGATTGGCGTATTTCTTGATCAGGCGTTCGGGCATCGGTGGATCCTGTGGTCGGGCGACCATTATCGCAGCTCGCCCTGAGCGCGACCAAGCCCGCGGACCCACTGCCAGGCGTGCCGGCCGCGGGATCCGCGGCGGCTGGATACGAAAAGGCCGCGCGACCCGGGGGTCGCGCGGCCGTGCATCATCCCTGATGCGAGAGCGGCCGGGCCTGTGCCGGCCAGCTCAGCCTGCTGCTCAGGCCGCCTTCTTGGCAGAAGCGGTGGCCTTGGTCGCCTTCGCGGCGCCGTCCTTGGCCTGCTTCGAAGCGAGGTCGACCGCCTCGGACTGGTTCTCGCGGACGATTTCCATCAGCTCCATCGAGCCGCGGGTCAGCGTGTCGGTCCAGCGCGAAGCAAGCTCCTGCTGGGCGTTGACGAGGCCCTGGATGTCGCGCGTCTTCGCAGTCGTCTGCATCTGCTCGAGCCCGAGCTCGAAACAGGCCTGCGCGAGTTCCCACTGCTTGCGGGCAACACGCTCGAAGGCGTTGGCGGTGAATTCCTGGTACTTGCCCACGGGCGCAAAGGCTTCCTGGGCGGCGTCGATCATCGTCTGTACGTTGTCATTGGTCATGGCTGCAATCTCCGGCTGGGGGGTAACCGATCATTTGATGCAGCGCACTATAACAGCGGGCTTTTTGCATTGCAAAACATTTTTTGCGATGCGGAGAGAGATATTTCAACTTGCTGTTATATAAAGATTTTATAAAGACTCTCCGGCACAGATCGGGCGCCACCCAGCACAGGAAGCGCGCCCGGGTGATGCGCCGCAATAGACATTCAGAAGTACAGCCGCATAATGGCCTCGGCGATACAGGCGGGTTTCTCCTCGCCCTCCACCTCGACCGCGAAGATTTCGGTCACCTGGAGCCCCCCGGAGATCTCGCTGACATCGGCGAGCTTGAAACTGCCCCGGATGCGCGAGTCCACGCGGACCGCGTTCGGGAACCGCAGCTTGTTGAGCCCGTAATTGATGACGTTTTTCACCCCGGGATACGCGGGGTTATCCTCGTCGACGAGGTTGCGCAGCAGCGGATAAAGCGACAGGGTCAGATACCCATGGGCGATGGTCTTGCGATACGGCGACTCGCGCGCGGCGCGCTCGGCATCCACGTGGATCCACTGGTGGTCACCGGTCGCTTCGGCAAACGCGTCGATCCGCGCCTGGTCGACGACCAGCCAGTCGCTCTGGTGGATGACTTCACCGACCCTGGCCTCGAGACTGGCCCGCAGTTCACTCTGGCTCATGACAGAATTGCACTCCCTGTAAATTGACCGCCTGCCAGTATGTCGAAGGCACAGACGACTGGCCAGACCGCAACACGAACATCAACCAGCGAAGGTGCACGATGGCACAGGACAAGAGCAAGGACACACCCCGCTACTCGCCGATGGATCCCGCCGAACTGTTCATCCGGGCCCCGGCCCAGGGACATCAGGTCGTGCGCGCGCTCGTCGACGCAATGCAGCCGCAGAACCTTGACCCGCTCAACCTCGGCGACGCCTTCATGTCGGTATCGCTCGACATGATGCGAAACCCCGCGAAGGTCGCCAGCGCGCAGGTGGAGCTCGCGCACGACTATTTCCGGCTGTGCCAGAGCTTCGCACAGAAGGCCGCGGGGCTCCCGGCGGAGCCGGTGGTGGAACCCGAGCCCGGTGACCGCCGCTTTCGTGACCCGGACTGGGAACAGAACCCGATCTTCGATTTCGTCAAGCAGTCCTACCTGCTGACCTCGAACTGGATCAACCGCCAGGTCGAAAGTGTCGAAGACCTCGACGAGGCACACGCAAAGAAGGTGCGCTTCTACACCCGCCAGTTCACCGACGCGATCGCGCCGACCAACTTCGTACCGACCAACCCGGCGGTGCTGCGCGAGACGACCCAAACGCGCGGCGCCAATCTGCTGCGCGGCATGCGCAACCTCCTCAACGACCTCGACTTCGAGACCGGCAAGCTCAACATCGCGATGACCGACAAGAGCGCCTTCGAGGTGGGTCACAACGTCGCCACGACGCCGGGAAAGATCGTCTACCAGACAGACATCTTCCAGCTGATCCAGTACGAACCGCGCACCGATCGCCAGCACCGTGTCCCGCTGCTGATCTTCCCGCCGTGGATCAACAAGTACTACATCCTCGACCTGAAGCCCGAGAATTCCTTCATCCGCTGGGCGCTCGACCAGGGCCACTCGGTATTCGTGGTCTCCTGGGTCAACCCCGACGAGCGCCTCGCGCAGAAGACCTGGGAGGACTACCTCAACGAGGGCGTCCTCGAGGCGGTGGACGCCGTCACGCGCGCGGCGGGGCACGACCGCGTAAATGCGATCGGCTACTGCATAGGCGGGACACTGCTCGCATCGGCGCTCGCCTACATGGCCGCAAAGGGCGACGAGCGCATCAAGATGGCGACTTTCTTTGCCGCGCAGGTCGACTTCTCGGCCCCGGGTGACCTCGAAGTCTTCATCGACGAACAACAGCTCGACAACCTCGACCGGATGATGTCCGAGAAGGGTTACCTCGAGGCGCAGACGATGAGCACCTCCTTCAACATGCTGCGCTCCAACGACCTGATCTGGACCTTCGTGATCAACAACTACCTGATGGGCAAGGATCCGTATCCGTTCGACCTGCTGTACTGGAACGCCGACAGCACGCGTATGCCGCGCGAGCTGCACATGTTCTACCTGCGCGAGATGTATCTGCACAACCGGCTTTCACAACCCGGCGGGCTGAAGCTCAATGGCGTCGACATCGACCTCGGCCGCATCGAAATCCCGATCTACCTGCAGGCCAGTCGCGACGATCACATCGCCCCTTACACCTCCGTGTTCAAGGCGGCCGCGCTGTACAGCGGCCCCGTGCGCTTCGCGCTCGCCGGCTCGGGCCACATCGCCGGGGTGATCAACCCGCCGGCCGCGAACAAGTACTGCCACTGGCTCAACGACGAGGCCCCCGACCAGCTCGACCACTGGCTGGCCGGCGCTCAGGAGCACAAGGGTTCCTGGTGGCCCGACTGGCACGCGTGGACCGAACCCCAGCTCGAGGGCCAGGTCGCCGCCCGCCATCCGACCAACGGGCCGTTCGACGTCATCGAGGACGCCCCGGGCAGCTACGTCAAGCAGTAGTTCGACCCACCCGGGCCTGTTGCCCCTGCGCGTCAGCAGGGGCGACTCCGCCCCGGACCGGCCGCCGCGACTTCCGCGGCGAGATACGTTCCATTGCCACTTTCAGCGACTTACGGTAGTTTCGCGTCATCGGTCCGAGGATCGTTGCACCATTGCGACACCTCGGTTGTCATCTGCGCGATTCGGGGGAATCAAAGTGAAACGAACAACCACCAGCCTGAGCGTCAGTGCGGCCGTTGCGGCCATACTCGCGGGCCCTTCGGCCATCGCCCAGGAGCCGCAGCAGGCACAGCAGCGGGCGGCGATCGAGGAAATCATCGTCACCGCGCAGAAGCGCGAGCAGACGCTGCAGGAAGTCCCGATCGCCGTGTCGGCGTTCAGCAGTGACCAGATCGAACGCGCCGGCGTCCAGGATATCCGGGATCTGATGCAGATCGCGCCCAGCCTGATGCTCACGAGTTCGGCCTCGGAAGCCGCGGGCGCGGTTGCGCGCATCCGCGGCGTCGGCACCACCGGCGACAACCCCGGCCTCGAATCCTCCGTGGCGGTCTTCATCGACGGCGTCTACCGCAACCGCAACAGCGTCGCGCTGTCGGACCTCGGCAAGATCGAGCGCATCGAGGTGCTGCGCGGCCCGCAGGGCACGCTGTTCGGCAAGAACGCCTCGGCCGGCCTGATCAACGTGATCACGCAGGCGCCGCAATACGAAACCAGCGGTTATGTGAACCTCAGCGCCGGCAACTGGGACTACCGCCGCGTCGCCGCTGGCATCACCGCGCCCATAGTCGACGACGCGGTCGCCTTCCGCATTGACGGCAGCTGGCTGCGCCGCGATGGCTTCGTCGAAAACATCGTCAGCGGCCAGGACTACAACGACCGCGACCGCGCGCAGGCACGCGCCCAGCTGCTGATCGAGCCCGGCGAGGTATTCAGCGCCCGGTTGATCGGCGACGTCGCCACGCGCGAGGAGACCTGCTGCGCGGCGACCACGCTGGTCGAGGGACCCACCTCACTCCTGCTGCAGCAGCTCGGCGCGCAGCTGGTCAGCCCGCCAGCCCCCTTCGATCGCGTCGCTTCGGTCACCGACGACCGCGGCTACCAGCAGGACGTGGACGAATGGGGCCTCTCGGGCGAGCTCGAGTGGGACTTCGACGACTGGAGCGTGACTTCCATCACCGCCTACCGCGACTGGAAGAACACCCGCTCACACGATGTCGACTACACCAACCTCGATATTCTCTATCGGGACAACGGCGAGTTCGCACAACGCTTCAAGACCTTCACCCAGGAGCTTCGCGTCGCCGGCCAGCAGGGCCGAGTCGACTGGATGGTCGGCGCCTTCTACGCCGACGAAAGCCTTGATCTCGACGACCGCATCCGGGTTGGCGCCGATTTCGAGCCGTTCGCGAACGCGCTGCTCACGCAGGCCACCGGCATCCCGGGCGCGCTGTCGTTCATCAGCGGCATCCCGGCCGGCCAGAACTTCCAGGACGGGTTCGGCTCCACCGGCGACATCTTCGAACAGGAAGCGCAGAGCTGGGCGATCTTCACGCACAACACCATCGAGCTCACCGAGCGCCTCGACCTGTCGGTGGGCATGCGCTACACCGAGGAGACCAAGACCATCGACGTCGAGGTCGGTGCACAGAACCCGGCGTGCCTGTCCAGCGTGCAGCGCCTGCTCACCGGCCAGATCCCGGCCGCACTCGGCGAGGCAGTCGGGCTCGTCTGCCTGCCGTTCTTCAATCCGCTGACCGACGGCGCCTACGCCGGTCGCCGAGTCGACCAGGAATGGACCGGCACCGTGAACCTCAACTACATGTTCAGCGATGAGGTCAGCGGCTACATCTCGGCGGGGCGCGGCTTCAAGGCCGGTGGCTTCAACCTCGACCGCGCCGGCCTCGGCAACCCGCTGACGGGTGCGCAGCCGGGCATTGACGACCTCGAGTTCGGTGCCGAAACGGTCGATGCCTACGAGATCGGCCTCAAGAGCCAGCTGCTCGATAACCTGCTGACGCTGAACCTCGCCGCGTTCTACAGTGAGTTCGAGGACTTCCAGCTCAACACCTTCACCGGCATCAACTTCATCGTCAGCAATGTCGAGAAGGCACGCACGCAGGGCATCGAGGCCGACTTCCAGGCCTTCGTCACCGACGAGCTCACGTTCAGCGGCGGCGTCGTGTACGCCGATGCGCGCTACGGCTCGAACTCCACGAGCCCGCCCGGCAGCGTGGTGCCGATCGCCGGCAAGCGCCTGACCAACGCACCGCTGTGGGCCGCGTCGCTCAGCAGCACGCTGGACCGGCCGCTGACCAATGACCTCTACGGGCTGTTCCAGATCGACATGCGGTTCACCGGCAACCTCAACTCGGGTTCCGACCTGCTGCCGCAGAAGGAACAAGGCGGCGTCACGGTGTGGAACGCGCGCATGGGCGTGCGTACCGCGGATGACCGCTGGCACGTCGAGCTCTGGGGTCGCAACCTGTTCGACAAGGACTACCAGCAGGTCGCGTTCAATGCTCCGCTGCAGGGCAACGTCGCCGCCGGCACGCAGACGTTCAACACCTTCCTCGCCGAACCCCGTACGTGGGGCGTGACGGTGCGGATGAACTTCTGACGCTGGCGGTACACGCTGGAACGAAAACAGGCGGCCCTCGGGCCGCCTGTTTTTTTCGCCGCGGATGAGGCTTACTCGTCCCGCGCGTCGACCATCTTCTTGAAGTACGTCCAGCTCGTCTCGTTGGGCCGATCGTCGTCACCCGGAGGCGGTTCGGTGTACTCCGGCCAGTGCTCGTCGATGGCTTCGCGCATCGTGTCCGACAGGTCTTCGAAGCTTTCGAGCTTGCGGCCCGCGGTATGGAAGTACACGAGACCGGCGCGGCCGCGCATCTTCATCCACGGAAGCCAGTCGGACTGGCGGACCCAGCCCACGTGCGGGTGGTAGATGGGCCGGTCGGCGGCGGTGAGTTCGCTGACGCGCCCCATGAAGTTGAACATCTCGGTCGCCTGGTACTTGTTGCCGACCCACTCCTGGTAGTCGCCACCGAGCGGGTTTTCGTAGAACAGCGGCACGGTCACCGTCATCCACCACTTGTTGCCCTGCACCTCGGCGTTGAAGCGCGCCGACGGATTGCCGTCGGCATCGTACGGAAAGGTCGGGCGGCCGTTGACCGGGTCGTTCGCGATATGCATGACCTCGACCGTCTCGCCGGTCCACGGGTTATCCCACTCCCACAGCACCTCGTGGGTGTCGGGATCCTTGTAGAGCAGGATTTCCCGCGTGACGAGGCGGTAGCCGGTGCCGCGGTCGGGATCTTCGACGGTGACGCACTGGCGCACGTTCATGCCCTCGACGCGGAACAGGCGCCGGTCCGGCTCGCCGGGCACGCGCGAGAACATGTGACCGTTCCACCAGTAGGTGGTCGGCTCGTTGTCGTTTTCCGAGCACATGATGCGGCGCATCGCCGCGACCGCGCCTTCGGGCGTGTCGAGGTCGATGCCGGCCGACGCGGATTCGACCGGTGCCATCGGGAGGCACATTCCGGCCGCCAGCGCCCCCGACGCGGCGACCGACAGGTAAGCGTTTCGCATGCGGGACTCCCCCCTTGCAGCTGGACTTGTTCAATGCAGGATGCGCGATGCATCCGGGCGATCGAGCATATCATGCACCCCGGCGTTGCCCGGGGGATCAGCGCCCGAGCGCCCGCCGCGACGGCGCCCTTTTCACGGTGCGGTCGAAGTGCGAATCTGTTGTAGGGTGTGTGGCGAACGTGATGCCCGTATCGGTTGTAATCCCGTATCCGCTTTCCCGAGGAGTCCGTGCCGATGTCGTTAGGCAACCTGCTGCTGATCAACCTGGCCGTCGTGATGGCGTGCATGGCGCTGCTGTGGATCGTGAGCATTCCGCTGCGCAACGTCAGCATCGTCGACATCTTCTGGGGCCCGGGTTTCGCGGTGGTCGCGCTGCTTACGCTTGCACTCGTCGGCGACGGCGAGCCACGCCAGTGGCTGCTCGCGGGGCTCACGGCCGCATGGGGACTGCGCCTCGGGCTATTCCTTGCGGTGCGCAATATCGGCCACGGTGAAGACCCGCGCTACGCGAGCATCCGGGAACGCGTCGAGGGCCGCGGCATCAATTTCACGATCGGCAGCCTGCTGATCGTGTTCGTGCTCCAGGGCGTGCTGATGTGGAGCGTGTCGCTGCCGGTGCAGGTCGGGCAGTACCTGGCGCCGGGCACCGCGCTTGGAATGCTGGCCGTGGTCGGTGTCGCGCTGTGGCTGATCGGCTTCGGCTTCGAGGCGATCGGCGACTGGCAGCTTCGGCGCTTCAAGGCCGACCCGGCAAACCGGGGCCAGGTCATGGACCGCGGCCTGTGGCGCTATACCCGCCACCCCAACTATTTCGGCAACGCGTGCCTGTGGTGGGGCCTGTGGCTGATCGCCGCCGAGGCCGGCGCATGGTGGACGGTGATCGCGCCGGCGCTGATGACCTTCCTGCTGCTGCGGGTGTCGGGGGTGACGCTGCTCGAGAAGTCGCTGTCGACCAGCAAGCCCGGCTACGCCGACTACGTCAGGCGCACGTCGGCGTTCATCCCAATGCCGCCGAAGCCGCCGCGTGCCGGGTAACGCACCGCGGCGGCTGTATTGAATTTACGCGTGCCGGCGCGCTAGTCGTCGAACAGCGCGTCGGTCTTCGCCGCGCAGATGAAGTCGTTTTCAGACAGGCCGGCGATGGCATGCGTGGTCCACTCGACCTCACAGTAGCCCCAGCCCACGCGCAGCTCCGGATGGTGTCCCTCGACCTGCGCGACCCATGCGACCGCGTTCGCAAAGCCCAGCGCACGATTGAACCCGTGAAACGCAAAGCGCCTCGAAAGGCGCTTTGCATCGTCGTCGAGTTCCCAGCCCGCGTCCAGCTCGGCATGCAGGCGGCGGGCCTCCGCCGCATCGAGCGGCGGAACGCCCCCCTCACAGGGCCGGCAGCGGCGATTCACGAGTGCATTCATGTCTGCATTATAGGGCCTCGGGCAGGCGCGCCTGCGCCCGCGCAGACGGCAAACGGCCCGGCGCCCGCTCCCGCGGTGCGCCGGGCCCGTCACCGCAGGTCCCGCCGTTACGGGCGCTGACCGGCCATCCGCAGCGTCGCCTCGTCGAGCATCAGCCGGATGTCCACACGCCGCTCCAGCGCGTAGGCTTCCAGGTCACCCTCCGGCGCCTCGGATGCGCGCGCGCCGTGGGCGACTGTGCTGATGCTGCCGGCGCGTATCCCGCTGCGCTCGAGCACGTCGCGCACCGCGTCGGCCCGCGCCGTGGAGAGCGCGTCGTTCAGCGTCTCGTCGCCGCGCGGGTCGGCATGGCCCTCGATCCAGACCTCGATGCCGTCCATGTCGGCAAGCGTGCGCCCCAGGCGGGCAAGGCGCTGCTCGCTGGCGTCATCGAGTTCCGACGCACCGGTGCGGAACAGCACGCTGAACTCGAGCACTTCGCCGATGCGCTCGAGCTGCGTCGAAACGTTTGCGATCACGTGGTCGCGGCGGGCGATCAGCTCATCGCGATGGGCCAGGTCGTCGCTCAGTACCGCGACGCGCTGTCGCAGTTCGGCGCTCTGCTCTGCCTCCTCGCCGAGCTGCGCGCGCAGCGTACGGCGTTCCTCACCATCGCGGTCCATGCGGTCACCGAGCAGCGCGCCGGCGGCACCGCCCAGGATCGCGCCGAACGGACCGCCGGCGAGCGCGCCGATGACCAGGCCGCTGCCCAGACCCGTCGCCTCGTACTTGTTCGAAGACCGCTGCTCGTCGGCGAGCACCGGTCCCGCACCCAGGGTCGCCATCATCGTGGCCGCCGTCGTCGCCAGAATCGTCTTGTGCATCGTGTTCATGACATGTCCTCCTTGGTCTGGCCACACCTGTTGTGGCCGCTGGAGGTCATTGCATCGCGCGGCGGCGATCG
>PWYM01000085.1 GCA_003567855.1 Gammaproteobacteria bacterium | reverse complement strand
ACGTCGGCAAGCTCTCCTTCTTTAGCGAAGCCGACTTGGACGAGACAGGCGGTGCCGCAGACCACAAGCCGCTCCATCGCCTGTATTCCTACTTGCGAATGGCCGGGGCCCGGACTTTGGTGCGCGAAGATGCGCTCATTCCTTTTGGCCCGATGCGCGATGACGACACGGCGCTCTCCAAGAGGGTTGGCAGGCACGTGTCATCCAGCGAATGGGTGCGCCTGTCGTTCTTCGGGACCGAATTCAGCCGCTATGAAGACCTTCGCAGCATGTGCGACGAAGACTATCTGGGTTACTGCATACTGAGGAAGATAAGGGCTGGCCACGACGTGGTTTCCAGTCTCCATTCGTTGCAGATATGGGAAGCAGTGCTCAGAAAGACGCCAGTGACCAATAGCTACCTTCATTCCGCAAGGGTTTACCGAGGTTTCGTCGGCACAGAGCGTGAGGGGCGAGAGTTTCGGGTGCGAGGCAGCTATTATGCCCAGCAGGACGGAGCCACCAGCATCTGTTCTCATGTCGCCTTGCTTACGCTCTTGAACGACATGCGGGACCCTGTTGATGATCTGGTTCGGTCCCATGACATCAACAATAGGCTCGCCGATATGGAGAGGGGGCGTCGTGTGTTCGGCAATCTCCCAAATGGCAAGATTGGCGCACTGTCGGTGAAGGATTGCATAGATGTCCTCAAAGGCTTCGGGTTCCGCCCCTCCTATCGCCGGGTTGGCACAGGCTCCAAGTGGCGTTATTCAGAGTTTCTCTACCCGTTCTTGGAATCTGGCTTCCCCTCGATGCTCGACTTCGAGAAGCCCGGTTGCAGTGATGCGCCTGGCCATGTGGTCCCCGTCATTGGGCACAGCTTCAACAGCGATCTTTGGATACCAGAGGCCACATTGGGCTACGGTCGCTTGGCTGACGATGGTGCCCCGATTCTTGACAGTCTGCAATGGACGGACCATTTCTTGATTCACGACGACAACTATGGCATGTACATGAACCTTCCGGTTCATTGCCTCGAGCCAGCAGGCTGCGAGTGCGCGGACAGCGATCAAACACCATGTGGCCCCTCAGCTAGAGACCAAACAAAGACCGCCACAATGGAGAGGATGCGGGCGAGAATTGCTATCGCAGTCTTGCCGCACGGCGTCTTGCACGAACCCGATGACGCTAAGGAACGAGCCAGAGAACTTCTGTGCAATTTGAAAGAGCAACTGGACACAAGCTCCATCTGGCTGGCCGAACTCCTGAAGGCTCTAGACAGCAGAGTCCCGGCAGACGAAAGTGGCGTGGAGGGGGCTCGGCCACCGGCCCGAGCCCCTGTCTTCCGCATGCTCCTCTTGAGCAAAGAAAGGCTGCTGGACCATTGGACGAGTGTGGATGCGTTGAAACCGGGCTCCTCGGAATGGAAACAAGTCGACGGGGAGATGCCTGACAGGGTATGGCTCGTGGAGGCGTCCATCAGCGAGATTCTAACAGCCAACCGTTCGAAGATCGTTGATTTCGCCATCGACGCCACCAAGCATCACCCGGCTTCGGCTCCTCCCTGGGACACCTGCCCGGTCCTTCGCACACCAAAGCGCTTCCTCTTTCCTCTGCGAAGCTGGACGCGTCTTCCTGCGCGTTCTGGCGATCGCTATGTCCCCATCTATCGCGATCCGAGTATCCCGCCCCCGCCTGAAAGATAGAACTGCGGCGCGAGACAAGAATTATCGCAAGAGCAAGGCCAACAAGGTGAAAATCAAATCTTGGCACCCAAGCAGCGGGCGGCGCGCCATGGTCAGGGTAAGCCGGTAAGAGAGGAACCGGTGACTCCGTCGAATCCTCACCGTGGCCGAGCTGCTCGAAGGCAAGCGGATAGACATGCCCCCCGTTCGCCAGACCAGCACAACCTTCAAAAAGGCGCCGAAGGCGAAAAAGCGCAGCAACGGGAATTGCCCCCCGCTGCCCTTCGGGGAATGAGGGGGGGCTTGCTCGTGCGGAGCTGGATCGAAAGAAGTTCAAAGGTGGTGCCGAGGGCTTTCCTCTATCACCCCTGTTGCTCTTTCTTGGTTTCCTCTTGACTCACACGATATGTTGTGTTATTAGGATAAGAAAGTGCCATACGAAGGGCACGATCCAATGGGTATGGCATAGATTTTCATCGGAAGGGAGGCCGGGGAAAGGCTGCGGGAGATAATGGAATGGTCTTGTTGTTGCTTTCAGATGTTTGCATGGAGTATATTGTGGATTCGGAGGCCAATCTTGAAGGTTCCTGTGTGATTCGCCTCCCAGAGTCGCCAAGAACCTCACCTTCAGACAAGGAGGCACTATGGCCGGCCCCAAACGGCAGAAAGAAGACCGCGATTCGGTCCGCACAATCGGCCCGAAGAAGAATCCGCCAGCCAGCGAGCGCCTTCAGAAGTCACTGCTAGCGAACAAGCGAGTACGGAACGACAAGAGCCTCTTGGGTTGCCCCTTGGGCGGGAACGTTGTTCAGGTGGCGGACTCGCCACCAGACGAGCAGTAAGCCTTAACATCCGGCAGATTCGAGACGAAGCACAAGCTTGGGATCTTGTGCTTCGTGTGTTATGGGGTCTTCAAAGATTGAGGGGAGATGGCCATTTCGCACGTTTTCTCCAAGACCAAGAAAGGCGTCAAGTGCAAGCCATGCGACGTCGGCAAGCTCTCCTTCTTTAGCGAAGCCGACTTGGACGAGACAGGCGGTGCCGCAGACCACAAGCCGCTCCATCGCCTGTATTCCTACTTGCGAATGGCCGGGGCCCGGACTTTGGT
>PWYM01000053.1 GCA_003567855.1 Gammaproteobacteria bacterium | reverse complement strand
TTGATGGTTTAAAACACCTTGAGTATGAAAAAAAGCCTTCCGTAATCTGTACAAAATGCTCCAACAACTGCTGCAGGACAATAATATCCTTTTCCAGCGGAAGCTGTTATGTTACCGGAAACCGCTGCGAAAGAGGAGAGACAGATGAATCCGCCCCCCCCGGAAAGGCCGGGGAAGCTGGAAAGGAAAAGGCAAAAAAGCAGAAAAATATTCCTGACATGATGAAGCTGCACAACAGGCTTATATTCAGGGATTATCCTTTCACAGCAGTTTCCGGGGATAAAAAAACAGTAATAGGTTTACCCGGTGTTCTTGAGTTCTGGAGCAGCATGCCTTTCTGGAAAACACTTTTTAGAACACTTGGTTTTGAGGTAATAGTATCTGAAAAATCAAGCTATGATATTTTTGAGAAAGGGCTTAAATTTGTTCCGTCCGATACTGCCTGTTTTCCTGCCAAGCTGGTCCACGGGCATGCTGAACTATTAGCTGAAAACGGGGCAGATGCTGTATTTTTTCCAATGCTTGTCCGTATGCCGAGAGAGCATCCGGGGGCGGATGGAAATCATACATGTGTAATGCTTCAGGGATATCCCCTGGTTGTCGGCACAAGCAACGATCTTGAAGAAAGGTACGGGGTAAAGCTTGAAAAACCGATTTTTCACTGGTACAACGAAAAAATTAAAATCAGGCAGATATCCGGGTACTTTAAGACAAGATGGGGGATTGATGAAAAAACAGTGGCAAGGGGTATAAGACAGGCTGACAGGGCCGCCTCCATGTTTTCAGAAAAGATGCGCCGGGAGGGGGAGAAAATTATTAAAAGCCTTGAAGGTACTGATCAATTTGCTGTAGTTCTTGCAGGCCGGCCCTACCACTCGGATTTTCTCATAAACCACAATCTTTCAAGGTATTTTACATCCCAGGGTATACCGGTTCTTACCCTTGATTCGCTTCCAGGTCTTAACAGCAGAGACATAAGCGGAGTAAGAATGGACACAACAATAAATTTTCATACACGGATGGAATGCGCCGCAATAGCGGCATCGGAACATCCTAACCTCGAAATAGTGCAGATTGTAAGTTTCGGCTGCGGGCATGATGCAATACTGTCTGATGAAATGATAAGGGAAATAAGAAAGCGGAGCAGCAAGGAGCTTCTTATTCTCAAGCTGGATGAGGGCGAGTCTTCAGGTCCCCTTAATATAAGGGTCAAGTCTTTTATTGAAACAGTAAAGGCAAGGAGAAAGAAAAATCCTGAAACCCCTGTAAATCCGCTTCCTGACAAGGATGCGGTTTACACCAGAAAAGACAGAAAGGAAAAAATTATACTAGCACCCAATCTGTCTCCCGGTTTTACATATCTTATAAGCTCTGTGTGCAGAAAAGACGGCTTGAGAATGGAGCCGCTTAACCTGGCAGATGAGAGGGCAATAGAACTCGGGAAGAAATTTGTTCACAATGATATATGCTATCCCGCCCAGATCAATATTGGAGAAGCTCTTGCATTTCTTGAAAAAAACATATACCCCCCTTCAAGTATAGCTGTAGGGCTGGCAAAAAACTGCGAAGCATGCAGAGCCGGACAGTATTCCGTTCTTGCAAGAAAAGCCCTGGATGAAGCAGGCTACCCGGAAGTCCCGATAGTTACAACCGGGATTGACAACAAGGGGATACACCCGGGATTTAAGCTTAACCTGAAGCACAGCATAAGGCTTTTATGGGGGCTGACAATGATTGACGGCCTTGAGATGATGCTTAGGAGAATAAGGCCCTATGAGAAGACCAGGGGGCTATGTGATGCTGTTTTCAGCCTTCATATGAAAAGAATCAGCGACAATATTGATGCCGGAAAAAGCAGGCTTTTAAAAATGTTCGAGGAAGCTATAGAAGATTTCAACAACGTGGAAACATTCAGCTTGCCGAGAAAACCGAGAGTCGGAATTGTCGGGGAAATACTTGTCAACTATCACCCTTCAGCCAACTGCTTTATAGAATCATATCTTGAACTGAACGGTATGGAGGTTGTGCAGCCTGCAATGCATGATTTTTTCAGGAAGACCGTAGTTATTGAAAAAGAGCTTGGCAGAAGGAAAATGGCGCCCCGTTATTTTCTTCATTACCTTGTCAACAGCGCTGCCGATGCCCTCTACGGCCATGTGCACAGCCGGGTCTGGGGCACAGTAAAAAATAATTTCCGATTTGCAGAATACTACGGGAACATATATGATGCTGCTGAAAGCATAAAACACTTAATCGACCTTACATATATCGGGGCTGAAGGGTGGAAGCTTCCCGGCGAAATTATCCACATGGTCCACTCCGGGGTTAATTCTTTTGTTATAGTCCAGCCCTTCGGGTGCCTGCCCAATCACATAACCGGAAGAGGCATGATAAAGGCTGTAAAAAAAATGTTTCCCCACATCCAGATTATCGCACTTGATTATGACCCTGATACCAGCCTGGGAAATGTGGAAAACAGGCTGCAGATGCTTATAATCAATGCAAGGGAAATGGAAAAGAACAGGTCTGATGCTGTTAAACAGAAAATAATTGCATAGATGTGGTTTTAAAATAAATACTTCTCAATATTATGTCTGTCCTGAAACGATAATAATAATAAACATATGTCTGTCTCAACAGATGGAAAAGGTTAGCTAATAATGCTTAAGCAGGATCAAAAAATCAGAATTTTCTGGGAATTATTTGTTTTTCTTGTAACAGTTTATATACTTATCAGGGTCCCCTTTTCGATTGTCTTCGGGATAGATGGGAGAAAT
>PWYM01000078.1 GCA_003567855.1 Gammaproteobacteria bacterium | reverse complement strand
GATCCCTGCAATAAAAGGCATAAGCAGGCGGAGCACAGGCATCCTTTTTAATCCCTCATAATAGCCCATTATTTTTCATTTGGTCATCATGCTTTATTAAAGTTAATGAAAACCATGGACTAAATCAATAGCACAACCTGTCAGATATGTTTTATGCGGTACTTAACATCAACCATGCCCTTGCTTATCAGGGTAAGTTTCCTTTTAAGAAGGCGCTTTTTCAGGGGCGAAATAAGGTCGGTAAACAGTCTGCCTTCCAGATGATCATATTCATGCTGAATGATCCTTGCGGCAATACCGTCATAATAATCTTCCCTGTAATTAAAATCCCTGTCACAATAACGAATAGTTATTGCAGACTCCCGTTCAACATCCTCCCTTATATCGGGGATGCTCAGACAACCTTCATTATATGTACTAGGCTCGCCTTCATAGGAAATTATCCGGGGATTTATAAAGACCTTCCTCAAATCCTTCAAAGATTCATCATCGTCTTCAAGAGGTGATGCATCCACAACAAAAATCCGGATCGATTTTCCAACCTGGGGGGCAGCAATACCAATACCATCACTCTGATACATAGTATCGAAAAGGGACTCAATAAATTCATCCAGTCCGGGATAATCCTCAGGGATATCTGACGCGACCCTTCTAAGGACAGGAGAACCGTATACAAAAACAGGTAATATCATTTATTAAAAGAATTTTCCTGGTCAAGAAATGACTGCAGTATTATCACTGCACTTATTTTATCAACCATTGCCTTGTTGCGTCTGGCCTCCTTCCGGATTCCGCTGTCAATAATTGCCTGTTTTGCCATCCTGGAAGTAAAACGTTCATCAATGCGCTTCACAGGTATTGAATCGAATGTTTTTACCAGTTTTCTTACAAAAGGGTCAACATATTTAACAGATTCAGATGGCTGATTGTTCATTGTCAGGGGTGAACCAACCACAAAAAGATCAACTTTTTCCTTTTTGATATATTCAGCCAGATAACTGAATATTTTTCCGACAGGTACAGTGTCCAGTCCGGTGGCAAAGAGCCTGAGGGGATCTGTAACAGCCAGGCCAATCCTCTTCTGTCCTACATCAATTCCTATAATTCTACCCATAAATAAAACCTTTCCCGGCCAAACTCCAATATGCAAATGAAGTTTGCAAATTATTTACCCGGAATAGTGAAATAAAATTCAGACCCGCTTCCTTCAGAGCTTTCAACCCACAAATTTCCTCCCAAAAGACCGATTATCCCCTTTGATATTGAAAGGCCAAGTCCGGTTCCCTCGTACTTTCTGGTAGTCCTTTCATCCACCTGCCTGAACCGCTCAAATACAAGCTTATGATTCATTGATGATATTCCGATTCCGGTATCCCTGACAAAAAACCGGAATACATTATCCTTATCAATATCATATCCTATTTCAATGCTTCCCCTGTCAGTAAACTTAACTGCATTGTTAATCAGATGTACCATAACTTTGCGTAAAAGAATCTCATCAGAGAACAAAGTAACATCATCATGAAACGGGTGTGCAGATACTAAAATAATAACCTGTTTATCAGCATAATTATCCAACTGCTCTTTTGCATATTTTTTCATACTTTCAATTACAACTTCAGGATTAAAGTCCTTTTTTCTGACCAGCATCTGGCCTGAATCGACCTTTGCCATATCAACAATATCATTGATCACATTGAGCAACTGACGTGAACTTTGAAAGATAATCTCAACATATTGGGATACCGGCTCATGCACTTGCTCTCCCATTAACAGCTGGCTGAAGCCAACAATACTGTTCATGGGAGACCTGATCTCATGGGAAAGGTTGGCCAGAAACGCGGACTTAAGTCTGTCTGATTCCTCAGCCCGTTCCTTGGCCTGAATGATCTGTTCTTCCATTTCAATCCGGTCGGTAATATCAATTATAAACCCCTCCAGGGCAAGCAAATTGCCATTGTCATCATAAACACCTGTACCCTTTTCCCAAACCCATTTGACAACACCTTCCTTTGCAGTAATACGGTATACCAGGTAATATGGTTCATTCCGGCTGGTTTCGCGGTAGACGGTTTCCCACACCCCGGACCTGTCATCAGGATGTATCAGGTCAGAATAAACATATCTTTTATTTCCAATAAACTCATTGGCATCGTACCCGGTAAGGTTTGAAAAACCATCAGATAAAAACTCCATGGTAAAGGACTCATCCGGCTTGCACCGGTATGCTATGCCCGGCAGGTTTGAAATAAGGGTTTTCATTGCCCTTTCACTCTCCCGGAGTTCCTCCTGCCTGGCCTTTCTGTCTATTGCAACCGATATCTGCTCAGAAACAATCTGAAGGGTCCGCATATCAGTTTTATCATAAATTGCATCATCGGTATAAGACTGAAGGACAATGGCTCCCATTACCTTTTCATCCCTTCTCAGCGGAACACCCAGCCAGAGCTTGCAGGGAGAACCTACTCTGTCTATTATATCCTGATCCTCCAGTGCAGCCATTTCCTCCTCTTTAAGTAAAAGAGGCTGATTTTTATTTATCATATATGCAGTAAGGGTTCTTCCGGCCGGAAAGGTCCTGAACTGATCAATATCATCAACAAAGATCGGCAGGGTAAGAGAATTATCCTCTTCATTATACAACGCTATGAAGAAATTCCTTGTGTTGATAATCCTGGAAAGGGAATCTTTCAATGTTTTCAGAAAATCCTGCAAATCATCACTTGTATTTGTAGCAGTGGCAATATCACTGAGGACCTCCTGGATAAGCTGATGTCT
>PWYM01000123.1 GCA_003567855.1 Gammaproteobacteria bacterium | reverse complement strand
GTCGAGCATGTCGCTGTCGAGAGAGATGTAGCGCACAGTGCTGGTGGCAACGGCCGTGTAGCACCGGGGCAGCGTGGGGGCGAGAGGATTGCGTGACGCGTCGCTGCCGCCCTCGATGGTGGCGATTACATCGTCGCCGTCGCGCAGCTCGACGGTGCCCTCCACGACGTAGACGGTGCGCGCGTCACCATCGCCCTGGCGGAACAGCACGGTATCGGTCTTGCCACGCTCGATGCGCGTTTTACGCGCGAGCGCATGGATGTTCGCCCTCTTCATGCCGTCCAGCGGCGAGTAGAAGGCGAGCTGCCGGGGCGTGGAAATGTCGCTGCTCATCTGCGGTTTCCGAGGTTCCGGAAGGTTTCGTCGGGCATCACCGGCTCGGCGGGACGTGCATGACGGACCGGGGCGACGTCGGCCGTGGACGACGCTTCCAGCCGAAGCGGTGCGACCATAGCACAGCGCAGCTGCCGGCCACTGTGACGCGTCGCTCGGGACATCAGGCGTCCAGCCGCGCCCAGTGCGCATGGGCGCGGAAGCGCTCACCGTGGCGCTCGGCCAGCGCTTCGAGGCGTGCCTGCACCGTGTCCAGCCCGCGGCTGCGTGCATAGTGGAGCGGACCGCCACGGAAAGGCGCGAAGCCGGTGCCGAAGATCACGCCGGCATCCAGCAGGTCCTCGTCGTCGACGACCCCTTCGGCGAGGCAGGCGACGGCCTCGTTGAGCATCGGCAGTATCAGGCGGTCCTCGAGATCTTCCGGCGCCTGCTTGCCGGCGACGTCGCCTTTCTGCGCCTTGCCGTCACGCCAGGTGTAGAAGCCCTGGCCGCTCTTGCGGCCGAGCTCACCGGCGTCCACTTTGCGGCGCAGGCTGTCCGGGACCGGGCGGTCGAAGGCCTCGCCGAGGATTTCCGCGACGTGGAGCCCGACGTCGAGGCCGACGGTGTCGGCGAGCTCCACGGGTCCCATCGGCATGCCGAATGCGCGCGCGGCCTCGTCAATGAGCTCGAGTGCAACGCCTTCCTCGTGCAGGTGCATCGCCTCGTTCATGTACGGCGCGAGGATGCGGTTGACGAGAAACCCCGGACTGCTCGCACACGGGAGCGGGAGCTTGCCGATCTGGCGGGCGAAATCAATTGCGCGCTGTACTGCGTCGCCGTCGCTGTGCTTGGCGCGGATGACCTCGACCAGCGGCAGCTGCGCGACCGGATTGAAGAAGTGCAGGCCGACCAGCCGGCCGGACTCGCGCATGGATTCGCCGATGGACTCCAGCCGAATGCTCGAGGTGTTCGTCGCGAGCAGCGCCGAACCATCCACGGTGGCCTCGAGTTCGCCGAACAGCGACTGCTTCGCATCGAGGCGTTCGACGATCGCCTCGATGACGACCTCGGCATCGGCGGCCGCGGCGACGTCGGTGCCGGTGCGCAGCCGCGAATGTGCGTCGGCGACCGCGTCCTTGCCGCGCAGCCGTTTTTCGAACTGTTTGCCGGCACGCTCGCGGGCCGCGTCGAGGATCTTCTGCTCGCGATCCTGCAGCGTGACGTCGAGGCCCTGCAGCACGCTCCAGGTCGCGATGTCGCCGCCCATGACGCCGGCCCCGACCACGTGCAGACGCTTGACCGGTGCGGCAGCCCGCTGCGCCAGCCCCTTCATGCGATCCTGCAGGAAGTACACGCGCACGAGATTGCGGCTCGTGGGTGTCACGAACAGCCGCGCGATGGAGCGTGCCTCGGCATCGTAGGCGGCATCGCCGCGGGCGCCATGGCGAACCCAGAGGTCGATCATCTCCCACGGTGCCGGATAGTGTTCCCGCCGCGCCTTTTTGCCGACTTCGCGACGCAGCCGCCGTGCGACGAGCTGGCGAATGCCGGGCAGGTTCATCGCCCGCAGCTGCAACGGCGCCCGTCGCGGCGGGGGTGGGCGGTGAACGAGCGCGCGGGCCGCGTCCTCGAGGTTTTCTTCGGGGACCACGCGGTCGACGAGGCCCATCGAGCGGGCGCGTGCAGGGCGCAGTGACCGTCCGGTGAGCATCAGGTCCATCGCCGCCGGCACGCCGACGAGGTGTATGGGCCGTACCGTGCCGCCGAAGCCCGGATGAATGCCGAGCTGTACCTCGGGCAGGCCGAGCGTGCCCCGGTCCGCGTCGGCGCACACCCGGTAGCGGCAGGCCATCGCGAGCTCCAGGCCGCCGCCGAGCGCATGCCCGCGGATCATGGCCACCGTGGGGCACTTCAGGCGTGCGAGACGATTGATGACACCCTGGCCCTGGCGGACCATCGCGTAGGCCTGTTGCTCATCGGCGAGCTGCTCGAACTCGCGTATGTCGGCGCCGACGATGAAGCCCGACGGTTTTCCGGAGCAGACGATCACACCGCGCGGCGGTCGCGATTCGAGCGGCGCGAGGAGGCGGTCAAGCTCCTCGAGCACCTCGCGGCCGAGCGTGTTGCTGCTCGCGTCGGCGCAGTCGATGATCAGCCACGTGATGCCCTGCGGGTCATCATGGCGGCGCCAGTGTCGCATTGCTTCGCTCATGCCGGTTGCCTCGCTTCGTCGACGGCCGGTGCCCGCGTGGGATCGGCGATGTGAAAGTCACAGATCAGCGGCAGGTGGTCGGAGAATTTCACCTGCGGCACCTCGAAATGGGTGACCTCTATCCCCGCGCTGTAGAGGATGAAGTCGAGTTCGCGCCGCGGCGCATGGCTCGGGTAGGACGGCAGTCCCTCGGTGTTCGCGCTGCGCAGTCCCGCGGCCTTCATGAACAGGTAGATCTCGTGGCCGCCCCAGAAGGT
>PWYM01000041.1 GCA_003567855.1 Gammaproteobacteria bacterium | reverse complement strand
TCAGGCGATAAGCTGATCTGGTCAGATTACACTGCAGATGGTTATGACCTGGCCATATCTGATTTTGACGGGACCAGCTTTGTGGACTATAACGGGGATACCTGGTTAAGAAAGGGTTTATTGAAAACTCTGATAAGTCATGAAAAAGGAGGGGTTACGGGTGATGAAACCGACAGTACAGAATGGAAGACAGAACCCTACAAAAAGGGACTGAATATTTTCAATTTTCACAGCTGGTCGCCATTTTACTTCGATTACCATGAGTTCAATATCGAGGAGTTTCCTGTATATCTAGGGTTAACACTATTGTCACAAAACTTGCTTAACACTGCAAATACCTACCTGGGCTACTCATACCGCAAGGGAAGACATGTGGCTCATGGCAGCTTTATTTACAAAGGCTGGTATCCTGTTTTGGAGGCCGGGTTTGATTATGGTGACAAGCCAATGATCTTCACTGGCCATGACTCTTCAGCCCCGCAGGAAATCTCAAATCATAACCAGCTTAATATAACAGGCACAACATATATACCTTTTGATTATTCTTCCGGAAGGCATATTGCTGGCATGGAACCCCGGTTACGGGTCAATTATAATAACTCCTATTATCACTATGAAAAGGAAGATACCTATAAAAGGGGTATGACAACAACTGATATACGTTTTATTGCCTATAGATTCCTGCGAAGAAGTCACCGCGACCTTGCTCCCAAATGGGGTCAGGTTTTGAGGCTGAACCGGCGCAGTTCCCCCTTTGAATCTGAGAACTTTGGATCTGTAAATGCACTGGAGCTTACACTTTATGGCCCGGGTCTTTTGCCCCATCATAGTCTGCGGCTTGATGCAGCCCTGCAGAGACAGGATCCGGTGAAATACTATGATTCAAATCTGGTTTCTTTTCCAAGAGGATACCGGGACGAAAAAAGTGAGCAACTGAATTTTGTAAAAAGCAATTACTCCTTTCCCCTGCTGTATCCTGAGCTATCTGTCAGTGGACTCATATACATAAAACGGGTGCATGCCGGTTTATTTGCAGATTACGGCATTAACAGGGTAAGATTTGTTAATTCAGACACAAACAGAACAGAGTGGCAGGAGGAGGAGCTTTTTTCTTGGGGCGGCACATTAACGGCCAATTTCCACCTTCTTCGGATTTTCTTGCCGTTTAATATGAGCGGAGGCTTTGCCCATATCCCCGGAAGGGAAAAAACCTCATTTTTATTCTCTTTCGGAGTCAACCTGGATTTTTAGTGTCTTATTAATAATGTTCTTGCTCTTTTTGGCAAAATATTATTCAAACCTCTTTGGGTTCTGGCTCATCCAGGTTGGGAATATTGATTCTACAGCGGGATAATGATTTTTCACCTATTGAACTGAACCTGATAATAAGGAATTTAACAGGCGCATGAATGCGGTTGTCCATATCTTTTTCCGTAATTATGCCGGGAGTGCCTGTCTGATTTACCACCTCTTAATTATTTATCCTGTTTAAAAACATAAGCAGGCCAAGCCAGTATTCCTGATTGCCCTCTTCTGATTCCCACAATGCTCTTGCACCATGTGTTCCCATATTTTCGGAAGGGGTAAAAATAATTTTGTTTTCTATGTTTATACCTGAGCTCAGTTCGGTAACGTAAGGATACTCCTGTTTAGTTGCGGCAATAAAAACCGGCACATCCAGATTGCGTACTGCATTTTCTACAATACCGGGATGTCCGAAAAACTCTCCGGGGCTAAATGCTATAACAGCATTTGGCAGGGGATCTTTCTTTGCCATTATCATGGCAAGGGAAGCGGAAAAAGAGCTACCAAATAAAATAAACGGCATTTCGCTACGTCCGGTTACCCAACTTATCGCTGCCTCAATGTCTTTGCAGGCATCTTTCATGGACACGGAATAATTATTTCCCTGAGCCGTCTGATTGGTTTCGTTGGTAACGAAATTTGACTCTTTACCGTGACGGAGATCAACAGCAAGACCATTATATCCAAGCCTGGTAAGTTTTGGTGCTATCTCTCTGAATTCACCCCGGCTTGATGCTGGCTGATGGAACATCAATATCCATTGCAGACTGTCGTGTACAAAGTATTTATCTGCTGTAACCATAAGTCCGTCGCTTGCCCTGAAGCTCACTTTTGTCGGTGCATTTGCGGAAAAAAAAACCGCTGATATGAAAAAAAATAAAAGATAAGATTTTACTTTCACAGTTATGCTGGTCTTATAGATTCTGAAAGTACCATGATCTTTTCCTTATTAACCTCAATTATACCTTCGTTAATTATGTATAAAAAATCCAGGCCCTGGCTGGTAACCAGGCTCATCTCTCCTTTTTCCAGCGTGGATATTAGAGGGGCATGGTTTTTCAATACCGCAAAAGGGCTCTTTGTTCCGGGCAAGGTAATTGAGGTTATATTACCGGAAAAAATTGTTTTGTCAGGAGTCAGGATTTCCAGGTACATTGTTTGTCAATTATTTTTTTGATTCGGCAAGAAGCCGGTTGCCTTTTTCAATAGCATCTTCAATGGTGCCAACCATATTAAACGCAGCTTCCGGATATTCATCTACCCTCCCTTCTATAATCATATTGAATCCCTTGATGTTGTCTTCTATTGAAACAAGCGAACCGGTCAGGCCGGTAAACTGTTCTGCAACATGAAAGGGTTGAGAGAGAAAACGCTGGATCCTTCTTGCCCTGTGAACAATAAGCTTATCCTCCTCAGAAAGCTCATCCATTCCCAGGATTGCAATAATATCCTGCAGTTCTTTGTATCGTTGTAACAATTCCTTAACCTTTTGGGCGGTTTTAT
>PWYM01000143.1 GCA_003567855.1 Gammaproteobacteria bacterium | reverse complement strand
TCTGATCGGCCATGGTCTGAGTCAAATCCGTATTGTTTTTAACCATATCCTTCAGGTTAATCTCTACTGGTTCCAGTTCAATTTTTCCACATTGAAGGGAGGACCATTCCAGCAGATTTTCAAGCAAAATAAATATTGTTTCTGCGGATTTTTTTATTCCAGAAAAAACATCCTGCAATTTGCTCGGGGACCATTCAGTAACGTTATTTGCCAGCAATCTGGCAATACCGACAAACCCAACCAGGGGAGAACGCAGATCGTGGGCGATGATAGAGAATAGTTTATCCTTTTCTTTCAGCACGCGCTGAAGCTGCTCGTCTGTCTGTTTACGTTGGGAAATATCATTGATCACCACACGGCATAAAGGAACTCCATCTTTTGTTTGTACCACGGTCCCCCGCAGATGTGTCCAGATGGTTGTGCCGTCCGCTTTGAGCAGTCGCAGCTCACATTCCTGAGGTTCACCGGTTGCGAGGAGCTGTTTTTTTTTCAGATAAAAAATGTCCTGATCCTCTTTGTGGATGAACCGGGAGATCGGCTTTTTGTTCAGATCGCTGCGGATCACGTCCAGCATTTTTACGACGGTGAGGTTGGCTTCCTGAATCAGTCCTTTTTCGTCGACCGTGCAATAACCCACCGGGGCCAGATCAAAGAGGTCAAAATAGCGTTCACGGATTGCGTCCAGTTCAGCCTGCGTTTGGCGCAGTTCCTCGTTTTGCAACTCCAGCTCAATCTGGTGGACACGCAATTCGTGGAGCGTTTGCCGGATTTCTTCAGGGGCCTCGGCCTCCAGCCTCTCAGCCGGCCAGACGTTCGTGCTGCGAATGGCTTCCTCGGCTCTCCGACGCAAAGGAGCCCGGTCCGAGTGTACGCTGTCATCCCCTGGAAAAACACCTATCTTGCCGGGACTTGCTTTCCGCTTGGCCACCATGACTCCTCCCATGATTTGTTTCCTTTTATCAACATGATTTGTATCCGCTATATAGCGAAAGATCCTACAACACCCGTAATTCACAGACCCGGCGAAAGTGGTACCCGTAGATGGCCAGGGTCTTGTTGGCCTGGATGATGTTAAGGGACTCATCCACAATTACTATCAGTTCAGGCACTGCATCCACCGTCATGTTCCACAGCTTCATGGCCCTGACAAGCTCATTCTCAGACCTGTCCTTCTGCTCTTTTATCTTGTTTTCAGCCTGTCTGCGAAAAAGGGCCAGCCTGACCTCGGCAATGAGCTGGTGTTCTTCCACGGGTTTGCGCAAGTACGCATAAGGCAGGGTTTTTGCGGCACGCTGGATAATTTCCTCATTATACATCCCGGAAACAAAGATCACCGGGATGGACCATTTTTCCAGAATCTTGCCGGCAGTCTGAATGCCGTCCATCCTTCCCTGCAGCATGACGTCCATGAGTATCAGATCAGGGGCTTGCCTGGAGATGCTGTCTAAGGCGGTTTCTCCGGCACTCGCAATGTCTATGACTTCATACCCGTGTTTTTTCAGGTTTCGGGAAAGAATCAGGCCCGATGTATGGTCATCTTCAACAATCAGGATTTTGTTCATCTCTTATCCTATGTTTTCAAAGGGTTGAAAACTGTAATAGTAACTTCTCAATAGTTCCTGGCGATTGAACCAAAAAAAACATCTGGACCCCGGCCTGCGCCGGGGTGACGACCGAGAGAAATCGCCAACGCGGCAATCCATTCCGTCATACCGGCGCAGGCCGGTATCCAGACAGCACGAAATCCCGAGGAAAGGCTGCCCGGTCTTATTGAGAAGTTACCTGTAATAATATGGGTTTGCCTGGCATCGAGTCCCAGGAGGGAGAGTTACGTGTTTTTTGACAACCAGGATGGACAGTCCCCGTCCTGATCCGTCATTACTGAATTTGATCCATATCTCCTTATTTCTGATCTTCATCCAGCAACTTTCTTATCCTGACCAGAAGTTCCTTTGTCTGATAAGGCTTGGATAAAAAACCCTTTGCCCCCAGTTCTGACGCTTCCTTGTTGTGACCCACGGCTGAATAACCGCTGGCCACCAGAACCTTGACTGACGGATCTATGGAGAGCATCTGCCTGGTGCACTCTCTGCCGCCCATGCCGGGCATGTTCAGATCCATAATAACCAGATCGATTTCCCGGGGATTTTCCTTAAATATTTCCAGGGCCTTTTCTCCGCTTGCTGCACTCATCACCCGATATCCCGAATCTTCGAGCACTTCACCGGACAACTCCCTGATATCATCATAGTCATCCACCATCAGGATGGTTTCCGTACCTTCCAGAGAAACATTATTCTGCGGTGCTTTCTGAGCTTTAACTGCATCTATCCGGTCTGTTGCAGGCAAGTATATTTTAAATGTCGCACCCTTGTCCGGTTCGCTGTCGCAGGTGATATGGCCTTTATGAGCCTTGACTATACCATATGTCGTGGCCAGACCCAGGCCAGTGCCCTTGCCTACTTTCTTAGTGGTGAAAAACGGATCAAAAATATGTTCAAGAGTATACCTGTCCATTCCGCATCCAGTATCTCTCACGGTCATGAGAACATACTCTCCAGGTTTGACTTCCTGGTGAGCCCTGACAAATTCCTGATCCAGGACTGTATTTTTGGTTTCAATGATCAATTTGCCGCCATCAGGCATGGCGTCGGCCGCGTTTAAGCCGAGATTTAAAAGGATCTGTTCAATCTGTACAGGATCAGCATTTACTGAACGGACATCTTTACCTGGATAAAGTTCTATCTTGACCATTTTGGGGATGGTTCTCTCCAGGATTCCTGCTGCATCGATTATCTCCTGGTCAAGGTTAAG
>PWYM01000261.1 GCA_003567855.1 Gammaproteobacteria bacterium | reverse complement strand
TCGCATGAGCCCTGCACGTTGTTCTGGCCGCGCAGCGGGTTGACGCCGACCCCGTCGCGCCCGATGTTGCCGGTCGCCATCGCCAGGTTGGCCAGCCCCATCACCATCGACGAGCCCTGCGAGTGCTCGGTCACGCCCAGCCCGTAATAGATCGCCGCATTGCCGCCGGTGGCATAAAGCCGCGCGGCTTCGCGGAGCGTCGCGGCGGGCACGCCGCTGTCGGCCTCCAGCGCCTCCGGGCTGTTGTCCTGCCCGGCGACGAAGGCCGCCCAGCGCTCGTAGCTCGCAGGCTCGCAGCGTTCGGCGACGAACGCGTGGTCGACGAGGTCCTCGGTCACGACGACATGGGCCAGCGCGTTGATCACCGCGACGTTGGTGCCGGGGCGCAGCGCCAGGTGGTGCGCCGCCTCGATGTGCGGCGAGCGAACCAGGTCGATGCGGCGGGGGTCGATGACGATCAGCCTGGCGCCCTCGCGCAGACGCTGTTTCATGCGCGACGCGAACACCGGGTGCGCATCGGTCGGGTTCGCGCCGCAGACGACGATCACGTCGGCGTGGTCGACCGAGCGGAAGTCCTGCGTGCCGGCGGAGGTACCGAAAGTCTGCTTGAGCCCGTAGCCGGTGGGCGAGTGGCAGACGCGCGCGCAGGTGTCGACGTTGTTGTTGCCGAAGGCCGTGCGGACCATTTTCTGGACGACGTAGACTTCCTCGTTGGTGCAGCGCGAGGAGGTGATGCCGCCGATCGCGCCGCGCCCGTGGCGCTTCTGGATGGCCATGAACCGTTCGGCGGCGAACGCGATCGCCTCGTCCCAGTCGACCTCGCGCCAACGGTCGGTGATGCGCTCGCGCACCAGCGGCGTGAGCACGCGATCGGGGTGGGTCGCGTAGCCCCAAGCGAAGCGGCCCTTGACGCAGGAATGTCCGGAGTTGGCGCCGCCGTGCTTGTAAGGGCGCATCCGCACGACCTCGCTTCCCTGCAGTTCGGCCTTGAACGAACAGCCGACGCCGCAGTACGCGCACGTCGTCAGCACCTCGCGCGTGGGCTGGCCGTGTTCGACGACCGTCTTCTCCATCAGCGTCGCGGTCGGGCAGACCTGCACGCACGCGCCGCAGGACACGCATTCGGAGTCGAAAAACGGCTGGTCCACGCTCGCGGCGACGGTGGAGTCGAAACCGCGGCCCTGGATCGTCAGCGCGAACGTGCCCTGGATCTCATCGCAGGCGCGCACGCAGCGCGAGCAGACAATGCACTTGGACGGATCGAAATCGAAATACGGATTGCTGTGGTCGACAGGTGTGTCGAGGTGGTTGTCGCCGGCATAGCCGTAGCGTACGTCGCGCAGCCCCACTTCGCCGGCTCGGTCCTGTAGTTCGCAGTCGCCGTTGGCCGAGCAGGTCAGGCAGTCGAGCGGATGATCGGAGATGTAGAGTTCCATCACGCCGCGGCGCAGGCGCTCGAGCCGGCCGGACTGGGTCGACACCGCCATGCCCTCGGCAACCGGCGTGGTGCACGAGGCCGGCGTGCCGCGGCGGCCCTCGACTTCCACCAGGCACAGCCGGCACGAGCCGAAGGCGTTCAGCGAATCGGTCGCGCACAGCTTCGGGATGTCGATGCCGGCGCAGGCCGCGGCGCGCATCACCGAGGTGCCCTCCGGGACGCTCACCGGGGTGCCGTCGACGGTCAGCGTGACCGTCTCCGCGCCCGCCGCGGGGGGTGTGCCGAAGTCGCGTTCGTCGGGTCGCGCGTGCCGGTGGGTCGGTTTCATGAGGTCACCTGTGCGGCGTGATGCGTACGGGCGTCGTCGGCGGGCGCGAAGTCTTCCGGGAAGTGCTTCAGCGCGCTGAGCACGGGCATCGGCGTGAGACCGCCCATCGCGCACAGCGACCCGTCGGTCATCACTTCGCAGAGGTCTTCTACAAGCCGGATGTTGTCGGCGACGTGCTCGCCGCGGCGGACCTTCTGCAGCGTCTCCGCGCCGCGCACCGCGCCGATGCGGCACGGGGTGCACTTGCCGCACGACTCCTCGGCGCAGAAGGCCATCGCGAATTCCGCCATGCGGGCCATGTCGACGCTGTCGTCGAACACGACGATGCCGCCGTGGCCGAGCATCGCGTCGACGCCGGCGAGCGCCTCGTAGGTCATCGCCACGTCCAGCGACGACGCCGGCAGCCAGGCGCCCAGCGGGCCGCCGACCTGTACCGCGCGTACCGGCCGCCCGCTGAGCGTGCCGCCGCCGAAATCCTCGATCAGTTCACGCAGCGTGATGCCGAAGGCGCGTTCCACCAGTCCGCCACGGCGGATGTTGCCGGCGAGCTGGAACGGCTGGGTACCGGTCGAGCGGCCTTCGCCGAGCGCGGCATAGCGCGTAGGCGCCGCGGCATCGGCGAGCAGCAGCGGCACCGTCGCCAGCGTCAGCACGTTGTTGACCACGGTGGGGCGGGCAAACAGCCCGGAGATCGCCGGAATGGGTGGGCGCACGCGCACTTCGCCACGCCGACCCTCGAGGCTCTCGAGCATCGAGCTCTCTTCGCCGCAGATGTAGGCGCCCGCGCCGCGGCGCAGCGTGATGTCGAACGCGCGCCCGGAGCCGAGCACGTCGGCGCCGAGCAGGCCCTTGTCGCGCCACAGTTCGATCGCC
This sequence comes from Gammaproteobacteria bacterium, assembly GCA_003567855.1. Classification (GTDB taxonomy): domain Bacteria; phylum Pseudomonadota; class Gammaproteobacteria; order Steroidobacterales; family PWYM01; genus PWYM01. Next base: position 9,896 of record PWYM01000261.1, on the reverse strand, counting down.
CGGCGCAGCGTCGCGATCGCGTGCGGGTACTCCGAGCGCACGTAGACGAGGCCCTCGCTCGCGCCGGTGGCGAAGCCCGCAATCACCATACCCTCGAGCAGCGTGAACGGGTCGCCCTCGATAAGCATACGGTCGGCGAAGGTGCCGCTGTCGCCTTCGTCGGCATTGCAGCAGACGTACTTCCGGTCGGCCGCCTGCTCGAGCACCGTGCGCCACTTGATGCCGGCCGGAAAGCCGGCGCCGCCGCGTCCGCGCAGGCCCGATTCGGTGACCGCCTCGACGATCCGCTCCGGTGCCATGCCGGCGGCGCGCTGCAGGCCGGCGAGCCCCCCGTGGGCCTGGTAGGCGTCGAGGTCGAGCGGCTCGATGATGCCGCAGCGCGCAAAGGTCAGCCGTTGCTGGCGGGCGAGAAACGGGATTTCCTCGACGAGGCCGACGCAGCGGGGGTGGGACTCGGCCGCCGGGAAATCGGCGGCGAACAGCGACGGCACGTCCTCCGGGGACAGCGGGCCGTAGCCGGCGCGCACACCATCGACTTCGACCTCGAGCAGTGGCTCCAGCCACATCATGCCGCGCGAGCCGGTACGTTTCAGGCGCAGCTCGACACCGCGCCGTGCGGCCTCCGTGACCAGCGCGGCGGCCACCGCATCGGCACCGACCGACAGCGCGGCCGCGTCAGCCGGCAGCCACGCGTTCACCGGCTCAGTCATTGCCGACCTCCGTGATCATCGCGTCGATACGCTCGGAATCGGCGCGCCCGATCAGCCGACCGTTGACCATGGCCGCGGGTCCCAGCGCGCAGTTGCCGAGGCAATAGACCGCCTCCAGCGTGTGCATGCCGTCGCGCGAGGTCTGGCCGAATTCGACCCCGAGCCGGGCGCGCAGCTGTTCGGCGAGCGCATCCGACCCGACCGACTGGCACGCCTCGGCGCGGCAGAGCTTCACCACGCAGCGGCCCTTCGGGGTGGTCGAGAAATCCGCGTAGAACGAGCGGACGCCGTGCACTTCGGCGAGCGACAGGTTCAGCGCCTCGGCGATCACGCCGACATCGGCATCGGCCACACAACCGCGTGCGTGCTGGACGTCGATAAGGATCTCGATGAGCGCGTCGGCACGCCGGTCGTGGCGCACGCAGATGCCGCGGACCTCGTCGGCGTCCGCAGCGCATCGCTGGCGACCCGGCTGCGTGTCCATCAAGCCCACCCTCGGCGGCGCACGAAGAGCCGGCGCCGCGATCGTTGCATTCGTCATATTGGACAAATTTCGGCGTGATCGCCATCGCGGAGCCGACATTCCATGCCGCCGGGACGACATCGCCGCGAACCGCCGGGGCTTGAGCGCATCCGCGCGCGTGGAGGATGATCAACTGCGGCTGGAGAGGAATCAGGCGGAGTCATGCTTGCCACCAAGGGTTCCGGGGAACGAACCCCGTGGGCGCTGCTCGGCCTTGAGGCGTTCCTGATCATGCTGAGCGTGTTGCTCACGCTCGCTACATGGACCTCGAGGTGGCGTAGCCTTGAAGCAGCGCCTTGAAAGCGCCTGTGGGCTGGTTGAAAGCCGTGAATCCCTGGATGGATGCCGGTCGCGCCGTCAGTCGCCCGGCGCTTCTCCGTCGGGCAGCACGCGGCTTTCAAACGCGCCGCGCTCGAGCCGGGTATGGATCGTATCGCCGGCGTGCACGCGTGACGCGTCGCGCAGCAACGAACCGTCGGGCCCCGTGACGATCGCATAACCGCGCGCCAGCGTCGCTTCCGGGCCGCAGCTGCGCAGCGCACGCTCGAGCGCGGCGAGTTCCTTCGCGCGCTCGCGCAGGCGGGTGCGCAGTGCCGGCAGTAGCGCATCGCGCGCGCGCTCGAGCCGGCTCGAGCGCGTGGCCAGCGCCGGCGGTAGCGTCTGCGCAAGGCGTCGCGAGAACTGCTGCAGCGAGTGTGAGAGCCGTGCGAGCCTGAGCTGTGGCGACTGGCGCTGTACGCGCGCGGTGAGCTGCTGCAGCGTCAGCCGGTGGTCGGAGAGCTGTCGCGCCAGCGTCTGGTGCAGCCGGCGTTCGAGCAGGTCGAGCCCCTGTGCATCCTGGCGCAGCCGCACGCCCGGATGGCAGCGCTGCAGCCGGTGACCCAGCGTATCGACGGCGCGGCGGCGTGCGGCAAGATCACGGCGCGCGCCCTGGCCCAGCCGCAGCGCCAGCGACTCGGCACTGCGTAACCACTCCTGCCGGTCCGGCACCACCAGCTCGGCGGCACCGGTCGGCGTCGGCGCGCGCAGGTCGGCGGCGAAGTCGGCGATGGTCACGTCGACCTCGTGGCCGACGCCCGCGATCACCGGCACCGGGCACGCGCGGATCGCGCGCGCGACGACCTCCTCGTTGAACGGCCAGAGGTCCTCGAGGCTGCCACCGCCGCGCGCGAGCAGCAGCACGTCGCAGTCACCGCGCCGGCCGGCGAGCTCGAGCGCCGCGGCGATCTCGCCGGCGGCCTCGCGGCCCTGGACCGCGGTGGGGTAGACGAGCACCGGCACCGCCGGGAAACGCCGCGCGAGCGTCGTCAGGATGTCGTGCAGCGCCGCGCCGGTGGGCGAGGTGATCACGCCGATGCGCCGCGGCAGCCGTGGAGGCGTGCGCTTGGCCGCCTGGTCGAACAGCCCCTCGGCGGCGAGACGCTGTTTCAGCGCCTCGAACTCGCGACGCAGCCGCCCGAGCCCGGCTTCCTCCATGTGCTCGACGACCAGCTGGTAGTCGCCGCGCGCCTCGTACACGCCGGCGCGCGCGCGCACCAGCACCTGCTGGCCGTTTTCGGGCCCGAAGTCGAGCCGGCGGTTGAACTGTCGGAACATCGCGCAGCGCACCTGCGCCTGCGCATCCTTCAGCGAGAAGTAGATGTGGCCCGAAGACGGGCGTGCGAGGCTCGAGAGCTCGCCCTCGACCCAGACTACGCCGAGGCCTTCCTCGAGCAGCAGCCGGGCCTCGCGGTTCAGCCGGCTGACGGAATAGATGCGCTGGGCCGGGTCAGGCGCGTTCAGCATGTCGGCAACGGTTTTCATCGGGCCGAGTATAGCCGCCCGGGCCCCGGCCCGGCGTCGGGGCCCGGGCGGCATTTACGTGCCCGGCGCGCAGGACTAGAATTGGCGGTTTACCCAGCCGCCGAGCGAGCCGCCCATGCGCATCGCCTACGAAGGCCTGACTTTCGACGACGTCCTGCTGCAGCCTGCCTATTCCGAGGTGCTGCCGCGCGAGGTGGACCTCTCCACCCAGCTCACTCGCGAGATCCGGCTGAACCTGCCGCTGCTGTCGGCGGCGATGGACACCGTCACCGAGGCGCGGCTTGCGATCACGCTCGCGCAGGAAGGCGGTATCGGCATCATCCACAAGAACATGTCGATCGCCGACCAGGCGCGCGAAGTGCGCCGCGTCAAGAAATACGAAAGCGGCGTCATCAGCGACCCGATCACGATCACGCCCGAGCGCACCGTGCGGGAAGTCATCGAGCTCACCCGCCAGAAGAACATTTCCGGCGTGCCCGTCGTCGACGCGAGCGGGGCGTTGGTCGGCATCGTCACGCATCGCGACCTGCGTTTCGAAACCCAGCTCGACTCGCCGGTGTCATCGGTGATGACCGGTCGCGACAAGCTCGTCACCGTGCGCGAGAACCCCAATCCCGACGAGGTGCTGCTGCTGCTGCACCGTCATCGCATCGAGAAGGTGCTCGTCGTCGACAACGACTTCCGCCTGAGCGGCATGATCACCGCGAAGGACTTCCAGAAGGCCAAGGATTTCCCGTTCGCGTGCAAGGATTCGCGCGGCGCGCTGCGCGTCGGTGCAGCGGTCGGCACCGGCGGTGACACCGAGGAACGCGTCGCGGCGCTGGTCGAGGCCGGCGTGGACGTGCTCGTCGTCGATACCTCGCACGGCCATTCGCGCGGCGTGCTCGATCGTGTCACGGCGCTCAAGAAAACCTACGACGGCGTGCAGGTCATCGCCGGCAACGTGGTCACCGGTGACGCCGCCGAGGCGCTGGTCCGCGCCGGCGCCGACGGCGTGAAGGTCGGCATCGGTCCGGGCTCGATCTGCACCACTCGTGTCGTCGCCGGCGTTGGCGCCCCGCAGATCAGCGCCGTCGCCGAGGTCGCCGCGACGCTCGCCGGCAGTGGTGTGCCGCTGATCGCCGACGGGGGCATCCGCTACTCGGGCGATCTCGCGAAGGCCATCGCGGCCGGCGCGCACGCGGCCATGATCGGCGGGCTGTTCGCCGGCACCGAGGAATCGCCCGGCGAGGTCGAGCTCTACCAGGGCCGTTCCTACAAGTCCTACCGCGGCATGGGGTCGCTGGCCGCGATGGCCGCGTCACACGGCTCGCGTGACCGATACTTCCAGGACACCACCGAGGAGCTCGAGAAGCTCGTGCCGGAAGGCATCGAGGGCCGCGTACCGTACAAGGGCTCACTGATCGCGATCGTCCACCAGCTCGCCGGCGGACTGCGCGCGGCAATGGGCTATACCGGCAGCCAGGACATCGAACAGATGCGCACCCGGCCGCGCTTCGTGCGCATCACCTCGGCCGGCGTTCGCGAAAGCCACGTGCATGACGTGGCCATCGTCAAGGAAGCACCCAACTACCGGGTCGACTGAGCGCCGCGGACGGGTGCACGGCACACCGCGGGCCTGGAGCACAGCTTGAGTACGCAGCACGCGACGGCCCTGCCGGACATCCACGCCCACCGCATCCTGATTCTCGACTTCGGTTCGCAGTACACGCAGCTGATCGCGCGTCGCGTGCGCGAGGCCGGCGTCTACAGCGAGATCTACCCGTGGGACACCGACGGCGCGGCGATCACCGCGTTCGCGCCCGACGGCATCATCCTGTCAGGCGGGCCGGAGTCGGTCACGCTCGACGGCGGCCCGGCCGCGGCTGATGAGGTGTTCACGCTCGGCGTGCCGGTGCTCGGCATCTGCTACGGCATGCAGACCATGGCCGCGCAGCTCGGGGGTGTCGTCGCCCCGTCCACGCACCGCGAGTTCGGCTACGCCGAGGTCCGGCTGGTCGGTGACTCGGCGCTGTTGTCGGGATTGTCCGACGGCGCCGCTGCGTCCGGCGAGTCGCAGCTCAAGGTCTGGATGAGCCACGGTGATCGCGTGGAGTCGCTGCCGCCGGGTTTTGCCGCGGTGGCCGAGACGGGCAACGCGCCGCTGGCGGCGATGGCCGACGACCGGCGGCGCTTCTACGGCCTGCAGTTCCACCCGGAGGTCACGCATACGCTGCAGGGCCAGGCGATCCTGTCGCGCTTCGTGCACGAGATCTGCGGTTGTCCCTCCGACTGGCAACCCGGCAACATTGTCGCCGAGCACGTGCAGCGCGTGCGCGAGCAGGTCGGCACCGACCAGGTGCTGCTCGCGCTGTCCGGGGGCGTGGACTCGTCGGTGGTCGCGGCACTGCTGCACCAGGCGATCGGCGACCAGCTCGTCTGCGTGTTCGTCGACCACGGCCTGCTGCGCCTCGACGAGGGCGACCAGGTCATGCGCACGTTCGCCGATCACCTCGGCGTCAACGTGATCCGCGTCAATGCGCAGACGCGCTTCATGTCGCGGCTCGCCGGCGTCGCCGACCCGGAAGACAAGCGGCGCATCATCGGCCGCGAGTTCATCGCGGTGTTCGAGGAGGAGGCCGCGAAGCTCGACTCGGTGAAGTGGCTGGCGCAGGGCACGATCTACCCCGACGTGATCGAATCGGCCGGCGGCAAGACCGGCAAGGCGCACGTCATCAAGTCGCATCACAACGTCGGCGGCCTGCCCGAGCGCATGAAGCTCGCGCTGATCGAGCCGCTGCGTGATCTCTTCAAGGACGAGGTGCGCCGCATCGGCGTGGAACTCGGGCTGCCGCGAGAGATGGTCTACCGCCACCCGTTCCCGGGGCCGGGCCTGGGCGTGCGTATCCTCGGCGAGGTGCACGCCGAGTATGCCGACCTGCTGCGCGAGGCCGACCACATTTTCATTGAAGAACTGCGCCGGCACGAGCTCTACGACCGCGTCAGCCAGGCCTTCGCGGTTTTCCTGCCGGTGCGCTCGGTCGGCGTGATGGGCGACGGCCGCCGCTACGACTGGGTGATCGCGCTGCGCGCGGTCGAGACCATCGACTTCATGACGGCGCGCTGGGCGCACCTGCCCTACGAGTTTCTCGACCACGTGTCGCGGCGCATCATCAACGAGGTCGCCGGCATCTCGCGCGTGACCTACGACATCTCCGGCAAGCCGCCGGCGACCATCGAGTGGGAATAGACGAGGCCTTCATGTCCCGCGCGCTGGCATGCGCGCGTGCCGCGGGTGAGTCGGGCGAGGTGCCGGTCGGCGCGGTGCTCGTGGCCGACGACCGGGTGATCGCCGAGGCCGGCAATGCATCGGTCGCACGCCATGACCCCGGCGCGCACGCCGAGATGCTGGTGCTGCGCGCCGCCGGGGAAAGCCTCGGCAACTACCGCCTGCCCGGCACTACGCTGTACGTGACGCTCGAGCCCTGCGCGATGTGCGCTATGGCGCTGGTGCATGCGCGCGTGCAGCGCCTCGTCTACGCCGCCGCCGACCCGCGCACCGGCGCGTGCGGCAGCGTGCTCGACATCGTGCGCAACCCCGCGTTCAACCACCGCCTCGAGGTCAGCGGCGGCGTGCACGCCGAGGCCTCGGCGAAGCTGCTGCGCGAGTTCTTCGCCGCGCGCCGCTGAGCGCCACGGCGGTTTCCCGCGCGCCCGGCGTCAGGCGATATCAATGACCACCGGCACCTCGTCGTCGATCGGTTCGTCGTCGCCATCCTCGTCCGGCGGCGGCTGCATCTCGCCGGCGGTCATCCACTGCAGGATGTTGTAGTAGCGCTGGATGTTGTCGATGTAGTGCACCGGCTGCCAGCCGCGCGCGTAGCCGCGGCGCACGCGCGAATACCACTGGCGCTGCGTCAGCAGCGGCAGACTCGAACGCACGTCTTCCCAGCGGTCGGGGTCGAGCCCGCGGATCTCGGCGATCACGCGCGCATCCTCGAGGTGGCCCCAGCCGATGTTGTAGGCGGCCAGCGCCATCCACGTGCGGTCGGGTTCCGGGATGCGATCGGGAATGCGGTCATGGAGCATGCGCAGGTAGATCGCGCCGCCGATGATGCTCTGTCGCGGGTCTTCGCGGTCGTTGATGTCGAGCATGCCGGCGGTGCGCTGCGTGAGCATCATGATGCCGCGTACGCCGGTCGGTGATACCGCGTTCGGGTCCCAGTGCGACTCCTGGTAGCCGACCGCGGCGAGCAGCCGCCAGTCGATCCCGGTGTCTGCGGCGGCCTCGACGAAATAGGCGCGGTAGCGCGGCAGTCGGGCGTCGAAGTGGCGTACGAATGCGCGCGTGCTGACGTAGTCGTAGTCCTGCGTGGGGTCGAAATAGCGCCGCTGCAGCGCGGCGAGCTCACCGCTCGCGTCGATCTCTGCAAACATCGCAGAGATGCGCTCGCGCAGCTGCCGGCAGCGGCATTTCGGCATCGCCCATGCGATCGGTTCGTCGGGCCCCAGGTCGAAGGCCGCGTCCAGGTCCGGGTAGACGTGGCGCGCGATCTGGAATTCGTTGGAGTCGGCGACGGTGTAGTCGAGGTCCCCCTGGGCGACCATGCCGAGCAGTTCGTCCACCTCGCGCTCGTCGGTCTCATGCCACTCGAGTTCGGGGATGTCGGCGCGCAGGCGCTGCAGCGCGTCGACGTGCGCGCTGCCGCGTACGATCTCGATGCGCGCGGCGAGCAGGTCCTCGGGCGCTGAACCGCTGCCGCGCCGGTAAATCAGCTGCGGGCGGATGTGCTGGTAGGCGGGTCCGAACTGCACCCGGGCGAGACGCTGGTCGGTCACCGACAGCGCCGCGGCGGCGAGGTGCGCACGTCGGGTCGAGACGTCGTCGAGGATCTGGCCGAAGCGCGGCACGGTGTAGACGTGCAGCTGCACGCCGAGGCGCTCGGCGAGCCGCGCGGCGAGCTCGTATTCCGGACCCGTTTCACCGTCGGGCCCGAAATAGTAGGTCGTCGGGCTGTTGCGGGTGACCACGCGCAGTTCGCCTTCGGCCTCGATCTGCGCCAGCAGGCAGGGGACCGGCGAGCAGGTGGTAAAGGTCAGGCACAGCGCGGTCAGCAGTAGCGGCGGGAGGTGTCGCAAGGTCCGGTTGCCTCGTGGCCGGTCGGCGTGTTCGCACCACAGCGGGGGCGCACGCTGGCGGATCCCGGGGCGACAGTATAGCGGTTGGTCCCCGCGTGCCCCTCGGCGGTTCCGTGAGCCGGGGTTCCGGTCGCCAAGGCGGGGCCTTGTGCTTTACAATTGTCGGCTGCGGAGAGGTACCGAAGTGGTCATAACGGCACCGACTCGAAATCGGTTGGGGGCTTTGCCGCCCCACGTGGGTTCGAATCCCACCCTCTCCGCCAGTTTTCAGGCCCGTCAATCTTCGGCCGTGTCGGGCACTGCCAGGTCGGTGAATATCGGCTGGTCGTTCATGAATTCCACGCCCTCGGCGCCGTGGCATTGCAGGCACGCGCGGCGCCCCTTCGCGAAGCCGCGCCAGGCGCGCTCCGGGTCGCCCGAGCGGATCGCCTCCAGCGCCTCGGGCCACGCGGTGTCGAGAAACAGCGCATCGGAGTTGGCCTGCCGGCCAGGACGCTTCAGGTAGCCCCCGCGTATCGCGTCACCAATCTTCTCCCAGTGGTACTCGGCGAGCTCGGTGTTGCCGCGCTGCAGCGCCTCCCAGGTGCGCTCGTAACGCTCGCCGACCTCCCGCATTGCCGCCGAGAAACCGCCCAGGTAGCGCTCCAGCCGCTCGAAGCGCGCGCCCTCATCGTCTGCGCCCCGCAGCCACGTGTCCGGGCGCTGTTCGTCGTCGTCGGCCCACGGGGCGAACGGCAACGCCGCGAGCAAAAGTGCGACGGCAAGCATTACGGGAAGGCGCATAAGGGGGTTCCTGACCGAGGGCCCCTCAACGTTGCCGGTATCTCCGGGCGGGCACAAGCCCGGGATGGGCAGTGGGCCGCCTGCGGGTCGGTCCCGCGCCGGCTCAGCGCTCGATGCGCGTGACCTTCGTCCCCTCGAGCGTGAGGTTGTACATCAGGCCACGGTTGCTGAACACGAAGCCGACGATGGGGTCGCGGATGTTCGTCGTCGTCAGATCACGCCCGGCGCCGAGGTTGATCAGCGCGACAGAGCCGTCGACGCCGACCTCCCAGCCGCGGCTGTCGCGGAACTGCGCGAGCGCCTCATTCTCCATGAACACGAACAGCAGCGTGCGCGACTGCGCCCCGATCTGGAAACCGAAAGAGGCCGCCGCGGTGCTGTAGTAGTCGGCGGTTTCGCCGCCGATGCGCAGCGCGCCCTCGCCGTACTCGCCACCGATGCCGAAGCCGGCCTTGATCACGCGCGGGAACACCAGTACGCCCTTCGCCGAGGCCAGGAACTCTTCGCCGCCGGTGACCTCGGTGCGAAAGCGCTCCAGGGCCGCGTCGACGCCGGCGTCGATCTCCGCGGCGGTGGCCCCCATGAGCTGCAGCGGCAGCATGCAGAGCAGTGCTGCCAGTGCCAGGGCGGGGATGCGGGCGGGGGAGGGGCGGTGTTCGCGACGTCGCGGGCAGGTCATCTCGGGCTCCGGTCAACGCGCGGCCCCGACGGCCGCAATTCCCATGCTAGCGCAGTCGCGGGGCAATACCGTTGACCGGTTCACGTCCTGCGATGCGCGACGCGCGGTGCCCGACGGTGGCGGCGCGGCGACGGCATGCGCGGCTAAGTGGAACTGGCGTAGAATCGCGCGCTCCAGACGCTCCGCAGGAGACCCGCGTGTCGCAGGACAGGCTGCTTCGGGCTCGGCAGAAACTCGGCAAGTACCGCATCGAGCGGCGACTGGCCAACGGGCCGCGCTG
>PWYM01000119.1 GCA_003567855.1 Gammaproteobacteria bacterium | reverse complement strand
TTCTGGGTAACCTTATATTCAGCACTATTGTATTTACTATATCAGCGGACTTATCTGCCGGTGAGAAGAAGAGTGACCAGACATCCCGGGCTGAGACAATTTCAGAAGCCCCTGTGAAGAGGGAAAAAAAAATTACCGGCAATGGCATGATTAAAGCAAAGATCCTTAGAAGGTTCCTGTTCATAGCTTACAATGGTTTCCCGTAAAGTGAAAGATACATCTCATAAAGAATCTGATCCTTGTCGATTGGATCCGAATAGGCCCAACTTGCAATCAACTGTGCCGGGAATTGCATCTTGAGGGTCCAGAAATCGCAGCTGAATATAGCGGGCAGCTCATACACCCTTTCGTTTTGCACCGCCTTCAGGCCCTGCAATAACGGATTGCCGATTACATCTTCCGGGTTGAGCCTGTCATTGTGCCACATTACGATCATATCGGGATCCCAGTCATAAAGTTTTTCAATACTTACTGAAACATGTTCCTGCTCCATCAAACACGCATTTACAGTCCCCGATACAGTCAGCAGCTCATTAACCGTACTGTTCAATCCTGATGTTTCGGTTATTCCCTGTGCCCACTTAAAGTAAACACTTTTCGGGTTGTCATTCTCATATCCGGACCTTATTTCTTCAAGTCTGCCCCTGGTCATTTCTATAAGGCTGTCAGCCCGCTCCATAGAATCAAATAGCAGTCCGAAATCGGCTATTTCCTTGTATACATCTTCAAAACTGTGGAGCATCACTGCATATACCGGAATTCCCAGCCGCTCGATGCTTTCTATGGCATTGGTCTGCGACGCCCAGATAATTACCAGGTCAGGGTTTAACCCTGCGATCAGTTCCAGGCTTATAAAATCCCAGTTACCGGGTGCAGGCAAGGACCTGGTGCTTATCCGGGGGTCAAGTTGAGCGTAATATCTGAAAAGGCTCTTATCGTAAACGTTTGAAGGGACAGCAACCACGCGGTCTTGTTGCCCCAGCATATATATCCCCGAAAGGGCGCTTTCAATAAGGCAAACCACCCTTTCAGCCGGTTTGGACAGTTCTATTTCTTTTCCCCTGAAATCGGTCACTCTGATGGACATATCTTCTCTTTCTCCCCTTTCAGGCGAAGAGCATGAGCAAAAGATGATAAGTGCCGTAGTAAGTATCTTAACCCTGAACATGAGTATTTAATAAAATTTTCTACCTGAATCTGACCCTGAATCCTCCTGTGATGGCAAGACCTGTATCCTGAAATTGCCAGGGCATTTCATATCTGTTATCAGTAAGATTGTAGCCTTTTGCAAACAGGTTCAGATCGTAATTCCCCCTGGTCCGGACAACCTGTGAGATATAAAGATTGGCAACAAGGCCTGGCTTGAATTCATTCCTCCCTGATTTGGAGCTACTGTCATAATACCCGCCGTTGTAATTGAGAAAGGGACTTACAGTTAACCCTGTGTTGGAATTGATTGAAAATCCTGCGTTTGCCACGTGTGAAGGAGCAAATGGTACAGTTGCACCATCCTGGTCGGCATCCAGTTCATTTAAAATTGTTGTGTTCATGTAAGTGTAATTTGCAAACCAGCTTACCCTATGGTTTACTCTGCTTCCGGCTTCCAGTTCTATCCCGCGGGATCTGGTTGTCCCTGCATTTATTGACTGTGTCTGCGACGGGTCAAGGCTTACTGGGTTCTCAATTATTGCATCATCAACATTTATAAAGAATCCTCTTATGCCAAGGGTTATGTTTGACGGGAGTGTTATGGCCGTCCCCGCATCAAGTCCGGTGCCTGATTCCGGTTTCAGTTCCGGATTGGGCAACTGGCCATGTCTTCCCGGCACGCCCCTGTCATCGAGATTGATGGTCCCGCCCATTGATCTCAGTCCCGGAGGTAGAAAGCTGTTTCCGGCATTCGCAAACAGAGATATATAATCAGAAACATTGTATTTCACACCTGCACTCCACAACAGGTTATTATATGCAGTTAGCGGCTCACCCGGGTTCCCCCTGTTGATCAGATCGATCTTTGTTTCGATATAATTATACCTCAAACCACCTCTTGCAGTTAATTCTCCCAGGTTCAGTTCCTGCTGCAGGTATAGTCCTGTTTGAATTGCCCTGGACTTATTCCCGTATTCATTGTACCCCTGGAGCGGGTCTGAGAAGGTATAGTAGCGTGCATTCTGGTAATCTACACCTATTGTAAGCAGATGGCCGCCATCCTGGTGCCATGATAAACTGGCATCTGCCGGGATTATATTCTGAAAGACGCCATCGTTGGATGAGAGGATATCTGTTTCCGAGAAGGAGCTTTCCTGCCAGGTACGGTCGTAGATTCGCAATCCCGCCGATGCATTGAATAAAAGGGACCCGGTTATTTCAGACGACTGCGAGATGTTGATTGTGGTGTAATTATGCTCATAACCCCTGTAAATCCTGCCTGCATCCCCTTTGTGATTTGTATGGTTGACAAACAACCCCAGCTTGTTCCTCTGGTTGCTTCCATAGAAATAGTTAACCCCGGAAAACAATTTTAGCTTCCGGTATTCCGGGTCCTTCTGCATATTAAGCCATGAGTTTTCGGTCCCGTAGTTGGTGTAGTCGGAGTTCTCATAATTCATCCCCCCGAAGAAGTTCATATTATCCCTCGTATCCTGGTGGTAGAATTGTGTATTAAGGGTATTATACGAACCGTATGATGTGACCAGTTGTGTTTCAGGGTCAGTTATATTCTCTTTCAGGATCAGGTTCACAGTTCCTGCCAGTGGACTTTGGCTACCTGCAAAATCGTGTGAAAGGTAGTTGGGATACAAAACTGAAGCCGGTCCCCGCTGTATTTC
>PWYM01000076.1 GCA_003567855.1 Gammaproteobacteria bacterium | reverse complement strand
CGGATGCCCTCGAATACCGACGATCCGTAGTGCAGCGCATGCGACAGCACGTGGACCTGGGCCTGGTCCCACGGCACGAGCTTGCCGTTGAACCAGATGTAGCGACTCTGCTTGATGGCCATACGGGACTTCCGCTGTGTAGTCAGGCCGAGGCGGCCTCCTGGGTGTCGGTCTTCGCGGCCTGGTGGCGTCGGCTGACGCGGTTGATCACCTCCAGGTAGGCCCGGGCACCGGCCTCGACGATGTCCGTTGACAGCCCCTGTCCGCGAAACGGCTGACCATTATATTCGACCGTGACCGTGACCTCACCCTGCGCGTCGTCGCCGAGCGTGACGCTGCGCAGATCGAAGTTCTTGAGCTTCAGCGTCACGCCGGTGGCGCGTTCGAGCGCCTTGAACGCGGCCGCGACCGGGCCGTCACCGACCGCGGCCTCCTCGATGCTGCGGTCGTTCTCGGTGTCGTCGAGCTTGACCGCCGCCGCGGCGATGGTGCCGGTGCCGGCGGTGATATGCAGTTCCCGCATCTGCCAGCGCCCCGGCGTGCCGGTGCCGTCGGCATTGACGACCAGCGCCTCGATATCGGCGTCGAAAATGTCTTTCTTGCGGTCGGCGACCTTCTTGAACTCCTTGAACGCGCGGGAGAGTTCGGCGTCGTCGAGCCGGAAACCGAGCTGTTTGACGCGCTCTCGGAACGCGTGGCGGCCGCTGTGCTTGCCGAGTACGAGGTTCGAGCGGCTGATCCCGACGTCCTCCGGGCGCATGATTTCATAGGTGGCGTGGTGGCGGAGCATGCCGTGCTGGTGGATGCCGGCCTCGTGCGCGAATGCGTTCTCGCCGACCACCGCCTTGTTGCGCGGCACATGCATACCGGTGATGCTCGATACCAGCCGGCTGGTCGGGTACAGGCGACGCGAGTCGATACCCGTGTGCGCGCCGAAGTAGGGTTCGCGCACCTTCAGCGCCATAACGACCTCTTCCAGAGAGCAGTTGCCGGCGCGCTCGCCGATGCCGTTGATCGTGCACTCGATCTGTCGGGCACCGGCCTCGACCGCGGCCAGGCTGTTGGCGACGGCGAGACCGAGGTCATCGTGGCAGTGCACCGACAGCCGGATCGCATCGATGCCGGGCACGTGCTTGCGCAGGTAAGCGAAGACCTCGCGGAATTCGCCCGGCACGGTATAGCCGACGGTGTCGGGAATGTTGACCGTCGTCGCACCGGCCTCGATCACCGCGGTGACGACCTCGGCGAGGAAGTCGAGCTCGGTGCGCGAGGCATCCTCCGGCGAGAACTCCACGTCCTCGCAGTAACGCCGCGCGAGTTTCACGCCCTCGACGGCGTTTTTGATGATCTCTTCCTTGGCCATCTGCAGCTTGTATTCGCGGTGGATGGCGCTGGTTGCCACGAACACGTGGATTCGGTGGCGCTGTGCTGCCCGCACCGCGTGCCAGGCCTTTTCGATGTCCTCCGGATTGCAGCGCGCGAGCCCGCAGATCACCGGGCCGCTGATGCTGCCGGCGATCGCCTGCACCGCGTCGAAATCACCCGGTGACGCGGCGGGGAAGCCGGCCTCGATGACATCCACGTTGAGCTCTGCGAGGGCATGTGCGACCCGAAGCTTCTCGCGCTCGGTCATGCTGCAGCCGGGCGCCTGTTCGCCGTCGCGCAGCGTGGTGTCGAAGATCATGACCTTGTCGGGATCGGGTCGGGCACTCGTGCTCATGGTCTAAAACTCCTGTCCGGCAGGTTTCAGCGGTCGCCGTAGTCGAGGCTTGCCATCGGGAACATCGGCATCGCCCGGGGCTGGTGCGGGGAGGGGCGGTTGACGACGATGTCGCGCAGCGTGGCGAGGTCGATGTTGCCGCCGGTGAGCACGACCCCGACGCGTTGGCCGGCGAGCGACTCGCGAAGCTGCAGTGCGCCTGCCAGGGCTGCGGCACCGCCGCCCTCGGCGAGCTGGTGTACGGTCTCGAGCAGGCAGCGCACCGCCTCCTGGATCTCACGCTCGCTGACGAGGATGAAGTCGTCGACGAGCCGGCGCATGATCTCGACCGTGTATCGCACCGGTATCCGCGTCGCGAGTCCGTCGGCGATCGTTTCGGTGGCGCGAAACGGTTCGTATCGACCACTGTGCCATGCGTGGTGGAACGCCGGTGCGTTCTCGGCCTGCACCGCGATGACGCGCGTCTGGGGAGACAGGGCCTTGACGGTGATCGCCGTGCCCGCGGCGAGGCTGCCGCCGCCGACGGGCACGATGATCACGTCGAAGGGGCGCGTGACCTGCTCGAGCATCTCCAGTGCGACGGTGCCCTGGCCGGCGACGATGGCGGCGTGGCGCGCGGGGTGTACCGACACGGCGTTCTCGCGGCGTGCCCAGCGTACCGAGGCGTCCCAGGCAGCGTCGAAGTCGTGGCCCTGCACGATGATGCGCGCGCCGGTGGCTTCCATCGCGCGGTTCTTGTCGGGCCGGTTGCCCTCGGGCACGAAGATCGTGCACCGGGTGCCGTACAGCGTCGCAGCCCGCGCGAGTGACTGGCCGAAATTGCCACGCGTCGCGGTGACCAGGCCGCGCCCGCGCTGCTCCGGCGTCATCGCCGCGAGCATGTTCAGCGTCCCGCGGATCTTGAACGAGCCGACCGGCTGGGCGTTTTCGAGCTTGACCCAGAGGTCGCAGCCGGTGGCCTCGGCGAGCAGCGGGTGGCGCACCAGAGGCGTGGGGTCGAGGTGCTCGGCAATGACTTCAGCCGCGGCCTGTACGTCGGCGATCCCGACATCGCGGTCGGCGTCCTGCGGTTCGGCACCCCAGTCGGTAGCGGCCAGTTCCGGTTGCAGGTCGGTGTTGAGCATCTCGATATCTCCTCGGTTGCCGAAGCGGGCGCCGGGCCGGGCAGGCCCGGCACCCGTCGGATCAGGATTGCAGCCAGGGCATGCGGGCACGCAGCTTGGCGCCGACTTCCTCGATCGGGTGGGCGAGATCCGCGTCGAGCATGCGCCGGTAGTTGTCGCGCCCCGAAGCGTTCTCGTCGACCCATTGACGCGCGAAGGTGCCGTCCTGGACGTCCTTCAGTACCGCGCGCATGCGTTCCTTGGTGCTGTCGTCGATGACGCGCGGGCCGCGCGTGAGATCGCCGTACTGCGCCGTCTCGGAGATGAACTCGTGCATCTTCTTCAGTCCGCCCTCGTGCAGCAGGTCGACGATGAGCTTGAGCTCGTGGAGGCACTCGTAGTAGGCGACCTCGGGCTGGTAGCCGGCCTCGACCAGCGTCTCGTAGCCCTTGAGCACAAGTTCGGTCGCGCCGCCGCACAGCACCGCCTGTTCGCCGAACAGGTCGGTCTCGGTCTCCTCGGCGAAGGTCGTTTCGAGCACGCCGCCGCGCGCGCCGCCGAGTCCGTCCGCATACGCGAGCGCACGTGCGAACGCGTTGCCGGTGGCATCCTGCGCGACCGCGATCAGGCATGGCACGCCCTTGCCCTGCTCGTACTGGCGACGCACGAGATCGCCCGGTCCCTTGGGTGCGATCAGCACCACGTCGAGGTCGGCCCGCGGGGTGATCTGCTTGTAGTGGATGTTGAAGCCGTGGGCGAACAGCAGCGTGGCGCCCTTTTTCAGGTTCGGTTCGATCGCGGCGTACAGCTCGGGCTGAACCGGGTCGGGCGTGAGCATCGCGACCAGGTCGGCGTCGCGCACGGCATCGGCAGGTGCCTTGACCTCGAGGCCGTCCGCGGCGGCGCGCTTGGCGGTCGGCCCGCCCGGGCGCAGGCCGGCGACCACGTTGAACCCCGAATCCCTGAGGTTCAGCGCATGCGCGCGGCCCTGGCTGCCGTAGCCGATGACCGTGATCCGGGCATCGGCAAGCGCCGCACGGTCAACGTCCTGTTCCGAGTAGATCTTCATTCACGTGCTCCTCCCTGGTAGTCGTCCCGACGGCCGTGAGCGTGGCCGCGAGCTGATAAAAAAAACCCCGCATCGGCGGCCGGTGCGGGGTTTCTGGTGTCTGCTGGTCGCGCTCAGACCCGTTGCCCGCACCCTCCGATGCGAAGAAGAAGCCCGAGCAGTACGAGGCTGCCGCACAGCGCCGACGCCGCAGGCAGCTGCGGGGCGGTCACGTTCGCGTGAGACATCGTATTCATTCGCCCGATCATGTTGTATACAACCGATGTTGTCAACACGGTACTCGAGAGCCGGCTCAAACCATGCTGAGCAGGTCGTCGGCTTCGAGGTGGGCGACGGTGTTGAACGCGTCGAGGCCGACTCGCCCACCGGAAAAGCGCAGTTCCACCAGCGCGGCATTGGCGAGCACCAGGCTGAGGTCGAGCACCTGTTCGTCGCCGAGCCCCAGCACCTCGCCGACGATCATGCTGATCAGTCCCCCCGACGAGAATGCCAGTCGCGTCTCGCCCGGACCTGCGTCGGCGGTCATTTCCGCCAGTGCGCTCGCGGCGCGCCGGCGCGTCTCGGCCCACGGTTCGGCGCCGGTGTCGGGCGTACGCCCGGCGATCCAGTCCACGCACACCGCCCGCCAGCGGCGGAAATAGTCGCGAACGACGCGCTCGCGATCCCCCGGGTCGGGGCCCGGGTCGGTGCGCAGACCGCCGTCGCCGGCCGCATCGTCGAGGTCGAGCACGTGCTTGACCACGTGCGCGGCCTGGTGTTCGTCGAGCGTCGCCAGCGCAACGGGCGACGGCCAGGCACCGCCGGCGGCCTGTACCGCCGCGAGCGCGCCCGCGTGGGTCTGGCGGTGGCGCTGCAGCGGTCCGACCCAGACGCGATCGGGTTGAGGTCTGCGCGCGTGAAGATACTCGCCGACGCGCCTCGCCTGGCGATGGCCCAGCGGCGAGAGCTGGTCGTAGCCGTCGCCGAAGAACGAGGCCTGGCCGTGGCGGACGAGCAGCAGCCGGCTCACGGTCCGGTCACGACGACCTTGCCGCGCGCTTCACGCGACGCGAGCCGTTCGAGCGCGTCGGCGGCGCGCCCGAACGGGTAGGCCCGGTCGATGTGAGGGCGCAGCCGGCCGTCGACGTACCAGCGCATCAGCTGGCGGTGATTGGCCGCCGCGGTGTGCGGCTCGTGCTCCGTGAACTGCCCCCAGAACACGCCGACGATACTGCAGCCTTTCAGCAGCGGCAGATTCATCGGCACCGTCGGGATGTTGCCTGCGGCGAAGCCGACCACGAGCGCGCGGCCGCCGCGGGCGCTCGCGCGCAGTGCCTGCTCGAAGCTGTCACCGCCCACGGGGTCGAAGATCACGTCCACGCCGTCGCCGCCGGTCAGTGCCTTCAGGCGGGCTTTCAGATCGTCGTAGCCGAGCGTGTGTGCGGCGCCGTGGTCGGCGGCGAGCGCGCGCTTGTCCTCGGTGCTCGCGACTGCGATCACCTCGGCGCCGGCAAGTGCGCCGAGCTCCACCGCGGCCAGCCCCACGCCGCCGGCGGCGCCGAGCACGAGCAGCCGTTCGCCGGCGACGAGCCGTGCGCGCTGGCGCAGCGCGTGCCACGAGGTGCCGTAGGTGAGGATGAACGCCGCGGCGATATCGAAGGGCATCGCGTCCGGAATGGCGACCACCTGAGAGGCGTTCACGACCACGTATTCGGCCAGGCCACCCGAGTGGCAGAAGGCGAGCACGCGCTGCCCGGCCGCGAAGCCTGAATCGTCGGCGCAAAGGTCGATTTCTCCGGCGACCTCGGCGCCCGGCGCAAACGGCAGCGGCGGCTGTGCCTGGTAGCGGCCGGCGACCATCAGCACATCGGGAAAATTGATGCCGCAGGCGCGCACCCGGATGCGGACCTCGCCCGGTCCGGGTTCCGGCAGCGGCAGTTCGCCGGGGACCACCTGCTCAGGGCCACCGTGGTGTTCACAGATCATCGCTCGCATCGATTCACTCCGCGTTGATGCAGCCGCGCCATCAGGGCGGCCTGAACGCGCGCAGTGTACGCGCAGCCCGGTCGCGGCTGAAGGCGACGCGGGCGGTGTACCATCGGCGACAGATTCCGGCCGCGTATCGTGACGGGAGGCTCCCGACCCATGGATTTCGACTACTCGCCCCGCGTGCAGGCGCTGCGCGCCGAGCTCACCGATTTCCTCGACCGGCACGTGTATCCGGCCGAGGCCGAGTACGCCGCGCAGCTCGAGCAGCATGGCCGCTGGCAGCCTCCGGCGGTGATCGAGACCCTGAAATCCGAAGCGCGACGGCGCGGCCTGTGGAACCTGTTCCTGCCCGACAGCGAGGCAGGCGCGGGACTCACCAACCTCGAGTATGCACCGCTGTGCGAACTGCTCGGGCGCTCGCCGATCGCACCGGAGGCCTGCAACTGTTCCGCGCCTGATACCGGCAACATGGAGGTGCTGTCGCGCTACGGCACCGAGGCCCAGCAGAGTGAGTGGCTCGAACCGCTGCTCGCGGGCGAGATCCGCTCGGCGTTCGCGATGACCGAGCCCGATGTCGCCTCGTCGGACGCGACCAACATCGCGGCGTCGATCCGGCGCGACGGTGACTCATACGTGTTGAACGGTCGCAAGTGGTGGACGTCCGGCGCGCTCGATCCGCGCTGCCGCATCATGATCTTCATGGGACTCAGCGATCCCGATGGCGACCGTCATCGTCGCCACTCGATGATTCTCGTGCCCATCGATACGCCGGGGGTGCGCGTCGAGCGCGCGCTGCACGTGTTCGGGTACGACGACGCGCCGCATGGCCATGCCGAAGTCAGTTTCGACGACGTGCGCGTGCCTGTTGCCAACATGCTGCTCGGCGAGGGGCGTGGGTTCGAGATCGCGCAGGGGCGGCTGGGCCCCGGGCGCATCCATCACTGCATGCGCCTGATTGGTCTCGCCGAGCGTGCGCTTGAACTGATGGTCGCGCGCCTGCAACAGCGCGAGGCCTTCGGTCGCGCACTGTCGACGCACGGTGTGTCGCTCGAACGTCTCGCCGAATGCCGGGTCGAGATCGACCAGGCGCGGTTGCTGACGCTGAAGGCCGCCGACATGATGGACAAGGTCGGCAACCGCGCTGCGCGCGCCGAGATCGCGATGATCAAGCTCGTCGCCCCGCGCATGGCGCTGGCGGTGCTTGACCGCGCGATCCAGGCATTCGGCGCGGCCGGGGTCAGCCAGGATTTTCCGCTCGCATATTTCTGGGCGCAGGCGCGCACGTTGCGCATTGCCGACGGTCCCGACGAGGTTCACGCGCGCACCATCGGACGCCTGGAAGTGGCGCGCCACGCGCCCTGAACGGACATTCGGGTGCCGGGAAAACGTGCCCATGCGGGCGCGGGACTTGTGATCGGCGGTTTGAGCTTGTATACAGAAAAAAGGCGACACGTGAGCGCCAGAAGTTTTGCAACGCAAACTCGATCAGGAAATGACAGGGAATGTCCGGCCGGACAGGGGGGTTGAACGGCCACCGCGGCTCGCCCGCGGTCTCGCGACGGAATCGCGCCACAGACTTCCGCTACGGGCTTGACCTATTCCGCATACAGCTCTCGGGGATGCAGGCAGTTGTGCCGGCGCCCGTGCGTTGTCGGGATTGACAAGCTTTTCCGCGCGGAACGATAGTATCGCGCCTGACCGGAGCGCCCTGCGCGGACAGACATACACATGCCCGCATGGCCTTGCGGCACTTTGCGGGTACAGGGCGGAAAGACAGATATTTGAATAATTACAGGGACCACACGCACCGTGGGTACAGCGTGCCCCGAACTGGCTTAAGCAATGACCGGACTGAGGAGAGTCAATGAAACCCAAGCGTAGCAGTCTACTTGCCGCGGTCTGCGCCGGCGCGGCGGGCGTCCTGCTGGTTTCGGCGGCCCCGGCCCAGAACCTTGATGAGGTTCTGAGCGCCGGAGAACGTCGCATCCAGCTGGCAAGGGACAGCCAGCAGCAGGTTGACGAGATCGTCAACCAGACCCGCAGCATGACCGACCAGTACCGTCAGGTGCTGCGCGAGGTCGAGGGGCTGGAGGTGTACAACACCATCCTCGAACGCCAGATCGAGCGCCAGGAGCGTGAGAAGTCGGGCATTCGCGAGGACATCGATCAGGTCACCGTCATCCAGCGCCAGATCATCCCGCTGATGACGCGAATGATCGACGGGCTCGAGCAGTTCGTCGAAATGGACGTGCCCTTCCTGCCAGGCGAGCGCCGTGAGCGCGTCGAGACGCTGCAGCAGCTCGTGGAGCGCCAGGACGTGTCGGTCGCGGAGAAGTTCCGTCGCGTGATGGAGGCCTACCAGATCGAGAACGAGTACGGCCGCACCATCGAGTATTACCGTGGCGAACTCGAGGTGGGCGGCGCCAGCCGCGACGTCGATTTCCTGCGCATCGGCCGCGTCGCCTTCATGTACCAGACGCGTGACGGCGAACGCCAGGGCGTGTGGGACCAGCAGAACGGCGAGTGGGTCGAACTTGGCCGCGAATACCGCAACCGGGTCCGCCTCGGTCTGCGTGTCGCCCGCCAGCAGGTCGCACCCGAACTGCTGATGCTCCCGATCTCCGCGCCGGAGGACATCTGATAATGAGATTCAAGCTGATCATTTCGGCCCTGGCAGCCACGCTGGCGCTCGGCGTCAGCAACCATGCCAACGCCCAGGCCAGCAGTCTTGACGACCTGCTGCGCCTGGTGGAAGAGGGACGCGCACGCGATTCCGCGGAGGCGCGCGAGCGCATCCGGGAGTTCGAGGCGCAGCGCGGTGAGCAGGAACGCCTGCTGCAGGAGGCGCGTCAGCGCCAGTCGCGCGAAGAGTCCCGCAGTGAAAACCTCGAGAGCACCTACGGTGACAACGAGGAGACGATCCTCGGCCTTCGCCAGGACCTGCGCGAGGCACTGGGTGACCTGCAGGAGCTGTTCGGCGTCGTGACGCTGGTTTCCGGCGATGCCGCGAGCCAGTTCGAAACGTCGCTGACGAGCATCCAGTACCCCGAGCGTCGCGACTTCCTGCTGCGTATGGGTGACCGGGTAGGCGAGGATTCGCGCATCG
The DNA here is from genome assembly GCA_003567855.1 of Gammaproteobacteria bacterium. GTDB lineage: Bacteria > Pseudomonadota > Gammaproteobacteria > Steroidobacterales > PWYM01 > PWYM01. The sequence goes on along the minus strand of PWYM01000076.1, from coordinate 30,881 downwards.
CGACGGTTCGCGACATCGAACGCCTGTGGTATGAGCTTCAGCGCGAGGCGACGGAGCTCGGCCGCGTGGTGCGGATGCCGCTTGAGGTCATCGCTGCCGACGGCGAACGCGAAACCCGCAACGTGGTGCGTGTCGGTGCATTCAACCTCGTGGCCGACGGCAAGTACCTCGAGTGGGATTCCGGTACCGGAAACATTTCCGAACTGGTCCGCCAGCCGTCCGAGAGCCGCTATATCAACAGCACTTCGCGACTGGTCAATTCGGACAGCGGCTTCACGCCTTTCGCGCTGGACCCGACCCGCGGCCAGATCCTGTCGCTGTTGATCGAGCAGCCGACAATCGTCGAGCGGATCCAGCAGGGTGCGGAAATCGGTTACCTGATTATCGCGCTGGGTATTCTTGCACTGCTGCTCGCCATCGAGCGTCTGATCACGCTGTCGATCATCTCGAGCAAGGTCACCCGTCAGCTCAAGAACCCCGGCGAGCCTGACAGTGGCAATCCGCTGGGTCGCGTGCTGAAGGTCTACCACGACAACAAGGGTGTCGACACCGATACCCTCGAGCTCAAGCTGGGCGAGGCGATCATTCGCGAGACGCCGAAACTGCAGCGCTTCCTGCTGTTCCTGAAGATCATCTCGGTGGTTGCGCCGCTGATGGGTCTGCTCGGTACCGTCACCGGTATGATCCAGACCTTCCAGGCGATCACGCTGTTCGGCACCGGCGACCCGACGCTGATGGCCGGCGGTATCTCGCAGGCGCTCGTCACCACCGTGCTCGGCCTGGCCGTCGCGATTCCGACCGTGCTGCTCCACACCGTGGTGGCTGGTCGCAGCAAGCGCGTCACCCAGGTGCTTCAGGAGCAGAGTGCCGGTCTCATCGCCGACCACTCGGAAGCCCAGAACAACCGTGCGAAGGGCGGTGGTGCGGCCTGAGGCCGCATCACCCTCCCCGCGGGCCGGCAAGAGGTAACGGATGTATACAATCATCGAAATGCTCGAGTCCATCCGGGACTTCCGGGAACTTGGAGGTGATGTCCTCGTTCTAATTGCCTGGACGATCTTCTTCATGTGGGTGTTGATCATCGAGCGGTTCATCTTCTTCCGGACCGGGCTGAAAGCGCGCATCCGGGAGGCGTTCGAGGCCTGGGAGGCCCGCCCCGACCGCAAGTCGTGGGAGGCCGCCCGCATACGCGAGGCGATGATCTCGAGGGTGTCCCAGTCGGCGAACACCGGTCTGCCGATGATCAAGACGCTGGTCGCGCTCTGCCCGCTGCTCGGGCTGCTGGGCACCGTGACCGGCATGATCGAGGTCTTCGACGTGATGGCAGTCACAGGCACCGGCAACGCACGGTCGATGGCGTCCGGCGTGTCGAAGGCCACCATCCCGACGATGGCGGGTATGGTCGGTGCGCTCTCCGGCGTGCTGTTTGCCACCATCCTCGAGCGCTACGCCACCCGTGAAGTGCAACTGCTCGAAGACGAGCTCACCATGGACCACTGAGGCCAAGACCATGCGCAGAATGTTACAGACGGCCAATGAAGATGATGAGAACGAGATCAACATCACCCCGATGCTCGACGTCGTCTTCATCATGCTGATTTTCTTCATCGTCACCGCATCCTTCGTCAAGGAGTCGGGTATCGACGTGAACCGGCCCGATGCCCAGACCGCCGAGCGGCAGGACCGGGCCAACATCCTGATCGCGATCTCGGAGAACAACGAGATCTGGATCGACGGGCGAGAGGTCGATCCGCGGGCGGTGCGGGCCAACATCGAGCGGCTGCGGGCCGAGAACCCGGAAGGCTCGGTGGTGATCCAGGCTGACCGACAGTCGGTCACCGAGAAGCTCGTCGAGGTCATGGATGCCGCGCGGCAAGCGGGCGTGTTCAACGTTTCCATTGCGGCCCAGGAAGATTGACGCAATGATAGGAGGGCGGTATCCCACCGCCCGTACGCCGGAGCGGGTCCTGGCGGCCCGCAACGGTGCATCTGCGCACTGTTGCGCAGTGACCTCGAGAGGTAACACGCCATGATCAGGGCCTTCATCGCCATCATCGTCGGCACAGCGGTGACGTTCTCGCTGCTGTGGGTCATGCAATACCTGATCGCCACTGGCGCACAGGCCATTACGGACGACCGCACTCACCGTTTCGTCGATTTCGTGCGCGTCCAGCGTCAGGAAGAGACCCGCACCCGCGAGGAGCGCCCGGAACGTCCTCCGGAGCCCGATCGTCCACCCCCGGACACCCCTGACCGCGACATGGACAATATCGATGGTGGCGAAGGCGCGGGTTTCGGCGTTTCCGCACCGGATATCGGCCGCGACGTTGATATCGGAGGGCGTGACGGTTTCTTCTCCGATGGTGAATACATGCCCATCGTGCAGGTCGCGCCGCAGTATCCTCGGCGCGCCCAGCAGCGGGGGCTCGAGGGCTGGGTGACACTGGAGTTCGTCGTTACCCGCCAGGGTACGGTGCGCGATCCGGTCGTCATCGACTCGTCGAGTTCCATTTTCGAACGTGCGGCAATCGAGGCGGTGCAGCGTTTCCGCTACCGACCGCGGGTCATCGACGGTGAACCCGTGGACGTGCCGGGCGTCCAATTCCGTATCACCTTCGAACTGGAGGACTGAACGCGTGACGGTCAGCAACACCAGACACGGGGGCCGGTTGCAGGGTCGTCGGGCCGGTATGGCCCGCACGAGCGCCCTGCATCCGCAATCCACTCGGGCCCGGGGTCCGCTGACGTGGCTGGCGGTGCTCGCGCTTGCCGCCGGCGGCGCCGCTGTCGGCATGGGTTCGGCTTCCCAGGCCGGCGCTGATGAGCGCGAAACACGGCAGGTCCAGGCACTGCGTGAGCGGGTGTTCCAGGGACTTGCCGCGGCCCAGGAGAAGCTCGAGGAGGAGGATTTCTCGGGCGCCCAGGGCGAGATCGACCGGCTGCGTCGCATCGATGACCTCAACAGCTACGAGCTGGCGCAGCTCTGGAACTTCACCGGCTTTATCCGCGTGCAGCAGGAAGACCTCGACGGCGCAGTCGAGGCCTTCGAGCGCGTCGTAGAACAGCCGGACATTCCGGGCGGCCTGCTCGAGGAGTCGCTGAACACGTTGATCCAGCTCTCGCTCGCGACCGAGCAGTACGAGAAGACGCTGGAGTACGGCCAGCGCTGGCTCGAAATCACCGAAAACCCCGGTCCGGAGCCGTTCTACAGGCTGGCGGTGGCCAACTATCAGCTAGAGCGTTACGAGCGTACCGTCGAGCGCCTTAACGAGGCGATCGACCGCGCGCGCGAGCGCGGCGGCGAATCGGCGATCCGCGAGGAATACTACGTCCTGCTGCGGGCGTCGTACTTCCAGCTCGAAGACTCGACCAACCTTCGCGATACGCTCGAGTACATGGTCCAGCGTTGGCCCAACAAGGATTACTGGATCCACCTTTCCGCGCTTTATGGCGAAAAGGGCGAAGAGCGCAAGCAGCTCGCCGTGCTTGAGGCCATTTACGAAGATGGGCTGATGAACCGCGAGAACGAGTTCGTGCAGCTCGCGCAGCTCTACATCCAGGCCGGTGGTCCCTACAAGGGTGCACGCATCCTCGAAAAGGGCATGGACGAAGGCACGATCGAGGAGAACGAACGCCACTATCGCCTGCTCGCGCAGGCGTGGATGTCGGCACAGGATGACCGTCGTGCCATCCCGCCGCTGCGCGAGGCGGCAGATCGAGCGGATGACGGCCAGCTGTTCGTGCAGCTCGCACAGTCGTACCTGAACCTCGGCGACAACGAAGACTGCGTCGACGCATCGCGGCGGGGGCTCGATCGCGGCGGCGTGCGCCGTGAGGACACCGCGAACATCGTCATGGGCATGTGCCTGTTCGAGCTCGAACGGTATGACGAGGCCAAGACCGCATTCCGTCGCGCCGGGCAGGATGACCGCAGTCGCAACACCGCGAACCAGTGGATTCAGTTCATCGACCGTGAGCTGCAGCGCCGGGAAGACCTGCGCCGGGCCATGGCCGGCGGCTGATCGGATCCCACGGAATCCCAGCGGCCAGGAGGCCGGTGACCGTCAGGTCACCGGCCTTTTTCGTGAGTGACGGCGGGAGTCGCGGCGGATGCATCAGTCCGGACACATTCCGTCAGAATGACCGCTTAGCGGTTATATTACTGCAGTGCAACAAGACTCTGGGCGGCAACCCTGTCACCATAACGACAGCAGGAAAGCTCCGGTACCCGTCGGGATGCAGGCCAGCCATCGTGTCTCCTTCGGCGTGCCGCCAACAGGGAGGACGCCCACGATGCTGAGAATCATCGTATCGATCATGGTCGGCACCACCGTCACCTTCGGTTTGCTGTGGGTGATGCATTACCTGATTGCCACCGGCGCGCAGGCGCTGACCGATGATGACACCCACCGGTTCGTCGACTTCGTGCGCGTTGAGCGCGAGGAGACTACGGAGACCCGTGAAGAGCGCCCGGAGCGCCCTCCGGAGCCGGACCAGCCGCCGCCGGACCAGCCCGACCGGGACATGGATGACATCGACGGCGGAGATGCGATCGGCGTTTCCGCCGACCCGCCCGGTGCAAGTCGCGATGTGGACATGGGTGACCGCGACGGCTTTTTCTCTGACGGCGAGTACATGCCGATCGTGCAGGTCGCGCCGCAGTACCCACGGCGAGCGCAACAGCGCGGCCTCGAGGGCTGGGTGACCCTCGAATTCACCGTTACCGAACAGGGCACCGTGCGTGACCCGGTCGTTGTCGACTCCTCGAGTTCGATCTTCGAGAGCGCGGCAAAAGAGGCGGTACAGCGTTTCCGCTACCGCCCGCGCGTCATCGACGGTGAGCCCGTCGCCGTCCCGGGTGTCCAGTTCCGGATCACGTTCGAACTCGAGGACTGACCGCGCGCATCGGCCCCGGGCCGGGGGCGGGATGTCCGGGGCCGCACCGACTCGCACGCCCGGCCGCCGGTGCGGCCATGGGCGCAGCTCTGTGCGGTGTGTGACGCGCACCGCAATGGGTGCCACGGCGTACGGATCCACTCGGGTTTGCGCCACTCCCGGGTCACCCCTAGAATCGCCGGGTTGCAATGCTCAGGGACGAACTGATGCCACGGGTGATTTACCTGCAGTCGGACGGCTCGCGACTCGAGGTCGAGGTCGAGGCGGGATTTACGGTGATGGAAGGGGCCGTCAACAACGACATCGACGGGATCATTGCCGAGTGTGGTGGTGCGTGCGCGTGTGCGACCTGCCACGCGTACATAGCCGAAGACTGGCTGGACCGCCTGCCGCCGATGGAGGACATGGAAGACAGCATGCTCGACTCCGCGTGGGAACGGCGTGATAACAGCCGCCTGACCTGCCAGATCGAGGTCACCGACGCACTCGATGGCCTCGTCGTGCACGTCGCGGAAAACGAGAACTGAACCGTGCGCAAGGGTGGCGGTGACCGCCACGGGCCGCGGGTCACGCGCCGAGGGCCGCCCAGAGCATCCTCAAACCCACGAGCGCGAGGAAGATGGCGAACACGCGGCGCAGCATCCTGGCGCTGAGGTGGTGCGCCAGGCGCACGCCCAGTGGCACCGTCAGCAGCGTCGTCGGGAGCAGGCACGCTACGGCCAGAGCGTTCACGTAGCCCAGGCTGCCCGGGGGCAGGCCGGCATGCTGCCAACCGGCGATCGCGTAGCCCAGCGCACCGGGTATGGCAATGACCAGGCCGAATGCGGCCGAAGTGCCCACCGCGCGATGCACCGGAAAGCCCAGCACCGTCATGGCCGGCACGCTCAGGCTGCCACCGCCGATCCCCATCAACGACGACAGGCCACCGACCGCGTAAGGCACCGCCTGCACCCATGCTGTATCGGGTGGCGCCTCGCAGAGCCGGGCACGCTGTGGTGCCAGCCCCAGCCAGACGGCCATCGCCAGCGCCACGCACGCGAACACCAGGCTCAGCACCGGAGAGGTCGCCATCGAGGCGAGCACGACCCCCGACAGCACGCCGGCCACCATCGCCGGGGTCCAGCGCCGCAGCAGTGCGGCATCGACGGCACCATGATGGTAGTGCGCCCGCGCCGAGCGCAGCGCCGTGGGCACGATCAGCGCGAGTGATGAGCCGACCGCGACGTGCATGTGAATCATCGGGTCGCTGTCGGTGATCTTCAGGACCTGGTAGATCACCGGTACGACGATGAGTCCGCCGCCGACGCCGAGCAGCCCGGCAAGCAGCCCGGCGAACACGCCTGCGCCGACCAGTGCGGCGAGCATCACGAGCATCTCGGTTGACGGCACGGCGTTCCCCGGTATCCGAGTTCGCGGCGCATTGTACGCGAGCACGCATCGCATGATGGGGTTCTGGTCTAGACTGTCGAGCTTCAGTTGTACGAAACCCGGAGCAGTCCATGTCGAACCACTCGATCGGTCTTGATGGCCGCCTGCACGACTATGTGGTCGAACACGGTGTACGCGAACACCCGCTGCTCGTCGCGTTGCGCAAGGAGACCGCGTCGCTGCCCGAGCGCAACATGCAGATCGCTCCCGAACAGGGTCAGTTCATGGCTTTCCTCGTCGCCCTGATGCAGGCGCGGCGCATCATCGAGATCGGCACCTTCACCGGTTATTCGAGCCTCGTGATGGCGCTTGCGCAGCCGCCCGACGGGCGCATCCTCGCATGCGACCGTTCAGCAGAATGGACTGCGATCGCTCAGCGCTACTGGCGCGAGGCCGGTGTTGCCGACCGCGTGGAACTGCGACTGGGTCCTGCGGCCGACACGCTGCGCTCGCTCGCCGAAGCCGGTGACACGGGCTGGGACCTGGTGTTCATCGATGCTGACAAGCCCGGCTACGCAGGCTACGTGGAGCAGTGTCACGGCCTGCTCAGGACGGGTGGGGTGATCCTGCTCGACAATACGCTGTGGAGCGGCCGGGTGGCCGAACCCGCCGACGGTGCCGATGCCGACACGCGGGCCTTGCAGGCGCTGAACCGGACCCTCAGGCACGATGCGCGATTCGACATCGCGCTCACGCCCGTAGGCGACGGACTGACACTGCTGCGCAAGCTCGGCTGAGCCCGTTCAGGTGGCGGCGGGCCGTTCTATCAGCTCGATGGCCTCTCCGGCGGGCCCGTACACGGTGACCGCGCGCGCGCCGAAATAGGGCGGCTGCGCGCAGCGCGCCGCCAGCGTCTCGACCTCCGGTGCAACGCGCGCCAGGTCGTCGACCTCGAAGCTCACCATCGCGATGCCCGGTGCCAGGCGTTCGGCGCTGCGCCCGCGCGCCTGGGTGCCCGCGGGAAATGCGTCCGCCTCGATGAAGCTCTGTCCGTCGAGTGGCATCGCGCAGATCCGGTGCACGGTCTGTGGGGGGAGGTCGTTCGCGTTCGACAGCACGCTGATCTCGGCCTCCATGGTCGGCGCATCGGGTACGCCGAAATGTCGACCGTAGAATTGTTTCAGCGCCTCGAGGTCGGGGCCCCCAAGGATCACGATGAAGGTCCGGCATACGTCGCAGCGCGGTTCGGGCGTGTCGAACTCTGGCAGCCGGCGTTTGAACTGCGTCAGATAGAGCACGTCGCCTGCCGGCCCCTCGACCTGCATCGCGCGAATGGCGTCGGTGAAAGACAGGTCCGCGGGCGGTCCGATGATGCGCCACGGCGAATCGGCCAGCCGCTGCGCGAGCGCATCGACGTCGCGCACGATGAGCTCGGCCGCATTCCAGCCCCAGGTCTTCAGCGGTGCGTAGGGTTCGCCGCCGCCGTCGCGTGCCAGCAGGCGGATGAAGACCGGTTCACCGCTGGCGGGCTGGAGCAGGATCTGGTCCTGGCCGGCCTCGGCCGGTGCGCCCCAGCTCGCGGCGAGGTCGGTGGGAATGAGCCCGGGGGCCTCGACCGGCGTGTAATCGAGCGTATCGGTGTACAGCGCGGCACTTGCCGCGGGGTCGGGGCAGGTGATGGTCACGCAGCGTATCGGGCCGAACATCAGCCGTCGCTCCCGCGGATGGAGGCAGCCTCGCTCATGTCAGATCACGCCCTGCTCGCGGAGCGCTTTGCGCCGCTTGGCGTCCATTCCCAGTATCTCGCCATAGATTTCATCGTTGTGCTGGCCAAGTTCGGGCCCGGGGGCACGTACGCTGCCGGGGGTCAGCGACAGCTTGGGTGCGACGTTCTGCATCTTCAACTCCCCGAGTTCCGGGTGCATGGTCCTGATGATGGCATCCCGGGCCTTGAAGTGCGGATCGGCGAGCATTTCCGGTGCACGGTAAATGCCGCCGGCGGGGATGCCGTGTTCGTCCATCAGTTCAAGCAGATCGTCGTGGTCGATGGTCCGCGTCCAGTCGGCGACCAGCTCGTCGAGTTCCTTCTGATGGGTGCCGCGCGTCGAGTGCGAGCTGTAGCGCGGGTCTTCGGCAAGCTCCGGCCGGCCCATCGCGGTTGCCAGGCGGCGGAACACGGTGTCCTGGTTGGCGGCGATCAGCAGCAGCTTGTCGTCCTTGGTCGGGTAGACGTTGGACGGCGCGACATTGGGCAGGATAGAGCCCTGGCGTTCGCGGATGTAGCCGGCCTGGTCGTACTCGGTGATCAGCGACTCCATCATGTTGAGTACCGCCTCGTAGATCGCCGAGTCGACGACCTGGCCGCGCCCGGTCTGGTGCCGGTAGTGCAGCGCCGACAGGGCGCCCACGCACGCGAAGGTTGCCGCGAGCGAATCGCCGATACTGATGCCCATGCGGCTGGGCGGCGTGCGAGGGTCGCCGCACACGTAGCGCAGCCCGCCCATGGATTCGCCGATCGCGCCGAATCCGGCGCGTTTGCTGTAGGGTCCGGTCTGGCCGAAACCGGACACGCGGATCATGATCAGTTTCGGGTTGATGCGGCTGAGCTCATCGTAGCCGAGGTTCCAGCGCTCCATCGTCCCCGGACGGAAGTTCTCGAGCAGGAAATCGGCCTCACGAACGAGGTCGCGCACGATCTGCTGGCCTTCCCCGACGCGCAGGTTCAGGGTGATCGACTTCTTGTTGCGTGCAATGACCGGCCACCACATCGACTTGCCGTGGGCCTTTTCCTGGCCCCAGTCGCGCATCGGGTCCCCCTTGCCGGGTGGCTCGATCTTGATGACCTCGGCACCGAAATCTCCCATCAGCTGGCCGCAGAACGGCCCCGCGAGAAGGGTGCCCATCTCGATTACCCGCAGACCGGCCAGCGGGCCGGGAACGTTCTGCTGTTCGCTTGCCATTCGAATACCCTGTGATAGTTTCGTTTAGTTGAATTCTCGAGGTCGCTGCCGCTCGATGGATCGCGGACCTGGCGCCGGGTCAGCCGTGTATACAATTGTCGCTCTCTGACGGTCAAGCAGCCAAGCTGCTGATACCTTGGAGGGCAGGTTGTATACAATGGCTCGGCGCTTAGGGTATACAATCTTGAAGATCAGGGACAACAGTCGGCATCGCCGGCAGCAGGTGGAGGCATGAACACGCAGGTTGAAATCGTCGAGGTGGGACCCCGGGATGGCCTGCAGAGCGAGCCCGACGTCCTGCCTACCGAGACCAAGATCGAGTACATCACGCGCGCCATGGATGCCGGTATCCGCCGCCTTGAGGTCGCAAGCTTCGTGCACCCGCGTCGAGTTCCGCAGATGGCCGATGCCGAGGCGGTGCTTGAAGGGCTCCCCGAACGCGACGACGTGATCTACATCGGCCTGATCCTCAACCGCCGCGGCTTCGACCGGGCCCTTGCGGCCGGCGTCGACGAAGTCGGCATGGCGGTGGTCGCCAGCGACACTTTCAACCGTCGCAACCAGGGCGTGTCTTCAGACGAGTCGGTCGCCGCCTGGCTCGACATTGCAGCCGACGCGCGGCGCGCGGGTCTTCGGTACAACGTCACGGTTTCGGCCGCGTTCGGTTGTCCGTTCGAGGGTGAGGTCGAGCCACGGCACGTGGTGGAACTTGCAAAGCGTGTTGCTGAGGCGGAACCCGTGGAGGTCGCGCTCGCTGATACGATCGGCGTCGCCTCTCCGCAGCAGGTCATCGATCTCATCGGTATGGTCGCCGAGGCGTTGCCCGGCATGCCATTGCGCTGTCACTTTCACAACACGCGCAATACCGGCCTTGCGAACGCGTTTGCGGCGGTGCAGGTCGGTGTGCGTGCGCTGGACGCGAGCATCGGCGGCATAGGGGGGTGCCCGTTCGCACCCGCGGCCACCGGTAACATCCCGACCGATGACCTCATCTACATGCTGGAGCGTTCGGGTATCGCCACCGGCGTGGATCTCTCGCAGGTCATGGCCACCAGCGAATGGCTCGCCGGACAGCTCGGACGCAGCGTGCCGGCCATGCTGCCCCGTGCCGGGCGTTTTCCGGAGCAGCTGGCGGGCAACGCCGCCTGAACCGGCAGAATATCGAGGGTGCGCGGGGCTATACTCCGCGGGCCATATCTTTGTGACCAGGGAAGGGGCCTGCAGCCCCTAAATTCGTAACAGCCAATCAGGTGAACAACAGATGAGCTATCGCTTGGGAGTCGACGTCGGGGGGACCTTCACCGACCTGCTGCTTGTCAGCGAATCCACCGGGGATATCTACACCGCAAAGGTGCCGAGCACGCCGCATGACTCCTCGGTCGGGGTGCTCAACGGAATCGAAAAGGTCTGTGCCAATGCCGGCATAGACCCGGAGCTCATCACCCACGTCATGCACGGGACCACGGTGGCGACCAACACCATGCTCGAGGGCAGTGGCGCGAAGGTCGGGCTGGTCACGACACGCGGCTATCGCCAGGTCCTGCAGATCGCGCGCTCGTACGTGCCCGGCGGTCTCGGGGGCTGGGTCATCTACAACAAGAGCGAACCCATCGCGCCGCTCGCACTGACCGTCGAAGCCGATGAACGGATGTCGGCCAAGGGCGAAGTCGTCAAGGTCGTCGACGAAAAGCAGGTCGAGGCCGAACTCGTTCGCCTGCGTGACCGCGGAATAGAGGCACTCACGGTCTCACTGATCAACTCTTTCGCCAATTCCGAGAACGAAAAGCGCATCAAGAAGATCGCCGAGCGCGTGATGCCGGGTATTCCCGTTTCGATTTCCTCCGACGTGGTGCCAGAGATGCAGGAATACGAGCGCACCGTCACGACGGTGGCCAATTCCTACGTGAGCCCCCGCGTTGCAAGCTACATCCGCAACCTGCACAACGAACTCACCAAGCGAATGAACAAGGTGCAGCTGCACGTGCTGCGCTCCGACGGCGGTCTGGCGGCGGCACAGTCGGCCGAGGACTTCCCGGTGAACCTGCTGATGAGCGGTCCTGCCGGAGGCGTGTCGGGCGCGATTTGGGTCGCCCGTCAGGCTGGATTCCCCAACCTGCTTACGTTCGACATGGGCGGCACGTCGACTGACGTCTGTCTCGTTCAGGATGGTGCCGCGCAGCTGCGTCGTGAGACTACGGTCGGTGACGTGACGGTGCGCGCCTCGTCGGTCGACGTGCGTACCGTGGGCGCTGGCGGTGGGTCCATCGCCAAGGTGCCCCAGCTCACCAAGGCGCTGCGCGTCGGCCCGGAGAGCGCGGGCGCGTCGCCGGGTCCGGCGGCCTACAACAAGGGGGGTGCCGAGCCTACAGTCACCGATGCGAACGTGGTGCTCGGCTACCTGCCGGCTAACGTCCGGCTTGGTGGAGACATGGAGATCCGCAAGGACCTGGCTGAAACCGCCGTCAAGCAGATCGCCGACGCGTTGGGGCTCGGCGTGAAGGAAGCCGCGGCCGGCATTACCGATATCGTCAATGAGAACATGTTCGGCGCGCTGCGACTGGTGTCGGTCGAGCAGGGGTTCGACCCGCGCGACTTTGCACTGATCGCATTCGGCGGCGCCGGTCCGCTGCATGCGAACGCGCTGGGCCGACTCATGGGTTCGTGGCCGGTGATCATTCCGCCAGGGCCGGGTGTGCTGTGTGCGTATGGTGATGCGACCACGCGCCTGCGTAACGAGGCCTCGCGCACGTTCATCCGCAAATTCACAGATACCAGCGTCGACGAGGTGTACGGTATTCTCGAGTCTCTGGCCGATGAAGCCGCGACCGCGCTCGACTCCGAAGGCGTTCCGCGCAAGGACCAGTCGGTGAGCTATCAGGTCGACGTGCGCTACCACGGTCAGGGGCTGCAGCTCACTGTCGACGTGGATCCCACGAAGCTCAAGTCGAAAAAAGGCCTCGATGTCATTGGTGCGCCGTTCGACGACGTGCATCGTCAACTGTTCACCTTTGCACTGGACCTCGACAAGGAACTCGTCAACCTGCGCGCAGTCGTGCAGGGCAAGCCGACCAAGGTCAGTCCGCCAGAGGTGCGCCGGGGTGGCCCTGACCCGAAGGCCGCCGTGGTCAGTTCGCACACCGTGTACGCCGACGGCAAAAACCGGCGTGCGAAGATTTACGATCGCGCACGGCTGCGTGCCGGCAACCGCGTCCCCGGGCCTGCGGTAGTCATGGAGATGGACTCGACCACGGTCATTCTTCCCGGTCATACCGCTGTCGTGGACAAGTTCGGCAACCTGCTGATCACCCCGAACAACTGGAAGGGGGGTGAGAAGCAGAAGGCAGGCAAGAAGAAGGCGACGAAGAAGAAGTCCGGCGGCAAGGCTGCGAAAAAGAAATCGGCAGCCCGGAAAAAGGCGGCCTCGAAGAAGAAGGTCGTGAAGAAGAAAGCGTCAAAGAAGAAGGTAGCCAAGAAGAAGGTGGCCAAGAAGAAGGTGGCCAAGAAGAAGGTGGCCAAGAAGAAGGTGGCCAAGAAGAAGGTGGCCAAGAAGAAGGCGCAAGGAAAAAAGAAAGCCGCCAAGAAGAAGACCGCAAAGAAGAAGACCGCAAAGAAGAAGTCCACCGCGGGGCGCAGGAAAGTGACCCGCAAGAAGGCGGGCGCCAGGAAAAAGGCCGCCCGTAAGCGCTGAATGAGGCAGGCGTGCCGCGCGCACGCGTAGACGCACTTCAAGACATGCCGGAACAGAGAGAGTAGAGCGATGCCAGCAACTATCGTCGAAAGCAACAAGAAGGCCTTCAAGCGCAGGAAGGTGGACCCGATCACGCTCGATATCATCGAGAATGCGATGCTCAATGCCCGCTACGAAATGGATGCGGTGCTGTTTCGTACCGCAATGTCGCCGGGTATACGCGAGCAGCATGATGCGTTCCCGATGATCGCCAACCGCGACGGCAAGATGGTCGTCGGTCAGTTCGGTTCGTTCATCTGGGGCTTCATGGAGGCCTACGAGGGCACGATCGAGGAAGGCGATGTCTTCCTCACGACCGACCCGTACGCCTGCAACGGTGCGATCAGCCACGCCAACGACTGGCTGGTGCTCAAGCCCATCTACAAGCAGGGCCGTATCATCGCGTGGGCCGCGATGTTCGGCCACATGACCGATATCGGCGGCAAGGTGCCCGGCAGTCTGCCCACCGATGCGCGCCAGATCTACGAGGAAGGCATCGTCGTGCCGCTGACGAAGATCTACAGGGCCGGCGAACTGCAGAAGGACGTGCTCGATATCATCCTGCACAACTGCCGACTCCCGCACTGGAATCTCAGTGACTTCAACGCAATCATCGCGGCGGTGCGTACCGCCGAGAAACGCTGCATAGAGATGTCGGACAGGTTTGGCGACGACATGTACTTCTCGGCGCTCGATGAGCTGCTCGACCGCAACTATCGGGCAATGAAGAAGCTCATTCGCGACACGGTGCCCGAGAAAAGGCAGTACTTCGAGGACTACATCTGCGACGACGGCATGGGTATGGGCCCGTACAAGATTCGTTGCGCCATGTGGCGCGAAGGTGACAAGGTCATCTTCGATTTCGAGGGCACGGATCCACAGTCCATCGGGTCGGTGAACTTCTACCTCAACGAGGAGATGTTCAAGATGTTCTGCGGCGTGTACATGATCATGGTGTTCGACCCGCAGATCATGTTCAACGACGGCTTCTACGACCTCATGGAAGTGCACATACCCGAAGGCACGCTGCTCAAGCCGAAGAAGCCCGCAGCGCTGTCATGTCGCACGCACGCACTGGGGCGCATCTTTGACGTGCTTGGCGGCCTGCTCGGCCAGGGCAACCCGGATTTCCTGTGCGCGGCAGGTTTCTCGGACAGCCCGCACTTCATGTACTCGGGGTACGACTACAAGGGCGACTGGTACCAGCTCTACCAGATCGGCTTCGGCGGCGTGCCCGGCAAGCCGTCGGGCGACGGGCCCGACGGGCACTCGCTGTGGCCGAGTTTCACGAACGTACCCAACGAGTTCCTCGAGAGCTATTTCCCGCTGCGTATAGACGTCTACGAGACCATTCCCGACAGCGGGGGTCCGGGTCTGCATCGCGGTGGCAATGCGCTGCGGGTCGGTTACCACTTTCTCGAGCCGGGGGAAATCTCGATTCACGATGACCGTTGGCTCACCTATCCGTGGGGTGTAAATGGCGGTCTGCCCGGACAACGCAGCCGCAAGCTGATGGTGCGCGCCGACGGCACGCACGAGCTCATGACTTCAAAGTGCGACCGCATAGAGGTGAACCCGGGCGACGTGCTCTTTTTCGAAACCTGGGGCGGTGGCGGCTGGGGCGACCCGCTCAAGCGTCCCGTGGAGAAGGTGGTATTCGACGTCGATGCCGGACTGGTCACTCCTGACGGGGCCCGCCGTTACGGCGTGGTGATCGATGCCGATGCCAACGTGGACCAGGACGCGACTGTGGAACTGCGACGCAGGATGGCCGCCGAACGCGATGGCATCAAGCTGTTTGACATGGGTGGCACCATCGAGGAGCTAAAGGCACGCTGTCGTGAAGAAACCGGGCTCGAACCGCCTGTACAGCCTGAGTTCCCGCGCTGGCTGAAGGCCGATCGGGGTACGCCGAGGTTTCGTGAGGCGAGCTGAGAATGAGCAGGTCTGCGGGGACGGTGAATGAGCGCCGTCCCCGTGACCGATCCGGTCTCGCCGCGCGGGGCCGCAGGACGACATCAAGATGAAAGCGGTACAAAAGGCCTACGAGACAGTGCGGCAGGCGATCATCGAAGGCCGATATGGCTCCGGCAGTCGCATCACGGAGCAGGAGGTGGCCGCCCAGGCCGGCGTGAGCCGCACCCCGGTGCGCGAGGCGCTGCGTCGTCTGCAGGCAGAGGGCCTCCTGAATTTCGTGCCCAACCAGGGCGCAGTCGTCGCGGTCTGGACCGACGAGGAGATCGACGACATCTTCGAGTTGAGAGCCATGCTGGAGGCCTACGCGGCCGAGCGCGCGACCGAACGCGCCACGCCGGAGGCCGTTGCACGCCTGCGCGAGCTCGCTGAGCGGCAACTGTCGGTGGCCAGGCTGCGCAGACCCGGCTACCTGGAAGAGGTCGGAGCGCTCAACAGCCGCTTCCACACGCAACTGCAGGAAGCGGCAGCCAGTGAGCGACTGCAGAGCATGCTGGTGTCACTGGTCGAGGTCCCGCTGGTGATGCAGACGTTCCGTCAATACAGCCACGACCAGCTGGTGCGAAGCTCGCAGCACCACGTGGAAATCGTGCTCGCGATGGAAGCCAAGGATGCCGGCGGGGCCGGATCGATCATGCGCGCCCATGTGCTCGCTGCCCGTCGTGCATTTCACCGCATCGGCGGCGACGACGGATCGCGTCCGCCCCTGCGCAAGGAAGCCGGCTGACATCTGTCACGGTTGTCAATGCGCCGGCGGCGTCATGCCCGACGCAGCTGTACCTGCCCGTTCGTGTACTGGGCGCGCTGGCGAGCAAACTCGGCCCCGATCTGGTCTGCGGTGCGCCGCATCCTCGGTACGAAGCGCTCGATCGCCGTGGCTTGTGGCAGCGCGGTGCTCGAGAAGCGCACGGTCAGCGAGGCCATGAGCCGATCGTCGGCAACGATCGGCACCGAGAAACTGGTCTCGTCGGATACGCGCCGCGGCCGGACATTGATCGCGTAGCCTCGTTCCCGGGTCTCTTTGAGCGTCTGGATCAGCTGGTCGCGATTGCGGATAGCCTGGTCTGCGGGATGCTTCGAACGCGTGAGCATGTCGAGCAGGGCGTCACGCTGGTTGGATTCACAGAAGGCGAGATACACCATGCCCGCGGCGCTGCCGAGCATCGATATCCTGAAGCCGGGTCCATAGCGCTCTACCGCGAGCGGACTCTGGTGGTCGGTGGTCTCGCGGACGAGCATGTTTGAGCCCGACAGCGTGGCGATCGCCACCGGCCACACGACCTCGCGACAGAGCTCGTAAATGTAGGGCTTGGCGATCTGTGTGATCCACGCCTCGTCATCGAAGCCGTCGGAGAGTCCGCGAACCATCAGCGTGAGCCGGTAGCGGTCGTCGCTCTCGGACCGGTAGGCATAGCCAGCGTGGCACAGTGTCTCGAGAATGCGATAGGTCGTCGTGCGGGGAAGGTCGATCTCCTGTGCCACTTCGGACACCGTGACGCCATTCTTGAGGTTAAGTACCGTCAGCGCGTCCAGGCCGCGGATCAGAGCTCGAATCGGACGGGTCGATGACATGAGGCTCATTCCTGTATCAGTTCCAACCGGACATCCATTCGCGGTCGCCACGCCGCGTCGCGGATGCTGTGAGTCTGACCGGACTGCGATTACAATCGCCGCAGCCGGTCGGTCAGCGGGTGGCCGTTTCAGATGATACAAACACCTGACCGGCCTGTGAACGAAATCCACGGTGCGGTCACTGTGTGGCCGCCCTGTCATTGGATACGACGCTGCCCGCGTGTCGGATGCAGTGTGCGTCGGATTTCTCCCAGGGACGGGCAGGCGCCGGTCTGAAGTCAGCCAGAGGAGGGCTGTGTCCATCACCCATCGGGATCAAACCACCGCGGCCGCCGGCGTCCAGCCGCTGGACCGGGCGTCGCTGCGCGCGGCCTTCGGCGTATTCGCAACTGGCGTCACGGTCGTGACGTCGCGGGCCGAGGACGGCCGTGCCAGCGGCATCACGGTGAATTCACTGACCTCCGTATCACTCACACCGCCGCTGCTGCTGTGGTGTGTGGGTCACGAAGCCCGCAGCGCCGCGCTGTACCGGCCGGACGTCCCGTTCGTCGTCAATGTGCTGGCGTCAGACCAGCGTCGCCTGGCCGAGTTGTTCGCATTGGCCAACGGACAGGACTACGAGCGCACTGTAGACTTCAAATACAACACCGACGGTGTTCCGGTCCTGCGCAGCTGTGCGGCTGAATATCATTGTCGCGTGACTTCCTGCCACCCGGGTGGTGATCACACGATCGTCGTCGGGCGGGTGCACGCTGTCGTGCGCCATGACCGTGCCCCCCTGATTTTTCACGCTGGGCGCTTCAGGGCGCTCGCGCAGCCCGCAGGGACGTGACTTCGTCGTAGCCCGGGTTCGCGATTCCATTACCGGCGTTGCCGCATCGCAGCCCCGGTATTTTGCAGTGGAGAACGATGATGCAGCACAGGACCGTTGAAGGCCGTCTCGCCTATATCGGGCCGCGCGGTACCGACCGCGGACGGGAAGCGTTCTCGATCACCGTGCACGGCGACGGCAGTCGCATCCTGCGTGCGCGCTCGGAAATAGACGAAACCGAGGTGCTGCGGGACGTCACCTACACGGTCGGTGGCGACTGGCGGCCGCACGACGCGTTCGTGCGTCTCACCGTAGAAGATCGCTTTCAGGGCAGCGGCTGGTTCGTATTCGACGACAGCGGCGCCTCCGTCGAGACGCTCACCGCGGATGAGGGACGATTGTCGCAGCGGCTCGAGGTGCCCGGCGGCGCACAGTGCTTCGGTGCGCACCCGATATCGGGCGACGCGTGGATGGTTACGCCCTTCGACCTCAACGGTGACCGGGTGCAGTGGGTTGAGCGCGCGCTGATGAGTTCGCTTGCTTTCAACGGTGCGACCGGCCCGAAGCTGCACCGCCTGCGCTACGGTCTGGAGTTCGTCGGTCGAGAGGTTCTGGAGGTGCCGGCCGGTCGGGTGCCTGCGCGGCACTTTCGGTTTCTGCTCGACGGGACCGAGGTCGACGGCCACCCCGAGTACCGCATCTGGGTCAGCGACGACGACGATTGCGTGATCGTGCAGTCTACGGTCGGCGCGCCGCGTGACTACACCTACCAGCTGGTATCGCTGCATCGGCGCTGATGCCGATCAGTCCGGGTCACGACCGCCGCGCAGCGCGACGGCAATGCCATCGCCGAGCAGGTTGGCGATCACCACCGCCAGTACGATCGCGCCGGCGGGAACGAACAGCATCCACGGCGCACGAAACAGGAACTGACGGCTTTCAGCGAGCATGTTGCCCCACGTGGGGTCACCGGGTGGCGCACCGATGCCGAGGAACGAAAGCGCGCTTTCGGCGATCAGCATGTCGGCGAAGTGGAACGCGAGCATCACGAGCAGGGTCGTGCGAAGCCCTGGCAACACGTGGCCGACAAGGATGCGCAGGCGGTTGACGCCGGCGAGGCGTGCGGCGGTGACGAAGTCGCGCTCGAGGATGCCTAGGGCCTCGGCGTAGACGACCCGGGCGAATACCGGCCACGACAGCAGTCCGAGCGTGAGCACCAGCGGCCAGAACCCCTGTCCGACGACCGCGATCACGCAGATGGCGGCGACGATGCCGGGAAACGCGAGCACCAGGTCGACGACTTGGCGGACGATCGCGCGTACCCAGCCATCGCGTTCCGCCGCCAGCAGGCCAAGCGTCGTGCCTATGGATGCCGCGATCAGCGTCGCCGTGAGCGCACACGCCAGCGACCACGCGAGGCCAGCCACCGCACGCGACCAGAGGTCGCGTCCGAGGTTGTCGGTGCCCAGCCAGTGCGCCGCGTCGCCGGGAGGAATGAATCGCAGCGTGAGATCGCCGAGCATCGGATCGTGGGTCTGCACCCACGGCGCGAGTGCGGCGAGCGCCAGCAGCACGAATGCCAGCGCCGCGCCGAACCAGAGTTCGGCGCCCGTTGAACCGGCGCGCTTGCGTGTACGGCGCAACCTGCGGTCGGCGGCGATCACCATGACGCGTGAACCATGTCAGCGGCCCACCGCCCGCAGCCGCGGGTCGAGCAGGCGGAAACACACGTCGGTGAGCAGGTTCACCGTGAACACGAGGATCGCGACGACGATCGCGACCGACTGGACCACGGGGAAGTCCAGCGTCTGGGTCGATTCGACGAGGAGCCAGCCGATCCCGGGCCATGAAAACAGCAGTTCGATCACCACGGTCCCCGAGATCAGGAACGCGAACTGGGTACCCACCAGCGCGGTGGCGCCAAGCAGGGCATTCGGCAGCGCGTGGCGTAGCAGCAGCTCCCGCGGTGTCGCCCCGCTGGCGCGGGCGGTGCGGATATGGTCCTCGCGCATGGCCTCGCTGACGTTGGCGGCGAGTACGCGGGTCAGCTTCGGTGCGAGGAATGCCGCCAGCGACAGCGTCGGGAGGATCCAGTGCATCACGGTGCCGTAGCCCAGTGAAGGCAGCCAGCCCAGGCGCACCGCAAACACCTGGATCAGCAGCAGCCCGACGACGAAACCCGGCGCACCCTGCAGGATGAACACGCCCGCGGAGACGATGCGTCTTGGCAGCGTGCGCCGCCGCACGCCCAGCCATGCGCCCAGCGGTATGGACACCAGCAGCGTGAAACCCAGCGCGAGGAAGGTCAGCAGGAGCGTCGCGGGCAGCATGTCGAGTACGACCGACATCGCCGGGCGACCGGTGCTCATCGACTGGCCGAAGTCCAGCGTGAGCACGTTCCCGAGGTAGACGATGAACTGCCACGGCAACGGTCGGTCAAGGCCGTACTGCTCGCTCAGCAGCGCCATCTGCTCGGGGGTGGCATCCGGGCCGGCCATCACAACCACGGGGTCCCCCGCGAAGCGCAGCATCACGAATAGCACCAGCGTCAGGCCGAACAGCAGGGTGGCCAGATCGCGCAGCCTGCGCAGCAGTGTCGCGGCCATCAGTGCCCGGCGGCTCAGCGGCCGAAGCCCTGCAGATCGAGCGCGCCGAGCGGAACCGTGGTGGTCTTCGGCTCGGTGAAAAACAGGTGGCTGTCGCGCATGCCGTCGCGCCCGACACCGGATTCACCCATGCCACCGAAGGGCGCCCGGAGTTCGCGCATCATCGGCGTGTTGACCCAGATTGTGCCGGCACGAATCCCGCGGCTGCACTTCAGAACCGTATCCATGTCTCGCGACCAGACGTAGGCGACGAGACCGAAGCGCGAATCGTTAGCCTGGCGGATCGCGTCGTCCAGGTCGTCGAAGACCAGGAAAGTCGCGAACGGACCGAAAATCTCTTCCTGGCAGATCCGTGCGCTGCTGTCGGGGGCTCGGACCGCGGTTGGGGCCACGTACCAGCCCCGCTCGAGGCCTGCGGGTTGCCCGCCGCCCACGAGCACCTCGGCGCCGTCCTCCCGTGCGATGTCGGCGAACGAAAGCACGCGCCGCATGTGCGCCTCATAGCACACCGGCCCGACCTCGGTGGCCGGATCGACCGGGTCACCGACCTTAATGCGGCGCGTACGCCCCACGAAGCGCTCGATGAATTCGTCGGCGATGGTGCGCTGCACGAGAATGCGCGAGCCGGCCAGGCACTGCTGGCCATTGTTCGAATAGATGCCGAGCAATGCCCCCTCGAGCGCCTGGTCGAGGTCGGCGCTTTCGAAGATGACGTTCGCCGACTTTCCGCCGAGCTCGAGGATGGTCGGTTTCAGGCGCGCAGCCGCATCGGCCATGATGCGCCGCCCGGTATCGGTCCCGCCCGTGAATCCGACCATATCCACGCCGGGGTGGCCGACCAGCGCCGCACCCGTGACGTGTCCCCGGCCGTTGATGAGGTTGACGACGCCCGGAGGCAGGCCCGCCTCGTGGAGCAGTTCCACCATGCGGTATACCGACAGCGGAGTGTATTCGGATGGCTTCAGTACGCAGGTGTTGCCGAAGGCGATGCAGCTCGCGATGCGCATCGACGACAGCGCGAGCGGTGCGTTCCATGGCGAGATCATTGCACCTACACCCTTGGGGTCACGCGTGACCCATGTCAGGTACTGCGGATGCTGCGTATAGGCTTCGCCGCTGACGGTGCTGATGACCTCGGCGAAGAATTCGAAGTTGCGCGCCATGCGTTCGACGTGGCGTGGCAGGTTATCGAGCGTGAGCCCGGTATTGAGCACCTCGAGTCGACCGAGTTCGTCGGCGTGCGCGCGGAGCACGTCGCGGATGCCATATAGAATGTCCTTGCGTTCGTCCACTCCCATCCGCGGCCACGACCCCTGGTCGAAGGCCGTGCGCGCGGATTCCACCGCGGTCGCGACCTGCGCGGCATCCGATTCGCGAAGGTGGCTGACCGTCTCGCCGGTCGCGGGGTAGATCACCGGCAGGTCGACGCCGTGCCGGGCAGTGACGGGACGGCCATCGATGATCGCCGGCACCGGATCGGGCAGATGGCTGGCGAGGGTCTGGATGTCGTTCATGCGTGGTCCGGTTCCAAGTGGAGCTCGAGTACGGCTATATTGTGACGCCGCAGGCGCGTGCGGCGCCACGTGCAGGTGCGGTTGCGGCGCCGGAAGCGCCCACGGGGCCCGCCAGGGAGGGAGGCATGCAGGCAACGTCGAACGCCACCGGACTGGGCCGCTGGATGCCGGTGCGCTGGCAGATCGCCGCGGCGCTGTGCCTGGTCACGACCATCAACTACATCGACCGGGCTGCACTCGCAATCGCGGCACCGTTCATGATGCCCGAGCTGAACATGACCAATACCCAGTTCGGGCTGGTCGCCTCCGGGTTTTTCTGGGCCTATGCGCTCGGGCAGATCTTCTCCGGTCGCGCGGTCGACTACATCGGCACCAAGCGCGCGTTCTCGATCGCGGTACTCGTGTGGAACCTCGCCAGCGCCGCCCATGCGCTGAGCCGCGGGTTCCTGAGTCTGCTCAGCTTCAGGGTGATCCTTGGCATAGGCGAGGCGGCAAACTTTCCAGCCGCACTTAAGGCAATCTCGGAATGGTTCCCGGCGCGTGAGCGGTCGTGGGCCACGGGCGTGCTGACGATGGGACCGGGCCTCGGCAACATCATCGCGCCGCCGCTGATCATGACGCTGATTTTCTTCTTCGGCTGGCGCTGGGCGTTCGTGGTTTCCGGGGCGATCGGCATTGCCTGGCTGCTCGTCTGGAAGCACGTCTACTACAGCGTCGAGGATCATCCGCGAATCAGCGAAGACGAGCGGCGCATGATCCTCGACGAACGTGCCCGTGAAGCGGTGGAGTCGGTCGCTCAAGGACATGCCGAAGATGCTCCGCGGCCGTCGTGGCTGTCGTTCCTGCGGTACCGGGAGATGTGGGGGCTGATGCTCAGTCGATTCATCGGCGACGGCGCGTTCTACTTTTTCGTGACCTTCCTGCCGCTGTATCTCGTCAGCGAAAGGGGCATGAACCCGGCGATCGAGGGCGTGGGCGGCGCGACCAGCTTTGAGGCGACGCTCGTCGTCGCCTACGTGCTCGGGACGATGGTTCCGTTCCTCGGTGCCGACGCTGGCAGCTTCGCCGGCGGCTGGTGCGGGAAAAAGCTCATGGATCGCGGGATGAGCCTCAATGCGGCCCGCAAGACGATGATCTGGACCGGAGCGCTGCTGGTGTTGCCCGTGACGCTGGGTGCACTTGTGGTGGAATCCACGGTCATGGCCGTCGCGCTGATCACGCTCGCGCTGTTTGCGATACAGGTGAACGCGGCGAACCTGTTCGTGTTGCCGGCAGATCTTTTCCAGTCGCGTGACGTGGCAACGGTCTGGGGTATTTTCGGAGCGCTCGGGAGTGTCGGCGGCGCGCTGTTCGCGATACTCGCCGGCTGGTTGATCGACAACGTCTCGTGGGCGTCGGTATTCGTCATCGTCGCGTTGATGCGTCTCGTCGCGGCAGGTTTCGTGCAGGTGTTCATCCCGCGCGTCGAACGCCTGCCGCCTGTCGCGGCCCGCGCGTGAATCGCAGCTGCAGTCAGCGCGCATCCATGGTCTGTTCGTCATAGGCGCGTCCGTGCGCGAGCAGTTCATCGGTGCCGAGCAATGCATTGATGCCGCCGAAATCGAGCATCCTGTCCTGCCAGCCGCGAGAATCACCGTCGCGGTGGAGGTCGGCGAGGAACGCGGTCGCGGCGTGCGTCAGCACCCGGACCAGCGCCCCGGGGAAGATCACCATGGCAAAGCCCAGCCGCTCGAGCGCGTCGGCCGGCTGCATGGGGGTATGTCCCCCCTCGACCATGTTCGCCATCAGCGGCGCCAGCGGTGACAGGGCCTGCGTCGCCGCCCGCATCTGCTCGTCGCTGCGCATCGCCTCGACGAACAGCACATCGGCACCCGCTTCAGCATAGGCTCGCGCGCGCTCGAGCGCGTGCTCGAACCCCTCAACGGCCACCGCATCGGTACGCGCGATGATGACGGTGTCGTCCTGTTCTCGGGCATCGCAGGCAGCGCGAATCTTGCCGACCATCTCGGCACGGCTGATCAGCGTCTTGCCAGCCAGGTGACCGCAGCGCTTGGGCAGGCGCTGGTCTTCGAGCTGGACACCCGATGCGCCCATGCGTTCGAACAGGCGCACCGTGCGCTGTACGTTGAGCGCGTTGCCGAAGCCCGTGTCGGCATCGGCAACGAGGGGCAGCGCACTGCGTTCGCGTATCACAGAGATCGTTTCGGCGACCTCACTCATCGTGACCAGCCCGATGTCGGGTCGGCCGAAGCGCGTGTAGGCGATACTGGCCCCCGACAGGTACATCGCAGCGAACCCTGCGTTTTCAATCAAGCTGGCACTGAGTGCGTCGTAGCCACCGGGCGCGACGAGAATTCGCGGATCGGCAAGGGCGCTGCGCAGGCGCCGGGCGTGGTCAGTCAACGGCAGTCTCCATGTTCGTCCAGGGTCATCGACATGTGGAAGCGGAAGCGTTCCGGGTGGTAACGCGCGACGAGGAAGTCCACCGGCTGCTCGTCGCGGCCGAAGGACAGCCGGCGCAGTTCCAGCAGCGGCGCACCGGGGGTGACGTCCAGGTGACGGGCCACCTCGGCGTCGGCGGCACACGCGCCCAGATCCTGCGTCATCTGCCCGAGGCGAATACCGCTCGCGCGGAGGGCCTCGAGCCTCGATCCCTCGCGCAGTCGCTCGTGCGAAAAGCGTTCCGGGCGTGCCCGGGTCCAGCTCGACAGGTGTGCGAAGGGGATGCCCTGCAGGCTGCGCACGCGCACTGCGGCGACGACGGGTTCGTCGGCACCGATGCCAAGCAGCGTCGCAACTTCGGCGGGTGCCGGGGCATGGCGGTAGGACAGCAGCCGGGCGCGGGTGGTCCGGGCCATCGAGTCGAGCTTCTCGAGCATGCCCTGCAGCGGGGCACGCAGGACGTCGGCGTGCGGACGATGGATCACGTGGGTGCCACGACCGCGCTGGCGGGCGACGAATCCGGCCGCCGCCAGTTCGTCCAGCGCGCGCTTGGCCGTGATCCTCGACACCGAGTAGCGTGCGGCGAGCGACTGCTCGCTGGGTATGCGCGTGCCCCCCGGCAGCGAGCCGTCGAGAATCCGACCGCGCAGTTGGAGGTAGAGCTGGTGATACAGCGGCATCGGCGAAGCGTCGTCGAGCGGCGCGGCGCCGGGAATATCCGGAGTCATGGCATCCAATGGAACGTGAGCACCTCGAATTCGGGGCATCATGCGACGCCTCGCGAAGTTTTAAAGATATAGCATTATAACTTTCAGTACGGTTTTGTTTACAATCGGTGACATGGGAGGATCGCGAACCCGTCGATGCGGCCAAGGTGTGATCACCTGGCCATTGCGTTGTAGCTGCCTCGTGCCGGTGGCGCTGATGCTTGTCGCTTGCCAGCCAGGCGACGGACAGCGCGACGGGTCGGGCGTGTTCAGGGTCACCGGCGCATCGCCGCCTGATTCTCCGTGGGCCAACCAGTGGCGGCGCTTCGGTGAGCAGCTCGCCGCCCGCGACGATCATGGCCTGCAACCGGAATTCTATGTGCGCGGCCAGCTCGGCGACCCGGACCAGACCATTCACAGCCTGCGGCGTGGGCGCATTCAGCTCGGAGGGTTCCCGTTGAGCGCAGCCGCCGCACTCGTACCCGAGGTGGCGGTTTTGCATGCGCCGTTCCTTTTCGAGTCCGAGGAAGAAGTCGACTACCTGCTGATTCACCACCTGCAGGAGCCGCTGCAGGCATTGTTTCATGCACAGGGCGTGACGGTGGTGCAGTGGACAGAGGCCGGCTGGAACCACCTGTTCGCCGATCGCCCGCTGCGACACCCGTCGGACCTCGAGGGCTTCCCGATGCGTGCCCAGGCCGGTGCCGGATCGCGCGCGCTGCTCGGGACCGTCGGGGCCGACGTCAAACCGCTGCCCTTCAGTGAATTCGTCAGCGCGCTGCAGACCGGGCTCGTGCGGGGCGGAGAGGCCACCACGGTGATGTACCTCGCGAGCGGTCTCGCCGACGAAGCCCGCTACCTGACGCGCACCTTTCATGCCTACGATGCGGGCGTCATACTCGCCAACAGTCAGTGGTGGGAGAGCCTGGGCAGTGATCGCCAGCAGGCGTTACGCGATGCGCTCGGTCCTCCCGAGCGCTTGCGGGCAGAGGTCGCGAGCGAGAGCGAACGGCTGCTGGCTGAGGCGCGCGCCGCCGGGCGGGTCGAGGTGCATGATCTTGACGCCGCTGAGGTCGAAGCCTGGCGGCGCTACGGAGAGCCGATGAGACAGCGTATGGCCAACCTCATCGGCGGCGATGCCAGGGAAATTCTCCAGATACTGGAGGAGGGCAGAAGTGGATTCAGGGTCGCGGATGCCGGGGATTAGCGAGTGACTGCGCCGGCCGCGGCCGAGCGTTTTCTCGCGCGCCTCCATCTCACCGAAAAAGCGATCACTTTCACCGCGTTTTCGGTGATGGTCGTCGTCGTGTTTGCCGACGTGCTGATTCGGGAACTCACCGGCAGCGGGCTGCACTGGGCGCGCCAGGTGGGCGTCTACGCGAACATCTTCGTCGTGATGATCGGGTTCGGGCTCGCGTCCGCGGATGGCGCGCACCTGCGCCCGCGTTTCGCCGACAGCTGGCTGCCCGCGCGCTGGGAGCGCTTCATGCCCCATGTGCAGGAGGGGCTGATGGCGCTGTTCTGCCTCGGGTTCACGATCGCGGCGGTGTTCGTCGTCGTCGAGACCTGGCAGCTCGCCGAGCGCTCGGTCATTTTGCGGGTCGTGGTCTGGCCCGTACAGGCTGTCATTCCGCTGGCGTTCGTGCTCGCAACGATTCGCCACGCGCTCTATGCGATATGGCCGTCATTGCGTCCATCGCCGCCGCAGCTCGGTGCGACGCTCGCCGCCGGCAATACCGCCGCAGTGGCCACGCTTGCAGACCGCGCGGCAGGCGACACCGCGAAAGAAAACCCCGCCGACCGGGAGCGCCGCGACTGATGCTGGTGCTGGGCCTGGTGCTGATGGTGGTGGCGCTGTTCGTCCTTCGCCAGAATCTGCTGGTCGTGCTGGGTCTGGCGACGGCCTACGCGTACGTGGCGTTCGGCGACGGCGTCGTCGCCAATATCGTCATCGACGCGTGGGACGCCCTCAACCGCGAGGTGCTGCTGTCGATTCCGCTGTATATCCTCGCCGGCAGCATCATGTCGCGGGGCAGTATGGCCGAGCGGCTGATCCGCCTTATGCAGGCGCTCACCGCACCGGTGCCCGGCGGGATGGCGATGGCGACAGTACTCTCGTGCGCGGTGTTCGCTGCGATCTCCGGTTCTTCTACCGTCACGCTGCTCGCCGTGGGCTCGGTGATGTATCCGGCGCTGCTGCGTGCCGGGTACTCCAAGCAGTTCGCGCTGGGTTCGCTGTGTGCTGCAGGTACGCTGGGCATCATCATTCCGCCGAGCATCCCGTTGATCCTCTACGGCGTGATGACGCAGACCTCCATAGCCGAGCTGTTCATCGCCGGCATCGGCCCGGCGGCGATGCTCACCGGCCTGATGGCCGTGTACGCGGTGTCGCGCAACTGGCGCCTGCGCGCGGGCGGTTGGGATGCGTGGGAAATCCTGCGCGCACTGCGACACGGCATCTGGGCGCTGTTCATGCCGGTACTTATCCTCGGCGGCATCTACAGCGGCTACTTCACAGCCACCGAGTCGGCAGCGGTCGCCGTGGTCTACGCGCTGTTCGTAGAGCTGGTGATACACCGCGAACTTGGCCTGCGCGGGATGTTCGAAACGTTTGCGGAAACGACCAAGCTGCTCGGGTCGCTGTTCCCGGTGTTGATGTTCGCGTTGTCGCTGAACGTGTTCCTGACCTACGAGCAGGTGCCCGAGATGCTGGTCACCTCGCTCAATGAAATGATCACCGACCGCACCAGCTTTCTGATCATCATGAACCTGTTCCTGCTGCTCGTCGGGTGCGTGATGGATATCGGCTCGGCGATACTTATTCTGGCGCCAATCCTGCAGCCCATCGCCCAGGCGCAGGGCATAGACCCCGTGCATTTCGGCATCATCATGATCGTGAACCTCGAGATCGGCTATCTTACGCCGCCGCTCGGGCTTAACATCATCGTCGCGATGGGCGCGTTCCGGGAGGAGTTCTGGACCATCTGCAAGGCGGTACTGCCGTTCCTTGCGCTGATGGTCGTCGGGCTGGTGGTTGTGACTTTCTGGCCCGACCTGTCATTGTTTCTCATCCGCGGCTGAAGGGTCGGACCCACGCAGGCATTTTTCACGTT
Organism: Gammaproteobacteria bacterium; assembly: GCA_003567855.1. Taxonomy (GTDB): domain Bacteria; phylum Pseudomonadota; class Gammaproteobacteria; order Steroidobacterales; family PWYM01; genus PWYM01. The sequence continues at coordinate 3,191 of PWYM01000076.1, read as the reverse complement.
CCACAATACCCAGGAGACGACATGATCAAGATCGGAGATCGGATGCCCGAGGGGCACTTCACCATAATGGGCGAAAAGGGCCCTCAGGCCATTTCGAGCGACGACGTTTTCGGTGGCAAGAAGGTCGTGGTGTTCTCGGTGCCGGGCGCTTTTACCCCCACGTGCTCGGCCCAGCACCTGCCGGGTTTCGTCGAACAGGCCGATGCGCTCAAGGGGCGTGGTGTAGACACCATCGCCTGCATGGCCGTCAACGACGTGTTCGTGATGGACGCATGGGGCAAGAGCAGCGGTTGTGGTGACAAGGTGCTGATGCTCGCCGACGGCAACGGTGACTACACGCGTGCCCTGGGCCTGGAGATGGACGGAACCGGCTTCGGACTCGGCATGCGCGGGCAGCGTTTCTCACTCGTGGTCGAAGACGGTGTGGTCAAGCATGTCAACGTCGAGGCACCTGGTGAATTCAAGGTGAGTGCGGCAGAACATGCGCTGACGCAGGTCTGACGAGCGCAGCCGGGGCATGCTGATGGATTACAACTGGCTGGTGCTTGCGCACCTGTTGCTGTTCGTCTACTGGCTGGGGGGGGACCTCGGGGTGTTCTGGTCGAGCCGCTATGTGGTCGACCCCACGGTCAGCGTGGACGCACGCGTTGTCGCGGGCAAGATCATGCACGCGCTCGACCTGGTGCCACGCGTCTGCCTGGTCCTGATCCTCCCCGTCGGTATCAGCATGTCGGCGGCTCGCTGGGGATTGCCGGTGTCCGGTGCCGCGCTTGCGGTGATCTGGGTTGCGGCGCTGGCGTGGCTTGCGATCGCGATCACCGTGTACCTGCGCGGCGGCACCGCGCTCGCTCGGCGCCTTTCCCCCGCCGACACGGGGGTGCGGATCGGGGTGCTGGTCAGCTGTGCGGGCTTTGCGGCATGGGGCTTCGCCGGCGGTGGACCGCTTGCCGAACAGCCGTGGCTTGCCGGCAAGTTCGGTCTGTTCGCGCTGCTCGTCGCCTGCGGGCTCGCGATCCGGGTCGCATTGCGGCCGTTCGTGCCTGCGTTCCGCCAGCTCGTCGTCGAGGGATCGAAGCCTGAGCTCGAACGCCAGCTGGCGGGGTCGATCGCCAAAGTGCGTCCATTCGTGCTGCTGATCTGGGCGGGGCTGGTCGCTTCTGCCGCGCTCGGGGTGTTCAAGCCGGTGGGCTGAGCTTCAGCCGCCGCCGGGCACGTCGAATTCAGGCGGGTTCGGCGGGTTCTGCGAGGTCGCTGCCGGGACGCGCCAGCCCGGTCAACAGCATTGCAGCCCCAGCAAGCACCGCCGCCAGCGTCACCAGCAGCATGATATCCAGCGTGTTGCCGCGGTAGATGAAGCCGCTCACTACCGCGAAACCCGCTGCTATCAGCAGCCCCAGGCTGCTCGACAGGCCCGCCGCGGTACCGGCGATGCCGGGGTGGCTTGCAACCGCACCCGCGAGTCCCTGCGGGCCGACGATACCGCTGCAGGCCATCAGCACGGCGAGCGGCACGAGCAGCGAGGCTAGGTTCACGCCGAACAGCGTCACGACAGCCGGGAGAGCGAGGCCGACCATGACCGTCAGCGAAACGCTCACGCGCAGGGTCCTGCCGACTCCCCAGCCGCGGATCATCACACCAGCGATCGCGGCGCCGATCACGTACGCGATTGACAGTGCCCCGTATATCAGCCCGAACGCCTGTTGCCCCAGGCCGAGATCGCGTTCGAAGATTGCCGCGCCGGTCGTCAGGAACGCGAAGAACGAGCCGTTGACGGCGCCGAACATCAGTGTGAACCCGACGAAGGCCGGGTCACGCAGCAGGACTCCCCAGTTGCGCAGCCCGAGTCCACCGTCACCGCGCGTATAGGCCGGCCGGGTTTCGGGCAGTCGCCACAGCACCCAGCCGAGTACGACCACACCCAATGCGCCGCTGAACAGGAAGATGGACTGCCAGCCGAACTGCTCACCCAGGGTGCCCCCGATCATCGGGGCGAGCACCGGCGAGATGCCCATGAACGCGGTGATCCACGTCATCGCTTCGGCGGTACCGCTCGCGTCGCGTGTGTCGCGCAGGACCGCGCGGCTGGCGACGGTGCCGACGCTCACACCCACGGCCTGTACTACGCGGCCGATGAGTAGCAGCCACAGGTTAGGGGCAAGCGCGCATATGAAGCTTGCGATGGAGAACAGCGCGAAACCCGTGATCAGCATCGGGCGCCGCCCGAAGCGGTCGCACAGTGAACCCTGCACCGGCTGCGCGATTGTCAGCCCGACGAGATAGCTCGTCACCAGCAGTGCCGCCATGCCCTCCGTGGTGTCGAAATCGCGGGCAAAGACGGCCAGCGCCGGCACGATCACCGCCATGCCGAAGGGCGACAGGCCGCTCGCGAGCCCGAGCAGCCATAGCGACGGTACAGGTCGGGCGACCACCCTCAGACGACTCGAGCGGGCAGGGCGGCCGGGCCGCCCGCCTCAGGGGTCAGCTTGCAAGCCTCTCTTCGAGCTGCGGGATGATCTCGAAGAGATCTCCGACCAGCCCGATATCGGCGATTTCAAAGATCGGTGCTTCCGCGTCCTTGTTGATTGCGACGATGGTGCCGGCATCCTTGATGCCGGTGAGGTGCTGGATCGCCCCCGAGATGCCGATCGCGATGTAGAGGTCCGGGGCGATGATCTTGCCGGTCTGGCCGACCTGCAGTTCATTGGGTACGAAGCCGGCATCGACGGCCGCGCGGCTCGCGCCCACCGCGGCCCCGATCTTGTCGGCGAAGTCGAAGATCACTTCGAACTTCTCCGCGCTGCCGAGCGCGCGCCCGCCGGAGACGACGCGCGCGGCCGTCTGCAGGTCAGGGCGGTCGCTGTCACCGGTTTGCAGCGCCTTGAAGCGCGTGTGTTCCGGTATTTCGGTCTCGACCTTCACGGCCTCGATGTCGGCGTTGCCGCCTTCACCGGCCGGCTGGAACGACGCCGTACGCACGGTTGCGACCAGCTTGCGGCTGTCGTCGGCCTCGACGACGATGATCGCGTTGCCCGCATAGATGGGCCGACGGAACCGGTAGGCGCCCAGGACCTCCTGGATGTCGGAGAGCTGGCCGACGCCCAGCAGCGCCGCCACGCGCGGCATCAGGTCCTTGCCGAAGGTCGTCGAAGGGCCGAGCACGTGGGTGTAGTCCTCGGCGAGCTTGGCGACCT
>PWYM01000020.1 GCA_003567855.1 Gammaproteobacteria bacterium | reverse complement strand
CCCTGCTTGCGCACGATCGGCAGCTTCTGGTTGAGCGAGCGCGCGCTGTATTTGCACTGGTAGGCCGAGTAGTGGCCGAGCGCCTCGGCGATCGCATCGACCTGGTTCACCATGCGGCTGCGGATCGAGCCCGTGTCGACCTCGATCAGGCCGACGATATCGGGGCTCTTGGACTTGATGAAACCGGTGATTTCATGGAGCACGGTCTGGTTGCCGAGCACGTAGCCGGCGCCCGGTAGCGGCAAGTGGAACTGGGGGCCGGTGCCGGTCGCGTAGCGGATATTGTAGAGCATCAGGCGCATCGATCCGCTAGTGTACTCGACCCCCGTACAGGCTGCCCCGCGCCTGGCGCAGGAATGCCAGGCCGACCGGGCCGCAGTCGGGCGCGCCGGCGGGTTCGCCGGACGGCGCGGGCGTGCCGGCCCGGTCCGCGGCGTTGCAATGCCCGTGACGCCTGCATTAACGTAAACTGACGATCCTGGGCAGCTCCGAGAGGGTAATACTGAGGTGTCAGAACGCAATCCCATCCGGCTGTTCGTCACGCACGCGTTTGCCAAGCACGCGGACTGGCTGCGGGTGTTCGAATACCTGGAAAACGCCAGCAATTTCTTCTACGTGAACCTCAGCGACCCTGAGGCGGCGCCGGCTGCGGGGCCGGACGGGGTGCACGAGGCGCTGCGCCAGCAAATGGCCGACGCGGAAACGGTGCTGGTGCTGTCCGGGCTCTACGATGATCACCGTGACCTGATCCAGTTCCAGCTCGACTGTGCCGGCGCGCTCGACAAGGCGATCGTCGCGGTCGAGCCGTTCGGTGGCGCGTTGGAGATGCCCGCGGCGGTGCGCGAGCGGGCCGACGAGGTGGTGCGCTGGAATGATCGCGACATCGTCGACGCGATCCGCCGCCAGGCCCGCCACGAGGACACCCAGCGCTGGGAAGTCATCGACTTTCCGTGACCGCGCCGCCGCCTGCGGCGTGGCAGAATGCGGCTTTTGCTGACGCGGTCGGCCCGCCACGGGGCCGGCGCATTGCTGCACAAGGGAGACCATGGAGACAGAAACGGACGCCCTGATCGTGGGCGCGGGCCCCTGCGGCCTGTTTCAGGTATTCGAACTCGGGCTGCTCGGCATTCGCGCGCATGTAGTCGATTCTATGCCGCGCGTCGGCGGCCAGTGCAGCGAGCTGTATCCGGACAAGCCGATCTACGACATCCCGGCGATCCCGGTATGTTCCGCACAGGAGCTCGTCGACAACCTGCTCAAGCAGATCGCGCCGTTCGAGCCGCAGTTCCACCTCGGCCACGAGGTGCAATCGCTGCAGGTGCAGGCCGATGGACGCTTCCTGCTCGAGACTTCCGGGGGGCTGCGTTTTCTGGCGCGCACGGTGTTCATCGCGGGCGGCGTCGGCTCGTTCCAGCCGCGGCGCATGCGCCTGAAGGGTATCGAGGCGTTCGAGGAGCGCGGCCTCTATTACCGCGTCTATGACCCGAAGCAGTTCCACGGCCGCCACCTGGTGATCATGGGCGGGGGCGACTCGGCGCTGGACTGGGTCATCGAGCTCTGCGACACGGCAGCTTCGATGGTGCTCGTCCATCGACGCGACGACTTCCGGGCCGCACCCGCTTCGGTGGCGAAAATGCACGCGCTGTGCGAGGCGGGGAAGATGCGCTTCGTGCAGGGCCAGTCGGAAGGCTTCGAGGTCGATGATGACCGGCTGGTCGCGCTCAGCGTGCGCCGACCCGACGACACCGTAGAGCGCCTGCCGCTGGACGCGCTGCTGGTGTTCTGGGGGCTCGCGCCCAAGCTGGGGCCGATTGCCGACTGGGGGCTCGATCTGAACCGCAAGACCATCAATGTGGACACCGAGAAGTTCCAGACCAATGTCCCCGGCATATTCGCGGTCGGCGACATCAACTACTACCCGGGCAAGAAGAAGCTGATCCTGTCGGGTTTCCACGAGGCCGCGCTGGCGGCGTTTGCGGCCAAGGAACACATCAATCCCGGCAAGCGCGTGCACCTTCAGTACACGACGACGAGCCCGATCATGCACGAGCGCCTGGGAGTAGGTCGCAAGACCGCCGAAGAAGGCGGTGACTGAGCAACTCGCGCCGCGCCGCCCGCCGGTGGTCATCGCCCATCGCGGCGCGAGCGGCTACCTTCCGGAGCACACGCTCGAGGCCAAGGCGCTCGCGCACGGGCAGGGTGCCGACTACCTGGAGCAGGACGTGGTCGCATCGCGCGACGGCCGGTTGTTCGTACTTCACGACATCGAGCTCGACCGCACCACCGACGTGGCCGAGCGCCACCCGGAGCGCTGCCGCGCCGACGGGCGCTGGTACGCGATCGATTTCGATGCCCGTGAACTGCGCGCACTGCGCGTCACCGAGAGGCTCGCGCGCGACGGTACCGGCGCGCGTTACCCGGAGCGGTTCCCGGTCCACACCGGCAACTTCCGCATGCATACGCTCGACGAGGAGCTCGAATTCATTCGCGGGCTCAACCGGGCGACGGGCCGCGACGTGGGCATCTACCCGGAGCTGAAATCACCGGCATGGCACCGGGCGCAGGGCATCGATCTTGGTGCCGAGGTGCTCGCATGCCTCGAACGCTTCGGCTACGCGCGACAGGGCGAGCGGGTATGGCTGCAGTGTTTCGATCCCGAGGAGTTGCGGCGCCTGCGTGATGCCGGCTGCAGGCTGCCGATGGTGCAGCTCATCGCACCGCTGCCAGAGGAGCAGGGGCAGTGGCCGGTGGGTGACCCGCTGTCGGACGCGGGTCTCGCCGCGCTTGCAGATACCGTGCAGGCCGTCGGGCCATGGCTCGGCCACGTGCTCCAGGACGGCCAGGACACGGGGTTCACTGCCCGCGCGCACGCCGCCGGGCTGGAAGTGCACCCATGGACGCTGCGCCGCGAGGAACTGCCGGCGGGCTGGGCGACTTTCGACGGACTGCTCGACGCGCTGTTCGGGCGGGTCGGGGTCGACGGCGTGTTCACCGACTTCCCGGACCTCGCGTGTGCCGCGCGCGTGCGCTCAGTCGCCGCCGGCTGACTCGGGCGGCTCCCGGTTGAGCACGAAGGTGACGCGTTCGATGAACGCCTGGCGGTCGGCGGCCAGTGCGGCGGCGCGTTCGGGCGAGGGCGCGTAGGCCTCGAGTTCTTTCTCGAGGATCACCCCCTTGTCTTCGGCGACGTCCTCGAGCGCCTGCAGACGTTCGCGCAGCACCCACACCTCGCTTGCCAGTTCCAGGAACATCGACACGAGGTGATCAGTGCCAGGGTCGTCGAAAAACTGCGGCCGCTTGGCCTTGGCGGCTTTCGGCAGCGGCGCGTGCTTGTCGGCTGCGCTCATTTCCAGGCCCCGAACGTGAACCACTGCACGCCGGCGGCGAGCCGCCCGGTGGTGTCGCGGCCGACCTCCTGGTCACGGCTCACCGAGGCCTGGAACGTGTCCTCGCCGTAACCCTCCCGGCTCGGGATCACGAACTGCACATAGCGTTCGGGATCGAAGCCCGCCTCGGCACAGACCTTGCGCGTGTCGAGGTCGCGGAACGGCTTGTAATAGGGTTCGTTGTTATACCAGCAGTCCCAGTCCAGGTAGAAACCGTCGTAGGCCGACATCTGGTTGTTGGGTGGCAGCTCCATGTGGATCATCAGGCCGCCCGGGCGCAGCACCCGGTAGGCTTCGGCGAGCACCTTGCGGATATCCTTTTTGGGCAGCTCGTGCAGGAACATCGACGAAAACACCACGTCGAAGCTGTCGTCGTCGAAGTCCAGCGTGGTGGCATTCATCTGGTGGAAGTGAATGCCCACGCCGTTGGCGCGTGCGCGCGCGTGGCCGTAGCGCAGCCCGGGCGCGCCGACGTCGATCGCGTGGACCTCGGCGTCGGGGTATTCCTTTGCCCACGGCACTGTGTTGTGACCGATCGTGCAGCCGAGATCGAGAATGCGTTGCGGCTGGAAGTCCGGGTATCGGCCCTTCACGTAGCCTGCTACCGAGCGGCCGATGTCGTCGAGGTTCGATCCCATCATGCCGAACGAGAACACCGCGAGCCCGTGGTCGTAGAGCGCACCCATCGACACGTCGCCGTCGCCGAATTCGCCGTGGTAGTTGCCGGGCATCAGGTGGACGTCTACGGCGGTGACGTTGCGCGGCGTTTCCAGGTGGTCGTCGAGCTCGAGCCGGGCGCCTTCGCGTTCGGCCTCGGCGGACAGTTCGCGGGAGCGGTCGCGCACGTCGTCGCGCTCGCGCTCGAGGATCGGCAGGATCGACCGCCAGACCATTTCCTGCGCGTTGTAGCGCATGCTGCTGTAGAAGCGGAAGTAAGGCTCGGGCTTCATCGCCTGGTGCACTTCCTCGCCGTCGGCGGGCTTGCGCCCGTGGCTGCTTTCGAACTGTGGCTCGACGCGGCCCTCGTAGACGCGACGCATCCCGGTCGCCATGTCGTTGAGGACGAACGCGCGCAGGCCGGTGACGAAATTCTGCCGGGCCCGCTCGTCACGGTTGGCCCGCATGCGCATCGGGTGGCGGATCAGTTCTTCCATTGCACGGCTCCGTGTATGTGCACTGACCCCATTCTAACCTCCAGAAAGGATTGTATACATGGTCGCCGAGCCCGCCCGTACGGCGGTGTTTCACGCCGGGGGGCTGTTAAACTCGGGCCGGCGGCCGTCGGGTCGCCGCGCTACAGGCAGCAAGGGGGAATGGATGAGCACCGTATATCCGGTCAGCGATTCGGCAGCCCGCCGTGCCCACGTGGATCGCGAGCGCTACCGCGAGCTTTACCGCGAATCTATAGAGAACAACGAAGGCTTCTGGCGTGACCAGGCCCGGCGGCTGGAGTGGTCAACGCCACCGCAGAAAATCCGCGACGTCTCGTATGCGCTCGACGATTTCCGTATCCGGTGGTACGAAGACGGTGAACTCAACGTCTGCTACAACTGCGTCGATCGGCATCTCGCCGAACACGCCGATCGCGTCGCGATCATCTGGGAGGGTGACGACCCCTCGGTCGACGCCAGGATCACCTACCGCGAACTGCACGAGCGCGTCTGCCGTTTCGCGAACGTGCTGAAGGCGCAGGGCGTGGTCAAGGGCGACCGCGTCACGATCTACATGCCGATGATCCCGGACGCGGCGGTCGCGATGCTCGCCTGCGCCCGCATCGGCGCGGTGCATTCGGTGGTGTTCGGCGGGTTCTCGCCCGACGCGCTCGCCGGTCGCATCGCCGACTGCGATTCGAAAATCGTGATCACCGCCGACGAGGGCCGGCGTGGCGGTCGGGTCATTCCGCTGAAGGCCAATGTCGATGCGGCCACGCGCGTCGCCGGCGGCGAACGCGTGCAGAAAGTCATCGTCGTGCGCCACACCGGCGGCGACATCGACTGGCACGACACGCGCGACGTCTGGTACCACGAGGCCGCGTCGGCAGTCGTCGCGGATTGCCCGGCGGAACCGATGAACGCCGAAGACCCGCTGTTCATCCTCTACACGTCGGGCTCCACCGGCAAGCCCAAGGGCGTGCTCCACACCTCGGGGGGCTACCTCGTCTACGTGTCGCTGACCCACGAGCTGGTCTTCGACTACCGGCCCGGTGAAATCTACTGGTGCACCGCTGACGTCGGCTGGGTCACTGGCCACTCCTACATCGTCTACGGACCGCTCGCGAACGCGGCAACGACGCTGATGTTCGAGGGCGTGCCGAACTACCCCGACACCAGCCGCTTCTGGGAGGTGTGCGACAAGCACGAAGTCGCGATCTGCTACACCGCGCCGACGGCGATCCGCGCGCTGATGCGCGACGGTGAAGGTCCGGTGAAACGCACTTCGCGGCGCAGCCTGCGCCTGCTCGGCACCGTCGGCGAGCCGATCAATCCGGAGGCCTGGACGTGGTATTACGACGTCGTCGGCGAGGGCCGCTGCCCGATCGTCGACACGTGGTGGCAGACCGAGACCGGCGGGATACTGATCAGCCCGCTGCCCGGCGCGACGGACCTCAAGCCCGGCTCGGCAACGTTGCCGCTGTTCGGCATCCAGCCCGCGCTCGTCGACGGCGAGGGCCGGGTGCTGGAAGGCGCGACCTCCGGCAACCTCGTGATCACCGACAGCTGGCCGGGGCAGATGCGCACGGTCTACGGCGATCACCAGCGTTTTCTGGACACCTACTTCTCGACCTTTCCGGGCCGCTATTTCACCGGCGACGGCGCACGCCGTGACGAGGACGGGTACTACTGGATCACCGGTCGGGTCGACGACGTGCTCAACGTGTCGGGTCACCGGATGGGTACGGCAGAGATCGAGAGCGCACTCGTCGCGCACGAGGCCGTCGCCGAGGCCGCGGTCGTCGGCTACCCGCACGATCTCAAGGGGCAGGGCATCTACGCGTACGTGACGCTCGTGGCCGGGCGTGAGCCCGACGATGCGCTGCGCGAGGCGCTGCGCCAATGGGTGCGCAAGGAGATCGGGCCCATCGCGACGCCCGACTACATCCAGTGGGCGCCCGGCCTGCCCAAGACGCGATCGGGCAAGATCATGCGCCGCATCCTGCGCAAGGTGGCGGCCAACGATTACGGTGAGCTCGGCGACACGTCAACGCTTGCCGATCCCGGCGTCGTCGACGACCTCATCGATCACCGGCTGAACCGCTAGTCCGGAAGCGGCGGCCGTGCGCCGCGCGCTCAGGGGCCGGTCTTGCTGTCCGGCGGTGGTGCGGTCGTCGCCTGGAAACGCCCGGAATCGAGCGGCAGGTCGATCGCCCTGAGGATCGCGAAGCGCCCCGACGGCGACTGCATCGCGTCGGCCTCGAAGACGACGACGCGGTTCTTGCCGGCGCCCTTGGCCTCGTAACACGCGGCGTCCGCGGCGCGCATCACGCCGGCCGGGCTGCTTTCCGCTTCGTGCGAATACGCCACCCCGATGCTTGCCGACAGGCCCAGCGGCCGGCTGCTGAGCTGCTCGTCGAGTTCCGCGATCGCCTCGCAGATCGAGTGCGCGATGCGTTCGGCATGTTCGCGCGGGCACGGCGAGAGCAGCACGCCGAACTCGTCGCCGCCGAGCCGGGCCGCCGTGTCGGTGGCCCGCACGCGGCTTCTGAGCACCCGTCCGATCCGGCGCAGCATCGCGTCGCCGGCGGCATGGCCGTAGCGGTCGTTGACGGCCTTGAAGCCGTCGAGGTCTATGTACAGCACCGCAAAGTGCTCGTTGTGGCCTTCGGCGGCCTCGGCCGCGCGTGCGAGCCGGCGCCGGAACTCGCGCTGGTTGGGCAGCTCGACGAGCGGGTCATGGCTGGCCCGCCACGAAAGCTCGGCGTTGCTGCGCTTGAGTTCGCCGAGCCGCTCGATGAGCTGGGCGGTCATCAGGGAGCTGGTGGCGGCACCGAGGAGGAACAGTGCAATGAGGCCGCCGATCATCCACATGACCGGGTCGCCGGTGCGCAGGCACTGAATGATGAGCGGAATCGCGATCGGCAGCGCGAACAGCAGGTACGCGCCGCGTACGGCGGCATACAGTGCGCCGGCGCCGGCACAGAGCCCGACCATCACCAGGGCGACGATGACCTGGTACAGCGGTGGCTCGGGGAACAGCCAGACGATCGATGCGGCCCAGATCAGACCGGATGCAAGAATGCCGGCGAGCCATGAGCGACGCCACCAGTGCGGATCGTAGTCGTCGCGCTGGTGATGCAGGTGCCAGAAGATCAGCATCGCGATGCGTGAGCCGAGTATGAGCGCGCCGCCGGCGAACCATAGCAGCAGGGCGCGCGTGTCCGTCACGGGCCACAGCAGGATCGCGAACGCGAGCGCGGTCAGTCCGGCCGACGACAGCGTGACGGGGCCATGGCGGTAAAGCATCGTGGCCTGTTCGCGCACGACTGCGGTGGCCAGGTCCTCATCGGCGTCATTGCCGGACTGCGCGTGCTCTGGCGCTGAAGCGTCGCTCACGTGGCAGTCGCCCTGTCTGGTGTTGCGCAGCCGCCTCTCGGCAGGGGCGCCGGGTCCGTTAATATAGTCATAGGCAGCAGGCGGTGTCGACGGAATCGGTACCGAATCCTGCGCCGGTTCACAGATTTTGACGCGAATCCGGCCGCGCCGGCGGGAAAAGGAGGCTCGAATGCTGCCCGACGCGTTTAGACCGGCCGTCGGCACAGTCGCGCGCACGGTGTCGGCCCAGGCCGATAACGGCAGCGGCGTCGTGCTGCGGCGCATGCTGGCGGTCATCGTCTGCGCCGCGTTGCTGGGCTGCGGCGCCGCGGAGCCGCCATCGGGCGACGCTTCGCAGGCGAGCGCTTCGGACGGTGATGTCTCAGCGGCGCCTGTCGCGCAGACTCTGCGCGTTGCCGTCGTGTACGACGACGAACGCATCGGCGTGCACTTCGAGTTTCCAACCGAACAGCCGAGCTGGTATCACCAGTACTGGGTCCGCGAGCGCGGCGAGTGGGTGCGACGGGGCAGCGGTGCCGATGGCCCGGATCCGGACGGATTCTACGAGGACCGCATCTCCATGCTGCTCGACGACGGCAGCGTCGAAGGTTTCGACCGCTTCGGCGGCTGGATGACCGCCCACGATGGCATGCGCTCACTGCCCGATGCAGTGCCGCCCGAAGACGTCACGGCGCACCCTGTGCTCGGTGAAAGCATGGGACGTCGCGACGTGCGGAAGTACCTGCCGCAGACACGCGAGGTCGCGGACCCGGCAATGCCGTCCTGGTATGCGCTGGTCGACGACGCACGCCTCGAGGCGCTGCGTGACTCCGGTGCGTTTCTCGATCTGTGGCAATGGCGGGCGCACCGCAGTCACCCCGTGGGTTATGCCGACAACGGCTACGTGCTCCATTACCGCCTCGCGTCAGCCGGGCGTGGCAGCTTCACCGACAACGTGGATCCCGACACCGGGGGGCCGGCGCGCATGTTCGATGCGTCTGTCGTCGCCGGTCACGCGTTGTCGGTCGAACGGCTGCAGGCCCGGGAATACGGCCAGGAAGACATTTATTTCATAAGTGAAAACAATTCGGTACCGTATGATCCTGATGTGGATTGGCAGGATGGTGACGCGATTCCACATCGCCTGCTGCGCGAGCCCGACGGCAGCCGTGGTGCGATCCGGGCGACCGGCCGGTGGCACGACGGCGCATGGCGCATCGCACTGACCCGCAGTCTTGCCACGCCGGACCCTCGTGACAGCAAGGCGCTGGCGCCCGGTCAGCGCTATTCAGTGGCATTCGCGGTGCATACGGGCGCGACCGGTGCGCGCTGGCACCTGGTTACGTTGCCGCAGGTCCTGGCACTCGGCGACGATCCCGACGCGGACCTGCGTGCACGCAGGGTGGGCGACGTCGACGCGCCGGGCGAACTCGACTGGACCGCGCTTGACCTGGTGTCTCCCGGCACGGTGACGTGGCAGTGGATGCACGACGCGCACCCGGGAAGCGACCTGATCCGTGACGGGCGGCTCGGCATGCGCGACGTGCACGATGCCGCGACGCTGCCGGCGCTCATCGACGAAGCGGGGCATGCGGGCGATGCCCAAAGCCTGGAACCCGTCGGATCCAAAGCGGAGTGACGGCGGTCAATCGCCCGGCGCTATGCAAATCAATCTCTGAAATCTGAAGCACTTTCAATCTGTATCCAAATCGAATTTCAAGCGAGGCACCGATCATGTTCTGTTCGCGTTCACTAACCATTGCCGCGCTCGCCAGTGGCTTGGTACTGCTGCCGGATCTGTCTGCGCCGGCGCAGGCCAGCGATCCAGTGAGGCAGGTCGATGCACTCGAAGCGCTGTCCGGCAAGCATCCGGGGTTTCGTCGTGGTCAGGCCAAGGGCGTTTGCGCGGCCGGGTACTTCGAGGGCACATCCGAAGGTGCCGCACTCAGCAAGGCAAGCGCGTTTGCCGGTGATCGGCATCCGGTCATCGCGCGATTCTCGGTCGGGGGCGGCAATCCGAACGCGTCCGACCATTCACGCTCGGCGCGGGGGCTGGCCCTGCACATCGACCTGCCGGATGGCGGACAGTGGCAGATGGCCAATATTTCGGCGCCGCTGTACTTCATCGCCAGACCGGAGCATTTCACGCCGTTCGTCGAGGTGCGTACGCCCGACCCTGATACCGGCAAGCCGGACCCGGAGCGGCTTGCCGAGTTCAGCGAGGCGCATCCCGAGACCCTGAAGCAGGCCGAGTGGCTGGCGGAACAACCCATCGGCGGCAGCTTCGCGGGCTACCGCTACTGGGGCGTCAACGCCTTCGAACTCACGGCGTCCGACGGGCAGAGCCGGTTCGTGCGCTGGGACTTCAAGCCACAGGACCCGGTGACGCCACCGGACGAGGACACGCTCGCCACGCTCGGTGATGACTTCCTCGCCGATGAGCTCGCCACCCGACTGGAGGAAGAGGGCACAGTGCGCTTCGACTTTTACGTTCAGCTCGCCGCGGACGACGATTCACTCGTCGACGCCACGACGATCTGGCCGGAGGAGGGGCGCGAAAGGGTGCTCGCCGGAACCCTGGTGATCGAATCGACCAGTCCCGGGGTCGGTGGCGAGGGCGACCGCATGGTATTCAATCCGCTGGTGTTGCCCGACGGGATCGCGCCATCGGATGACCCTGTGCTGCACGCACGTCCGGCGGCCTATGCGGTGTCGTTCGGACGCCGCGCGGCGGGTGACTGAAACGCATCAGTGCACGCGCCGCCGCTCACGCCGGGGTGTCAGACCCGTTTGGGCTTGCGCGGCTTGCCGGGCTTCGCCTTGCCGCCCTTGGAGGGTTTGGCGTATTTGCCCGAAGACGGATGCTTCGGCCGGGAGCCAGGTCGTGGGCTCACGGCCGCCTCTTCGACGGTGAGCGTGCGGATGCCCAGCGGTCGCTGACGCACGCGTGTGCGACGCAGCGTCTCGAGGATCTCCGGCGGCAGGTCCGCGGGCAGCTCCACCGTCGAGTGGTCTTCGAACAGGTCGATGCGCCCGATGTTGCGACCGCTCATGCCGGTTTCGTTGGCGATGGCGCCAACGATGTCCTTGGGGCTGGCCTGGTGGTGGCGACCCACCTCGATGCGGTAGCGCACCAGCGCACCGCCGGGGTTGACGCCCTCCGCGGGCGCACGCGTCGACGCTGGCCGCATCGAGCGGTGGGCGTCGGCGATGTCAGGGCCTCGTGCCGGCGGCAGCTGTAGCGGGCGTTCGCGCTGTGCGAGATAGGCGAGGGCCGCGGCAACCTCGTGCAGGTCGGCGGTGCCGCTGGCCTCGAGGTCACGCACCACCTCGCGGAAGAAGTCCAGCTCCTCGGTGGCGATGACGTTCTCGACCTGTTCACGAAACTGGGCAACGCGGCGATCTGCCACCGCGGCACGCGAGGGCAGGGGCAGGGGTTCAATTTTCTGGCGCGTCGCGCGCTCGATCATGCCGAGCATGCGCATCTCGCGCGGCGTGACGAACAGGATCGCCGTGCCCGTGCGCCCGGCACGGCCGGTGCGGCCGATGCGGTGCACGTAGGCTTCGGTGTCGTAGGGCACGTCGAAGTTGATCACATGCGAGATGCGCGAGACATCCAGCCCGCGCGCGGCGACATCGGTGGCGACGAGGATGTCGAGCCGGCCCTTCCTGAGCTGATCGACCACGCGTTCGCGCACCGGCTGGGTGAGGTCACCGTTCAGCGCGGCGACGGCATAGCCGCGCGCCTCGAGCTTGTCGGCGATCTCCACCGTCGCTGTCTTCGTGCGCACGAAAACAAGCGCCGCGTCGAGTGACTCTTCGGTCTCGAGGATTCTCGTCAGCGCATCGAGCTTGTGCGGTGCCGCGACCTTGCAGAATTTCTGCGTGGTCGCTTCCACCGTCGTGGTGCGCTCGCGGATCCTGACCTCTTCGGGCGATCGCATGTGGCGACGGGCAATGCGCCGGATGGGCTCGGGCATGGTCGCCGAGAACAGCACCACCTGGCGTTCGGCCGGCGTGTGCTCGAGGATCCAGTTGACATCATCGACGAAACCCATGCGCAGCATCTCGTCGGCCTCGTCGAGCACCAGCGTGCGCAACCGGTCGAGGCGCAGGGTCTTGCGGTTGATGTGATCTATCACGCGCCCGGGCGTGCCGACGACCACGTGTGCGCCTCGCTGCAGCTGCCTGAGCTGCGCGACCATGCCCTGGCCGCCGTACACCGGCAGCACCTGGAAGCCGGGCAGCCCGCGCGCATAGCGCTGGAAGGCCTCGGCGACCTGGATGGCCAGCTCCCGCGTCGGGGCGAGCACCAGCGCCTGCGGGTCACGCACCGACAGATCCAGCCGGCTGAGCACGGGCAGCGCGAAAGCGGCGGTCTTGCCGGTACCGGTCTGCGCCTCGCCCAGCAGGTCGCGGCCTTCGAGCAGGGGCGGGATACAGGCCGCCTGGATGGGCGAGGGGCGTTCATAGCCGACCTCGGACAATGCAGTCAGCAGCGGCTCGGCCAGCCCGAGCTGGTTGAACGAATCGATTGTTGTAGTCATGGAACCTGGGGGCGAGTGCCGTAAAGAATTCGGAATACGGGTGACCGGGATGATATCCGGCCACCGCACACGGGAAGGTCTACAATGTTACCGGAGTG
>PWYM01000263.1 GCA_003567855.1 Gammaproteobacteria bacterium | reverse complement strand
GCGCGGTGTAGAGCACGATCTCGCAGCCGGCGTCGTACAGCGCGTTGACGCGCGCGATGTTGTAGTCGATCGGCGTCGCCGCCGCGTAGTCCAGGTCCGGGGCCGCCGCGGCGAGCACGCCATCGATGTCGACGACGAGGCGCTTCGGGCGGCCGGCGGGCGCCGGGGCGGCCGCGTGCGCCTTGCGGCCGTCGGCGTCACGCTCGCGCAGCAGTGCGTCGGCCAGCGCGAGGTCGTCGTGCGTGTCGATGTTCACGAGCGGTTCGTCGATGATGACGGCCGCGGCGCGCCGGCCGAGCAGCGAGCGGTGGTCGAGCAGGCTCTCGCGCGTGACAGCATAGGCGATGCCGTTGCGGTGGTAGACCGGCTCGAGCTGCTGGCGCGCGATGATGCCGGCGCCGCGCGGGTCGAAATAGTCGAGCCGGCCGGCGTCGTCGATGACGAGCTGTTTCAGCGGATGCGACGACAGGTCCGTAGGGCTGACCGTCCACACCGCGTCGAGAGGCTCACCCAGCAGCCGGTCGACGGTGGCCGTGACGTGTTCGGGGCGGCGCAGCGGCGAGGTCGGCTGCAGCATCACGACGACGTCGTAGCGTGCGCCGTCGTCGGCCTCGGTCGCCTCGAGCGCATGTGCGAGCACGTCCACGTCGCCGATGCGGTCGCCCGAGAGTTCCGCCGGGCGCATGAACGGCGCCTCGAGGCCGGCGGCGAGTGCGGCCTCGCGTATCAACAGGTGGTCGGTCGACACCACCGCGCGGTCGAGCCATTCGAGCGCCGCGGCGGTGCGGCCCGCGTGTGCGACCAGCGGGTGGCCTGCGACCGGTTGCAGATTCTTCAGCGGCACACCGCGGCTGCCGCCGCGCGCGGGGACCACTGCGAGGATGCGTCGGCCGTCGCGCATCAGCCGGCCCGCGCGGCCGGTTCGTAGTTCACTGGCACGCGCCTGCCGCCGCGCGCCGACTCGAGCGCGGCGACGATCACCGCCATCGTCTCGAGTCCATGCGTGAGCGACAGCGGCGATGGCTGCGCCGGATCTTCGAGCAGCGCGGCAAGATGGACGATCTCGCCGCGGAAGTCGTCGGGCCGGGTCTTCTGGACGCGATGCTCGACGGGCTGTTCGCCGTGCACGACGAGGCGCGCGAGATCGACGCCGGGCTCGGCGTTGGCCTGCCACGTGAGGTTGCCGCGCTCACCCTCGAGGCGCAGCCACTTCTCGGCCGGCTGCGTGACCACGTCCTGCACGATGGTGCCGATGATGCCGCTCTCGGTGCGCACCGAGAGCTGCGCGACGCGGTCGTAGACGACACCGTCGCCGAGGTCGACCTCGTCGAGCATCGCGCCGACCTCGGTGATGCGTCCCAGGCCCGCGAGCCCGGCGAAGTACTGCCAGAGGTTGATCGCATGGCTGTGCTCGCCGAGCGCGCCGCCGCCACGTGACGTGTAGCCGAGGTAGGTGTCGGCGGGTCCCGACAGCCACGGGTGGGCGCCGAAGATGCCGCCCCAGTGCTCGCGGAAACGCGCGCGCAGCGTGGTCGGTGCGCCGGTGCTGGCTTCGCGCGCCCACTCGGCGGCGATGCGCGTGTGTTCGGTGACGCGGTGGTTGTAGCCGACCAGCACCCGCGTGCCGGTCTCGGCGGCGCGGGTGACCAGCCGTGCGCAGCCGTCGAGGTCGGGCGCGCACAGCGGCTTCTCGATCAGCAGCAGCCGCGGCGGCGCATCGTCGAGCACCTGCAGCGCGAGCGGCACGTGGGTGTCCGGGGGCGTGCCGATGATGACGACGTCAGCCGCGTCGCGTGCCGCCTCGCTCGGTGCGCACAGGCGGATCGCGTCATCCCATGCGCCGTAGCGCTCCGGGTAGATGCTCGTGCGGGTGCGTTCGAGCGCGGCCGGGTCGGTGTCGCACATCGTGACCGCCCAATCGTGCTCGCGACAGCCGTGGGCGAGGTGGTTGCCGATCGAGCCGGCACCGTAGATCTTCACTCGGGTCATCGTTCGGAATCCGTTCCGGCCCGCGGGGCCGCAGCCTTCAAACCGTCATTCTAGCGGCCCCCGTCGGCCGGGGCGCGCCTCAGTCCGGCGGCGCCACCGCGAACACGTTGCGCGCGATCCGGCGCACGCCCGGCGCGCTGGAGAGCCCGAGGCATGCGCCGAGCCTCGCGGCGCGCTCGCGCACCGTGTCGACGCCGATGTCGGGGAACATGTGCGCGAGGTACGGCGCGTAGTTCGCCGCCCCCGGAATGCACGCCTCGACGGGGCGCAGCGCGCGGCGCAGCGCAAGCGCGGCCGCGGCACTGCGTCGCCGCGCGCCCGCCGGCGGGGCGGGATTCGACAGCAGCGGTGCCAGCGCGTCGAGGATCAGCGCGCTTGGCGGCGGGCCGTGCCGGCCCGCGACGTTGCGCGCCATCAGCGCACGACGGGTGTCGTCGGCCTGCGCGGCAAACGCCGCGTCGCGGTCCTGCGCGCACGCGCGGGCGGCGTCGACGAGCGCGCCGGTGTCGTCGACCTGCAGGCTCAGCCCGTTCGGCAGCGGATGATCGTAGCGCGCCGAGCGCACCGGCATGTACGCGAGCGCCGGACGCCCGAGCATGAACGCCTCGACCGCGGTGGTGCAGCCGTTGTGAATCCCCCCGTGCGACGCGGCCAGCCATGCGGCGACGCTGCCGCCGCGGACGACCTCGACGTTGGGCACGCCGGCCGCAAGCGTCTCCCAGGTGCGCGCGTACTCGCTGGGGTGGGGCCGCAGCACGATCGGCACCGGCGCGAGCGCGCGCGCAAGTTCAGGCAGCATCTCGCGGAACGCGTTGAACAGCGCGAACTTGTGCGCCGCGAAGCCGCCGCG
>PWYM01000064.1 GCA_003567855.1 Gammaproteobacteria bacterium | reverse complement strand
GCATGTTCACGAGCAGCGTGTCGCCGGCGCGGTGCACCGAGCTGATCGTCTGGCGGGCGCCGGGTTCGACGAGCACTTCCGGCTGCGGGTCGCCATTGGCCAGTGACGCCAGCGGCAGCGCGAGCAGCGTGCCGGCGGCGTGGTCGTGCCCGCCGGCGGTCCAGTCCTCGCGCAGCCGCACGATCGCCTGGCCGTCGAGCAGCGATTCGACGTCTGCACGTCCCGGCAGCGGCAGCTCGACGAAGTCGTCGTCGTCGAGCAGGTACCAGCCGATATTGAAGAAGTCGCGCAGGTGCACGGCGACGGCATGCGGGCCTTCCGGTGCGCGCGACACGCTGACCCACACGCCGACATCGTCGGCGGGGATCTCGAGCAGCGTCTGCGCATCAGCCAGCGCTTCGCCGCGCGCCCAGAGGCGTACTTCGCGCGCGTAGCCCGACGCCGTCAGCGAGCCTTCACCGAAGTCGGTCGCGATCAGCAGCCGGTCCGGGTCTAGCCAGGCGACGCTGGTCTTGGCCTCGGGGGCCTCGAAGCCGTCGGCGACGAACCCGGCGCGTTCGAGGTCGAACTCGCGCAGCACGACGGCGTCTGCGCCGCCGCGCGAGAGCTGCACGATGCAGCGCGGGGCCTCCGGGTCGGCACACACCGCCCCTTTCCAGACCCAGTTCACGTCCTCTTCCTCGCCGAGCGCGTCGAGGTCGAGCAGCGTTTCCCATTCGGGATCCGCCTCGAGGTAGGCGTCGAGCGGCGAGCGCCTCCAGATGCCGCGCTCGTGGCGCGCGTCCTGCCAGAAGTTGTAGACGTATCCGTTGCGCAGCGTCGGCATCGGTATGCGTTCGTCGGACTCGAACACCTCGCGCAGCGCGCGTTCGAGCAGCGCGTAGGCGTCATCCGACTGCAGTTCGCCGAGGCTTTCGTCGTTGCGTTCGCGGACCCATTCGAGCGCGCGCTCGGACTCGACTTCCTCGAGCCACAGCCACGGATCCTCGGGTTCTGGGGCGCGGGTTTCAGCGTGCACGGTGCACACCAGGGTGAGGGTTGCCAGCGCGGCGCCGGCCAGGCGATGGAACGGGTGCATGCGAGGACTCCAGTCCTTTAGCGGTTGTCCGGGGATGCATGGGCGTAAAGACTACTCGATCCGCGACGGTGGCGCCGGCTTGCGCAGCGGCAGGTCGTCGAAAAGCGCAAGCGTCGCGCCCGCGGTCTGTTCGGCCAATGTCCTGAAGCGCGCGAGCGTGATCGTCTCGTCGCTTTCGGCCAGCGCGCGTGCGACGTCGTCAAGGCTGGCCTCGCCGCCGCTCGCGTCGCGAATCGCCGCATCGAGCATGTAGAGCACGGTGACCGCGCGGGCGCTGACCTCGGCGTTCGCGCGCCTCGTATCGAGGCGGCTTACGTCGCGCCCCTGGCGTTCGAGCGCGGCACGCGAGCGCTCGTGGCGCGCGTCGGTGACGGCGCCGGAGCGGCGCAGCGCCTCGAGGCTGTAGTAGTCGGCGAGACCCTCGACGATCCACGCGGCGCCGGTGCCGGTCCCCGATATGCCGGCGACGTGCACGAGCTCGTGCAGCAGCGTGCTGGTGCCGCGCTCGTTGATCAGCGGCCGTTCGGCGTGGATGTACAGCGACGACGGCCCCGACAGCGCGCCGCGCCACATCGGGTCGCCGGCGCTGACGACGAGCACCGACTCCGGAAACGCCGGGAACACCTCGAGCAGCGTCGGCAGCGTCCACTGCATCAGCGCCAGGTGATCCATGCGCCGCACGCCCTGCTGCACCGGGCCGGCAACCGTGACTCCGCGCCCGGCGATCGATTCGCGGCGCACGCCGAGCTGGCCCGCGGCGATCCACCCGGTCGGCCGGCTGTAGCGTCGGCCTGACGTCTCGACCGGCAGCGGCTCACCGTCGAACCTGCCGTAGCGCGTCTCGACGGACCAGTCCTCCGGTGCGGCCAGCGACAGCGTGGACCTGGACGTGGCGCCGGGGCGCCCGCGTACGCGCGCTGCCGGAAACAGGTGGTCGAGTCTGAGGATCGCCCAGTCGGCATCGATGTGGGCGTCCTTGCCGTTACCACGGCGCTCGCGATCGATGTGCACCCGCAGCGAGAACCGCCCGCCGTCGGCCGGTGGGCGCCAGTAGACGAAAGGCGGCTCGACCTCCAGCTCGCCGTCGCCGTCGAAATCGTGATGGCGACCTTCCTCGATGCGAAAGCGGAGCTCGCTGACCTCGCCGTCGCGCTGGTCGATTTTCACCGATGCGACCGCGACGCCTTCGGCGGGCAGCAGCTCGGCGTGGAAGGCCGCGTCGTACTCCGGTGGCGGATCGGCGGCCACCGCGCACGCTGAGACCAGCGCAGTGCACAGTGCCAGCAGAAAGCGGGGAATGGGCGCGCGCGGGAGGCAACGCATGCGGATCTCCGGGGTGTGACAATTGCGACATTATCGCAACAGGGGCCATGGCATACTGACCGCATTCCGGTGCCGGCGTTCTGCCGCGTCGCGGCATTGCGACCGCGGACTGCACCGGAGCCACAGGCCCTCACCACGACTGGAGACCCCATGAGCGCCACCGCGCCGCAGTCCGACCCGGCCACGCCGAAGCCACCGCAGGATCTCGTCACGCTGCAGACCCACGTGCTGCAGCGCCTGCGCGACCGCAGCGACGTGAACGGTTCGCTGTCGTGGCTGATCTCGGCGCTGTCGATCTCGGCAAAGATCATCTCGTCGCAGCTGCGCCGCGCGCGCCTCGAGGACATCCTAGGCGCGCTGGGCACTGAAAACGTGCAGGGCGAGCGCCAGCAGAAGCTCGACGTGATCGCCAACGACGTGCTGATGCGCGCGCTAGGTGACCGCGAGGGTGTCGCGGTCGTCGCCTCCGAGGAGGCCGCCGAACCG
>PWYM01000073.1 GCA_003567855.1 Gammaproteobacteria bacterium | reverse complement strand
TTTACAGTGTTCCTGTTTAAAAAATACTATAATGTTACCATTGTTTTGGGTTATTGAGATCTTGATCGAACGGTTTATAATGATCAAACGGACTTCGTTTTTGTAATAGTGAAAAAAATTCGCGGTATAAACGCGCCCTGTGGCGCGTTTATGATTTACTATGAGTCATGGTCTGTAAAGACGCGCCCCCGGCGCGTCTCAGCCGTGGCTTTTTGCCTTTGCTATGTGGAATCGCGTCTCAAACAAAGAAAAAACATGAAGATGCCTTGATTTTAAACGCAGATCCATCAAATGCGGAAGAAGAATGGCGAAATACACCACTGGGCAGATCGGACTTGGCCGGCCTGCAGGATTAACCACCAATTGTTATAAAACATAGACAAATGCGTGCGGAAATCAACAACCCTGAAAATAAAATCCATAAACACGTTGAATTATAGTTATTTTTGCCTGATTTTTTCTTTATCAAACCCCGGTTTAAAACAATACTTTTTTAATGGATGACATTTCGTACAAAAAACTGATCATGCAATCCCCCTTTGGCCTAGCATGCCATAAGATTAACCTTGACGATCAGGGAAAACCCATTGATTACACCTTTCTGGAAGTAAACCGAACTTTTGAATTAATGACCGGCCTGAAAAGCCTTAACATCATTAACAAAAAAGCAACCGAAATACTCCCTGGAATTGACCGAGGCAGCTTCAACTGGATCGAATTTTTTGGAAAAACAGCTCTAACCGGAAAATCCCAGGACTTTGAACAGTTTTCTGAGCCCCTCAAACGCTGGTACAAGGTGTTCGTGTATTCGCCCGAGCGCGAATATTTCATCACGGTGTTTACCGACACAACGAAAGAAAAGCTGAAACTTGAAGAGATAGACCGCTTTTTCAGCATCAACCTGGATCTGCTATGCATTGCCGACACAGATGGAAATTTTGTAAAAGTCAACAAATCCTGGAGTGATGTCCTGGGGTATGGTGAATCTGACCTGGAAAAAAAGAAATTCCTGTCGTTCGTTCATCCTGACGACATGGAGGCGACCCTGAATGCTTTGCTGGATCTGAAGGCCAACAAACCTGTGCTGAACTTCACCAACAGGTACCGGTCGAAAGATGGTTCGTATCGCTACATTGAATGGCGGGCGCATCCTTACGGAATCCTTATATACGCGGCGGCAAGGGACATTACCGAGCGCATTCTGACGGAAAACAAACTCCGTGAAACACAGAAAAGGTTAGCGGCCGCACAATCGTTTGCTTTGGTGGGTTCGTGGGAGTATGATGTAAATGAAGAGCGCCTGTTCTGGTCTAAAGAGTGTGAAGCTTTGTTTGGTCTGGATGAAGGGGAGTTTGAGGGTACCTTCAATGACTTTATGAAAAGGGTGCATCCGGATGACAGGGGGCTGGTTGAAAGCACAAACCAACCCATTACAAAGCATTATGAGGCAAAACCACTGGAGTACGAGCACCGGATCATCAGGAAAGATGACTCAGTGCGATGGGTCAGGGAATCGGCCGGCGTGGTTAAGGACACCTTGGCTGACCCCAAAAAGATCGTAGGTTTTGTGATGGATATCACCAGGCAAAAAGAGGCGGAACAGCAGCTGCAAAAAAGCGAAAAGCGATACCGGGGCCTGGTTGAATCGCAAAGTGATTTAATTGTAAGAGTTGATGCCGAAAACCGTTTCACTTTTGTGAATGATGCATATTGTGAAACCTTTGGCAAAAGAAGGGAAGAGCTGATCGGTAAATCATTTGCACCCCTGGTGCATGAAGAGGACCTGCCCGGAACCCTGGAGGCAATGCAAGACCTTTATAAACCACCCTACCGCTGCCAGCTGGCGCAACGAGCCATGACCAAAGATGGCTGGCGCTGGTTCCACTGGGAAGACAATGCCATTCTGAATGGCGATGGAAAAATATTGGAGATACAAGGGGTAGGACGCGACATCACAGAGTTAAAAAAAGCTGAAGAAAAGCTAAAGATCAATGAGACCAAGCTCAAAACGCTATTGGCGGAAACACCTGCAGTAGTTTACTCCTACAGCTTCAAAAACGGCGTTCCCGACATCTCCTACATTAATGAAAACGTAGAAAACATTTTGGGATTTAAACCGCAGCATTTCCTTCACGACTTTGAAACATGGGCCTCGTGTGTACACCCTGATGACTTGAAAAACAACGCAGATCGATTCGAAAACATGGAAGAAAAGCTGCATGCGGGGCAGGAGGAGTTTTTTGAGTACAGGTTCATTGACAAACAGGGGAAGTATCACTGGCTTTCTGACAGGCAAAAGGTACTGGCCGATAACGATGGGAAACTATTTGTGATAGGCGTCTGGATTGACATCACGCAACAAAAGAAAGACCAGGAGGCCATTGAGAATGAAGAAAAACTGAGGCAGATCATCGAAAACATGGATGGTGTGTTCTGGCTGCGGTCTGCAGACCGGCAGGAAATGCTCTATGTGAGCGATGCTTACGAAACAATCTTTGGGAAGACGACAGAGAGCCTGAAAAAAAACCCGGCTTCCTTTATGGGAATAATACATCCCGATGACAAGGAACGCGTTATGGCTTCCTATAACAACTTTCTTGAAACAGGCACTTTCAATGAAGAGTACAGAATTATCAAGCCAGATGGAGAAGAGCGTTGGTTGCACTCAAAAGCCTTTCCGGTAAAAAATGCTGAAGGCCAAATTGTTCGGTATGCCGGCATCGCAACTGATATCACAGAATCTAAAATGGCTGCCAATGAACTCCTTGCTGCCAAGGAAAAAGCGGAAGAGAGCGACCGCCTGAAATCAGCTTTCCTGGCTACCATCAGCCACGAGCTGCGCACACCGCTTAACCATATTCTTGGTTTCAGCGACATCATCCAATCATCT
>PWYM01000163.1 GCA_003567855.1 Gammaproteobacteria bacterium | reverse complement strand
GCCCGTACACTCTTCCTCGACAGGGCTCTGGCAGATGATCTCGGACGCCGGGGATACGCCCAGGTCGCGCAGGGCGTGCAGCGCCCAGAGATAGCACACCGTGCCGCCTTTCATGTCGCCTGCGCCGCGTCCGTACATCCACGTCTCACCGTCTTCTTCCGTGACGCGCGGTTCATAGGGCGGTAATGTCCAGAGCGTCACGGGCTCGGGGCTTACCACGTCGATGTGACCGTTGAAGATCAGGCTGCGACCCTGCGGGTCTTTGGCGCGCAGGACGCCGATGACGTTCTCTTTGCCCTCGATGCGCCCCGCGGTGGGACTGAAGCCGCGCCGGTCTTTGATACGCGCGAGATCGAGGGGCTCCCTGTGAACCTCCATCCCAAGCGCTTCGTACAGGTGTGCCATCATCATCTGGCCGGGGCCCTCGCTGCCGAGCACCGTCGGCAGCCGCACCAGTGACGCCAGCGCGTTCACCGCCCACTCGCGTCGGGCGCGGACGGCGCTTCTGATCTGCTCAAGGCTGATGTTCATCGATCTGCGGGATCCCATAGTTCGAGGTCATCGGCGACGGAGACGTCGGCGTCAATCGGATCGAGGACACTTTCCGGCGTGTGGTCGGAGTGGACGCAGGTCAAGGTCATGCGCCCGTTGCGCAGGCGAAACACCGCCCGGTCCGTCACCAGGGTGTCCACGCAAGCCTTGCCCGTCAGCGGCAGACGGCATTCGTTGACCAACTTGCCCCGACCCTTCTTGTCGATATGGTGGCTGATCACCAGCACGTGGTTGGCCTTCTGTGCCAATTCCATGCCGCCGCCCATGCCGGGGATGAACTTGCCGGGGATTTTCCAGTTGGCGAGGTCCCCGTTGACGGCAACCTCAAACGCGCCGAGCACCGCGAGGTCCAGGTTGCCGCCACGCACGATGGCAAAGCTCGTCAAGCTGTCGAAAAACGCGGCCCCCTTGATGACCCGGCATGGGCGGCCACCGGCGTCAATGATATCGCTGTCGGGCGTCCCGTCCGGGTTGCCCTCACCCATGCCGGTAAAACCGTTTTCGCTGTGGAACGTTACTTCCTGGGCGGACGGGAGGTACTCGGGCAGGTATTGTGGCAAGCCGATACCCAGGTTCACGAACGCCCCATGCCGGACCTCGCGCGCGGCGCGACTCAGCAGCGTTTTCTCTTCGAGTTTCAGTTCTCGTTTCGGCACGGCGTCCTCCGTCATGTTGCGTGCGGCAGTGGACCCGAGGGCACAACATAATCCACAAACACCGCGGGCAGGTGGACGTTTTCCGGATCGATGGCCCCAGTGTCCACAATCTCGCGCGCCTCAACGATCACGCGCTCACAGGCAGTGCCCATCACCACGCACATGTTGCGGTTGCTGCCGCGCCACCAGGCGTTTCCGGCACGATCGGCCACATCGGCGCGGATCAGCGCCACGTCGCCCTGCAACGCGCGCTCAAGCAGATATGCGCGCCCGTCCAGGATCACTTTCCGCTTTCCTTGCTCGACCTCGGTGCCGATACCGATGTCTGTCAGGATCGCGGGTATACCGGCTCCGCCGGCGCGAATTTTCTCGGCGAAGATGCCCTGCGGCACGATCTCGCACTCGACCTCGCCGCGATTCATCTGCGCGATGAAGTCCGGGTTCAACCCGATGTGGGTGGCAATCAATTTCCGCACCCGCCCCGCCTTGAGCAGCGCGTCGATGCCGATGCCGGGCTCGTTGGCGTCGTTCTTGATCAGCACCAGATCGCCCACGTCCGTGACGCGCGTGACGGCATCCAGCACCGTAAACGGCACCCCGCCGCGGCCGAAGCCGCCAACCATCACGGTCTGGCCGTGGCGGATGCAGTCCCGGACGGCATGCTCGACGCTGGTGACGCGGTCAAGCATGCTCGTCCTCCTGGCCGAAGCGCATGTCAGCCACGGAGATGTGGCCGATCTCCATGGCGGCGGTAACGTTGGCTTCATCTTGCGCCTCGACGTTGCTGACGTCGCCAATCGCGTAGTCCGGCACGTCGTCGCGCTGTTGGTAGCGTTCGACGGTGGGGTCGCTGAAGTCGGCGAAGGTGCTGACAACGTGGCTCGCGAGCAGCGAACCCAGTTGTTCAAGCGTCTTGTCAAACCGGTCGATCAGCTCATCCACCTGCGCCTCGCTGATGATCAGCGGCGGGGCGATGAGTACGTGGTCGCCCATCAGGCCCATCACGCTGCGGCGCGGATAGAGCAACAAACCATTGTTTCGGGCGATTTCCGTGGCTTCGAGTGCGACGTACCAGTTTGCCGGAAACGGTTGGCGCATGGCGCGGTCCTGCACAAACTCGACGCCCGCGATCAGCCCTCGCCCGCGGATGTCGCCGATCAACGGGTGTTTGTCCTTCAGTTCGCGCAGGCACTCATGCATGTAGGTGCCGGTGTTGCGGGTGTTCTCGACGAGCTTCCGGTCAAGGATCTCCTGCACGGCGGCAAGGGCAATCGCGGCACTGAGCGGATTGCCGGCGTAGGTATGCCCGTGCATGAACCCGCCGCTTTCAAGTATGGGCTTGACCACCGTGTCGCTGGACATAATCGCGCCGATGGGCGAGTAGCCCGCGCTCAGGCCCTTGCTGGTGGCAACGATGTCCGGCGTCACGTCCCAATGCTCGAAGCCGTAGAACGTGCCCGTGCGGCCGCAGCCCATCATCACATCGTCCACGATAAGCAGAACCTCGTACTCGTGGCAGATACGCTCGATGATGGGGAAATATTCCTCGGGCGGCACGGCGCCGCCGGTCGATGAGCCGCCGATGGGCTCAACGATGAAAGCGGCGATGTTGTCCGGGCCGTACACCTGGATGCGTTGCTCCAGCTCGTGGGCACAGGCGATGCCGCAGTCCGGATACTCCTTGG
>PWYM01000019.1 GCA_003567855.1 Gammaproteobacteria bacterium | reverse complement strand
GGTGGGCCGCCGTCACGGCTGAGCAGTGGCCCGACGATCAACACGAGACGCAAAGACTGCTGGACACGTTCGAACCGCCTCACGGCGACCGGCGCCAGGAGCTCGTGCTGATCGGCATCGGCATGGACCCGGCGGCGCTCGCGCGCATGCTCGATGCCTGCCTGCTCAATGACGACGAGATGGCCGCGGGTCCGGGCGAGTGGCGGTCATACCCGGACCCGTTCCCGGACTGGCTCCCCGACGAGGCTGACCGCGCGGCCTGAACGCGGACGCCCCACGCAGGTCGTGGGGCAACTCTGGTCCGCAGGCCTTGATTCACCGGTCCGGTGGGTGGTCGCGCGCCCCGAAAACCACCGCCGGTACTGGACCCGAGATTCGTTATAAAATAACGTCTCAAGTGCAATGAGGCCCAGCGCCAGTGCAATGAGGCACTGACTTCCACGTGGTCGTGCTTTTCCGCGCACCGACCTCATACCGGTTCCCTGACCGGCGCCCCGCCCGGGTCCTCCCGTTACCCGGACAAGGGCGCCACCGCGAGCCCTCGGGCGGCTTCGGCCGCCCTTTTTTTGCGCTCCGGACACGGGCTGACTGCCATCGTCCGCCGCCGGTGAATGCGCACCCCCCATCCGCATGCCGCGACCGCACGCCTCCGGTGTGTCGAGCCGCGAGCATCAAGGCGTACACCGACTGCGCTACCCCCGTCGGGACGTATCCGCGGGCATCAAGGCGATTTCAGGATCTGCCCGTGACTGCTGTCCGGGCACGACAGCACCGCCGTTTACATCATCCGTACGATCGGCTACGGTGTTTCCATTGAATCTTCAATTACTTTTCTCCGCCCGTGCAAGGTCTGCACCGCCTGTTGCGACCCACCCCACGTGAGGCATGGAAACGCCCGGCGGGCCGGTTGCAGGAAGCGGACAGCGCCCGAAGCACGAATGACAGTCATCGCAAGACCGGGAGACCCTGCCAATGAAGAACGCACCTGCAGTACCGAAACTGCGTCGCAAGGCCCTCTACGCCGCCGTCGTGGGCTCGCTCGTCGCAACCGGCGGAGCGTTCGCGCTCGGCGGCTGCGGCGGCAATCCGTGCGCCTCGCGCAAGGGAGGATGCAGCGCCCACCAGCGCGGCTGCGGCGCCTGCGCGCCCGCCGCCAATCCTTCAGCCCGCGCCAATCCGTCCGCCAGCAAGCGCGGCTGCAACCCGTGTGCCGCAGCCTGTGACCCATGCGCACCGGCGTGTGACCCCTGCGCACCTTGCGGACCCATGGGCGCCTGTGGTCCTTGCGGTCCGTGTGCCGGTGCCGACCCGGACGACTACATGCGCCCGGCCGGTTTCGAAGGTCCGACAGCACCCACCGAAGCGCTGATCGCGAAGGGCGAGGCGCTCTGGAACGACACCAGCCTCAGCGGCGGTAACAACATGTCCTGCAACACCTGTCACGCCGGCAACGCGCAGCTTGCACCGTCCTTTGCAGAACCGTACCCGCACTACGTCACGATGCCTGGCAGGGAAGTGCACGCCGACGAGATGGTGCAGTTCTGCATGGTCGTGCCGATGAATGCCGAGCCGCTGGCATGGGATTCCGAAGCGCTCGCGGCGCTGACCGCGTTCACGATCGAGCTTCAGCAGGACTTCGATCCCTGTGCGGCCTGTGCGCCGACCGGTTGTGGCCCGTGCGGTGCGTGTGGTCCATGCGGTGCGTGCGCACCGGCGGCATGCGGCCCCTGCGGTGCCTGCGCACCCGCCGGCTGCGGCCCCTGCGGCACCGTCGGTGCCAATACGCGCAGCGCGGCGCCGAAGGCGAACCCCGCTGCCGTCGCCCGTCCGACGGTGCACTGATGGCACAGCGGGCGCGCGACATCGGCGCTCCCGCGGGGACGCCTGCGGCCGGCGATGGCAGCGACCATCGCCGGCCGTTCATCGACCCGCCGCTGGCGGTTGACCTGTCGGATGTCCCGGCCGGCGAACTCGCCGGCATGCGGGCCGCCGCCGACGAGATCCGCGAGTGCCATCGCGTGCTGGAACGCGGCGGGATCAACATCGTCGGCGAACTTCTGCGCGGCCACGATACGTTCTTCGAGGAAGACCACTACCCGACCGGCGACGTACTCGACCGCGAAACCGGCGCCCAGTACTACTACCACGCGCACCGTGGCAACGCGCTCGAACACGGACACTTCCACACCTTCGTACGCAGCCGTGGTTTCCCCGACACGCTCACCGGGCACGCACCCGATGGATGGGACACGCGACGGGAGGCCAAGGACCCGGTCGTCCACCTCGTCGCGATCTCGATGGACGAGTGGGGTTTTCCGAAGGCGCTGTTCGCGACCAACGCCTGGGTCACCAGCGAGAGCTGGTACTCGGCAGACGATGTCGAACAGCTCATCGACCGATTCGTCGTCGATCATGCGTACCCCTCCTGGCCGACCAACCGGTGGGTCACCGCGATGCTGCGTCTGTTCCGCCCCCAGGTCCGCGCGCTGCTCCGTCATCGCGACCAGGTACTCGAATCCTGGAGCCGGCAGCACGGCGATGCCGACCCGCTGCACGACCGCACGCTGGAAGTCACGGGCTGGACGCTCGCCAGCGTGGATGCACAGCGCCACGCCCTCGACGCGCTGGAACGCTGAGACCGCGCATGCCCGGCCGACCGCGCCGGGGAATGCTGTAGGCTTGAACCCTCGTGTTGCCGGTACCGCCGGTCACCGTCCCGTGCCCCTGCGCGTTAACGAGGAGCTCCGCGCCCGATGAAACGGCGACTCTACCGCTGGACCCCCGTCGCGCTCGCGACCGGCACGCTGATCGCGCTGCTCGGTGCGCTGATCGTGCGCGGCGAGGCGTCGCTGGCGTTTCTTGCGGTCTTCGTCGTGCTGCTGCCGGCGACGCTTGCC
>PWYM01000204.1 GCA_003567855.1 Gammaproteobacteria bacterium | reverse complement strand
TCAATCCGCCGTGGACGCTGGCCGACGGGCTCGAGCACGCGCTGCCATGGCTGGTACGCACGCTGGGCGCGCACGGCGCAGGCCAGCGCCAGCTCGTCGCGGAACGCCCGGCAGCGAACCGACGCTGATCAGTGACGTCCGCCGCGGATATGGCATGCGCAGGGATATGCGTTTGCCGATATATATGCCTTGGCGTATATTCGCGACGTCTACCCTGCCGCGTAGCACTTCACTGAGCGTCGCGCCGAACGCATCACGTGCATTCTCGTACATCTGCATTGGCTGGATCAGCACCACGAACGTCCTGTCATTGACCCCTGGAGCGAAGATTTCCGATGAGTGACACCAATCACGTTGCCGATGATGCCCCCTCCACCAAGGAGGGCATGGGCCGGTTCGAGCGCTATCTGACCGTGTGGGTCGCGCTGGGCATGATCGCCGGTGTGGCAATCGGCCAGTTTCTGCCGGTGGTGCCGGACGTGCTGTCACGCTTCGAATACGCCCAGGTATCCATCCCCGTGGCCATCCTGATCTGGGCGATGATCTATCCGATGATGGTGCAGATCGATTTTTCCGCCATTCTCGGGGTACGCAGGCAGCCCAAGGGCCTGATCATCACCACCACGGTCAACTGGCTGATCAAGCCGTTCACCATGTTCGCCATCGCCTGGTTCTTCCTGATCGTGGTGTTCGAACCCTTCATTCCGGCCGATCTCGCGCGGGAGTATCTCGCCGGGGCCATCCTGCTCGGCGCCGCGCCATGCACGGCGATGGTGTTTGTCTGGAGCTACCTCACCCGCGGCGATGCCGCCTACACGCTGGTGCAGGTGTCGGTGAACGACCTGATCATGCTGGTGCTCTTCGCGCCCATCGTCGTGCTGCTGCTCGGCATCTCCGATATTCATGTGCCCTGGGATACGGTCGCGCTGTCGGTCTTTCTCTACATCGTGATACCGCTGACGGCCGGCTATCTCACGCGCATCACGCTGATCAAGCGCAGGGGCGTGGAGTGGTTCGACAACGTGTTCATGAAGCGGCTCGGATCGGTCACGCCGATTGGCCTCATCCTCACGCTGGTCCTGCTGTTCGCCTTTCAGGGCGGGGTCATCCTGAACAACCCGCTGCACATCCTCCTGATCGCGATCCCGCTGATCATCCAGACATTCCTGATCTTCTTCATCGCCTACCGATGGGCGAAGGCCTGGAAGGTGCAGCACTCTGTGGCGGCGCCGGGTGCCATGATCGGTGCCAGCAACTTCTTCGAGCTGGCGGTGGCGGCGGCCATTGCTCTGTTCGGCCTGCAATCGGGTGCGGCGCTGGCGACGGTCGTGGGCGTGCTGGTCGAGGTACCGCTGATGCTGGCGCTGGTGCGCATCGCCAACCGGACGAAGCACTGGTTCCCGGCGGAGACGCAGCCCGGCATTGCCCCTGCGGCGACTCCGTAATGGCTGAACTCCAGCTCACCCCGGCAGCGCGCGACTGGGTACGCAGGCACGGCGGCGTATTGACCCTGCGCGCCACGCCACGGCACGGCTGTTGCGGCGGGCGTGCCGCGCTGCCTGCGGCGGAGGCAAGAGCGCCTGATGCCCCGGAAGACTACGCCGTCGACAACATCGATGGTGTCACCGTGTACCGCGCGCAGGCGCTCGCCGAGGGACCCTATCGGATCGATCTGGAAGGATTCTGGCGCTGGCGGCGCCTGACCGTGGAAGGCGACATCAGCCCGTGGCGTCCGACCCGGACGCCTCCACCCAACCGCGAATCGACGCGACGCACGGAAAATCCGGACAACGGAGACGTGAAATGCTGAAACATATCCTGGTCGCCATTGACTTCTCACCCGCCTGGCCGCAGGTACGGGCCCAGTTCTCCCGCCTGTCGGCCTTCGGCTGTGAGCGCCTGACACTGACCTATGTCATTTCCGCGGGCTACACCCAGGCGCCGGAACTCAGTCACAAAGAGCACTACGAAGGTCGGCTGGCCGAGACCGCCGACGAACTCGCGGCAAGCACCGGCCTGGCGGTCGACTGGACCGTACGCACCGGCCCCGTCGCATCCGAACTGGTTGCCGCCGCCGACGCCTGCGGTGCCGACACGATTCTTGCCGGCACCCAGGGACACAGCGTGATCCGCGAATTCCTGTTCGGCAGCACGGCGTTGAATCTCGCTCGGCTGGCGGATCGTCCGCTGCTGCTCGCACCGGTGGATGGCAAGAGCACCGGGTCGGCCGAGTTGATCTGCCGACCGCTGCTCGCCACCGACGGCTCGGCCGCGGCGGCCGGTGCCGAAGCCGCCTTTCTCGAAATCCTGCCGTGCTGCGACCGGGGTGTCGTGGTTTCCGTCGGCCGCTGGGACAAGGCCGAGGACAAAGCCGAAGAACGCGCGGCCATCGAGGCCCACATCGCCGCGTTGGCCGCACGCGCCGGAGGCAACGCCTTTGACGTCGAACTCATCGGACACGGCAAGCCGAGCGAGGTCATTACCCGCGTGACCGCGCAACAGCAGGCCGACCTGGTGATCGTCGGCCGGCGCGGGCGCAACCCGCTGACCGGACTGCTGCTGGGCAGCACTGCCGAGGCCGTGTGCCGCAACAGCCGGCAGCTGGTACTGCTGGTGCCCGCGGCGACGCGCCCGGGCTGAACGCCCCGGGTGCGCGTCAGGGCTGCACCAGCAGCAGCCAGCCCATGTAGACGAGCCACGAAGCGAGCAGCAGCGCACCCGCTACGCGTCCCACGCGTACGCCGCGCCACAGGATCGCCCAAAGCGCCGCCGACGTGGCGAGCATCACCCCGAGGTCGATCACGGTGACTTCGGCACGCGATAACGGCAGCACAAGCGCGGTCAGCCCCAGTATCGCGAGCAGATTGAACAGGTTGGACCCGACGATGTTACCTACCGCGATGTCGCCCTGGTTGCGACGCGCGGCAACCACCGAGGTCGCGAGCTCGGGCAGGCTCGTACCGACCGCGACGACGGTCAGGCCGATGACCGCGGGCGTGAGCCCCAGGCCACGCGCGATGACCGTCGCGCCATTGACGAGCAGCGTCGCCCCCAGCGCGAGCGTGCCGATACCCAGCACGATCAGTGCGATCTGGCCGAGCGGGAACGCGAGTATGGTGTCGATGCCGGCACCGAACTCGTCGCGTACCGCGTCCGACTCCCGGCGCACGACGACAATTCGCCAGGCAATCCACGCAACCAGCGCGGCCACCAGCAGTGCGCCGGCAAGCCGCCCGATCCCGCCGCCGACCAGCAGCAGCGCGGCGACCGCCACCGACGCCGCGAGCATCAGCGGAATGTCCACGCGCACCAGCCGCGCCTCGACGACCAGCGGACGCACCAGCGCGGCGATGCCGCAGATCAGCGCGACGTTGGCGATGTTGGAGCCGACCACGTTGCCGACCGCGATGCCGTCGAGGCCGGCGCGCGCGGCATCGATGCTGACCGCCAGTTCCGGGCTCGACGTGCCGAAGGCGACGACCGTCAGCCCGATGACCGCCGGCGTGAGCCCGAAGCGCAGAGCCAGCCCGGCGGCGCCGCGCACCAGCGCCTCACCGCCCAGCGTGAGGATCGCAAGGCCTGCCAGCACCGCGGCCAGGGCCAGCCACATGGACATGGTTCAGCGTCCGCGGCGGCGGCGCCCGCCCAACCAGCCGCGCCGGTGGAACCAGAGCAACAGCCCGCCTGCGACCGCCGCCATTACCCCGAGTGCGAACGGATAGCCGAAGCGCCACGACAGCTCGGGCATATTCCACGGCGAGGCTTCGGGGTCGAAGTTCATGCCATAGATGCCGGCGATGGTTCCGAGCGGAATAAAGATGGTGGCAATGATCGTCAGCACCTTCATGATCTCGTTGGTGCGCATGCTGACGCTGGAGAGGTGTGTCTCGACGAGCCCGGTAGCCACCTCCCGGTAGATCTCGATGATGTCGATGAGCTGTGAGACGTGGTCATAGCAGTCGCGCAGGTACGGCAGCGTCGTGTCGGTGACTTCGGGCAGATCACCGCGTGCGAACGTGTTGAACACCTCGCGCATGGGCCAGACGGCGCGGCGTATCGCAAGCAGCTCGCGGCGCACCAGGTGAATCTCGCGAGTCGCGTCGATGTCGGCACCGTCCAGGACCCGCTCCTCGATCGCATCGAGACGTTCACCGTAGGCTTCGAGCACCGGAAAGTAGCTGTCGGTGATCGCGTCGAGCAGCGTATAACCCAGGTAATCGGAACGGCTCTGCCACAGGCGCCCGCGCTGCTCGCGTATCCGCCCGCGTACCGCGTCAAAGCAGTCGCCGTCACGTTCCTGGAAACTCAGCACGAATCCGTCACCAATGAACAGCGATACCTGTTCGGCGTCGAAGGCGGTGCCCGGATGCGGCATGCGCATCACGACGAACAGGTGATCACCGTAGCGCTCGAGCTTGGGGCGCTGGTGCACGTTGACCACATCCTCGAGCGCAAGATCATGGAGCCCGAAGCGTCGGCCCAGCGCCACGATCAGCGCGGCGTCGGCGAGTCCGTCCACGTTGACCCAGGTTACGCCGTCGTGGAGGGCGTATTCGTCGAGGGCCTCGATGGAAGGAAGATCGCGCTCGACGTACGCATCGCCCCCGTAGCGGATCAGCGTCACGCGACTGACTGCCGCCTCGGCGGGCGGTCGGACGACGCCCGGCGCAGTCCCCGGGGGGTGCCGCCTGCGAGCGACGCCGGCAATGTCGCGCCTGCGCGTGCTCATCGATCGAACTCCACGGTGTGCGGGCATGACGACCCGGGGCTGCCTGCGAGATGCCCACCCGGACGCCCGGCGAGCACCGCCTGGAACTGCGCGACGGCGGCGAGTGCGATCGATGCCGCGCCCTCGCCACCGAGGTCAAGTCCGACCGGCGCCGACAGCCGAGGCGCCAGGCTTGCGGCGGCATCCGCTGGCAGGTCCGCAAGGAGCCGCTCGCGCCGCGCACGCGGGCCGAGCAGGCCGACCCACGGCACCCTGCTGACGGCAAGCTGCGCGAGCCGCGCGGCGTCGGTGTCGAGATGGTGGCTCATGACCAGTGCACCATCGCAATCGGCGAGCAGTTCGGCGGGCGGCGGCTCCGTGGCTACGCACAGGCGCGCATCGCTCACGCCGGCGGCGTGCAGCTTCGCGAGGTACGCGGGACGATGATCGAGCACCGGGCAGTCCCAGCCCATGACGCGTGCAAAGCGCCATACCGGCAGCGCGTCGGGTCCACCCCCGAGCACGAGCAGCCGCGGTGCCGGACGTAAAGGCACGGACAGGATCTGGGTGCCGTCGTGTGCGATGAGGCGCGCTCCGGCATCGGCGTCCACCGACGCGTCGACGCCGGCGGGCCAGCGGTCATCGGGCGGCCAGCGGTATTCGGTGCCTCCTGCGAGTACGCGCATCGCACCGCGTCCGGGCCGCCCGCCCTCGCCGACGACCCACTGCACCCGCGCCGGCCGGCGCTCACGGTAGCAGGCCGCGAGCATATCCAGCGGCGCATGCTCATCCTCGGGAAACGCCGGCACCAGCAGCAGCCGGATCAGCCCGGCGCAGCCCAGCCCGAGTCCCCACAGCGCGTCGACCTCGGGGTCGCGAAGATCGTAGGTGACCTCCAGCGCATGCCCGGCACTCACCGCGGCGCGCGCGTGCTCGAGCAGGTCACCCTCGAGGCAGCCGCCGCTGACCAGTCCGTCGAACCGGTCGTCTTCGCCATCGGGGTCGGGCGCGAGCAGCATCGCCGCGCCCGGCTTGCGATAGGTCGAACCCTGCGTGTCGACGACGCACGCGATCACCAGCGGGCGCCGCCGCGCGCGCAGGCTGTCGAAGGCGGCGAGCAGTTCGGCGTCGAACATCGGGGAGCCGGTGTCGCGGTCAGTCGTCGATGAAGCGACGCGTCAGCGAGTCATAGGCGTCGATGCGCCGGTCACGCAGGAACGGCCAGCCGTGGCGCAGCGCGGCAAGCTGTTCGAGGTCGATGCGCTGTACGATCACCGCCTCCTCGTCGTCGGGCGCCATGGCCAGTATCGAGCCGTCGGGCGCGGCGATGAAGCTGTGACCCCAGAACTCGATGCCGCCGTCACCGCGCGGGTCCGGCTCGAACCCGGTGCGGTTGACCGCGACGACGAAACAGCCGTTGGCGATCGCGTGGGCGCGCTGGGCGATTTCCCACGCCTGCTGCTGGTTGGCGCCGTGCACGGCCTTCTCCTCCGGGTGCCAGCCGATCGCCGTCGGATAGAACAGGATCTCGGCACCACGCAGCGCCGTCAGGCGGGCGGCCTCCGGATACCACTGGTCCCAGCACACCAGCACGCCGAGTTCGCCGTGCGGGGTCGAGAAGCTGCGAAAGCCGAGATCGCCCGGGGTGAAGTAGTACTTCTCGTAGAAGCGGGGGTCGTCGGGAATATGCATCTTGCGATACTTGCCCGCGTAGCCGCGCGCGCCGTCGAGTACCGCCGCGGTGTTGTGGTAGAGCCCCGGCGCGCGGCGTTCGAACAGGCTCGCGATGACGGTGACGTCGAGCTCGCGCGCGAGCGCCTCGACCGCCTCGCTGGTCGGCCCGGGCACGGGTTCCGCGAGCTCGAAGTGCACGGCGTCCTCTTCCTGGCAGAAGTAGCGCGACCGGAACAGCTCCGGCAGGCAGATGACCGACGCGCCCTGGCGGGCGGCGTCGCGCACGCCGTCCAGCGCGCGCGCGATATTGTCGTCCGGGTCGGTCGACATGCGCATCTGCACGATGCCGAGCGTGATCTCTCGGGTTCGGGCCATCGTCATCTCCCGGCGCGCGTCAGCGCGCGCGTGAGTCGTAGTAGGTGCTCTGCAGGAAACAGCGCATGTATTCCTCGAGCAGCTCGGTGCCGGCGCGTGGACGGATCACGCCGGCCTCGACCTTCTGCCGGATAATCGCATTCATGCGTCTGTGCAGGTCGTTCGGAAAGTACTGCACCGACGCCAGCATCTCCTGGATCGACGTGGGCGCGATCGTCTGCTCGATGTAGAAGTTGCCCGGCTCCTCGGCATCGGCATAGATGTGCGCTTCGGAGACGCGGCCGAAGAGGTTGTGGGCATCACCCATGATGTCCTGGTAGGCGCCCATCAGGAAAAACCCGAGGTAATACGGTTCACCTTCAGTGACCGGATGCACGGGCAGGAAGCGCTTGTCGGCGTTCGCCGAGACGTAGTGGCTGACCTTGCCGTCCGAATCGCACGTGAGATCGACGAGTACGGCGCGACGCCTGGGCTGCTCGTCGAGCCGGTCGATGGGCATGATCGGGAAGCCCTGCCCGATCGCCCAGTGATCGAGCATCGACTGGAACACCGAGAAGCTGCACAGGTACTGGTCGACGAGCTGGTCCTCGAGTTCGGCGAGTTCGGTCGGCAGCGGGTCCACCTCGAGGCGGTCGACGCGCTCGAGGATCGCGGTGCACACCGACCAGTACAGCCGCTCGGCGAGCGCCTTCTGCTCGAGCGGCAGGTAGCCGAGTGCAAACAGCGTGTCGGCTTCGCGGCGTGCCTCCCACGCGTCGTGATACGCCTCGAGCAGCTCGGCGAGCGTGGGCGAGCCGTTGTCACCCGTGGTCACGAAGTGCAGGGTCTCGTGCAGCTTGTGTACCGTCGCGTGATCGTCTTCTTCGGGGACGAAGCCGTCGTGGATGCGATCCTTGGCGTAGGCGCCCTGCACCTCGACGATGAGTACCGAGTGGTGCGCGGTAATCGCGCGACCGCTCTCCGAAACCAGCACCGGCTGTTCGACGCCGGCGGCATCGCAGACCTCCTGCACCGCGTAGACCACTGCATTCGCGTATTCCTGCAGCGAATAGCCGATGCCCGGGTCGTCGTAGGCGTAACCGGCATCGTAGTTCACACCGAGGCCGCCGCCGACGTCGAGGTACTGCACCGGGACACCGCGTCGATGCAGGTTCGCGTAGACCTGCGTGATCTCCTTGACCGCCCGGCGCAGGATCTGGATGTCGGAGATCTGGCTGCCGAGATGGAAGTGCAGAAGCTGGAACGCATCGGTGTCGCCGCTCGCCTCGAGGGCCTCGACGAGGGTCACGATTTCCGGCACAGACAGGCCGAACTTCGAGCGGTCGCCCCCCGACTCGCGCCAGCGCCCGGCGCCGGCAGTGGCAAGGCGTACACGTGCACCGAATCGCGGCGAATAGCTGTATTCCTTCGCGAGCCGGCGCAGCTCGAGAAACTCGGTGTACTTTTCCAGCACCGGAATCACGCGCTTGCCGAGGCGCTGCGCCTCGATGATCATGCGCAGCATCGTCGTGTCTTTTACGCCATTGCAGATCAGCAGCGCCTCGTCGTCCTCCATGTGCGCAAGCGCCGCGATCAGCTCGGGCTTGGAACCGCACTCCAGCCCCATCGAGTACGGACGCCCGGCATCGAGTACCTCCTCGACGACCTCGTGCAACTGGTTGACCTTGATCGGGTATACCCCCCGGTAGACGTTGTCGTAACCGGCTTCGAGTATTGCGTCCCTAAAGGCCTCGTTGATCCGCCTCACGCGCGCCTGCAGCACGTCCTGGAAGCGCAGTAGCACAGGAAACGCGATACCGCGTTCACGCAGCGAGCGTACGACGTCGACGATGTCGATGGACAGGTCCGTACCGGGATCCGGCCGCACCGCGGCGTGACCGTGGTCGTTGATATGAAAGAAGGACTCGCCCCACGCACCGACCCGGTAGAGTTCGGATGCGTCCTCGATCGACCACTCGGCGGCTTCTTCAGTCGCGAGCGTTTCGGGTGCACTGACCGACACCGTCACCCCCTACTGCCCCAGCACGCACGCGAAGATCAGCGGCGCGACGATCGTCGCGTCTGATTCGATCACGTATTTGGGTGTATCCGCGGCGAGCTTGCCCCAGGTGATTTTCTCATTGGGCACCGCGCCCGAGTAGGAGCCGTAGCTCGTCGTTGAGTCCGATATCTGGCAGAAATACGACCAGCGAGGGATATCGGTGACCCCGAGATCCTGCTCCAGCATCGGCACCACGCAGATCGGGAAGTCACCGGCGATGCCGCCGCCGATCTGGAAAAACCCGATACCCTGGCCGTCGCTCGCGCTGCGGTACCAGTCGGCGAGCGAGATCATGTACTCGATACCGCTGCGCACGGTATGCACGTTGCCGATTTCACCGGTAATACAGTGACTGGCGTAGATGTTGCCGAGCGTGGAGTCTTCCCAGCCCGGCACGAACATCGGCAGATTCTTTTCGCACGCCGCGAGCAGCCAGCTGTCGACCGGGTCGATCTGGTAGTGCTCCTTGAGCTTGCCGCTGCGCAGCACGCGGTAGAGGAACTCGTGCGGAAAGTAGCACTCCCCTGCCCGGTCGGCGTTCTGCCATTCGTCGAGCACGGCACGCTCGATGCGCCGTATCGCCTCTTCCTCGGGAATGCAGGTGTCGGTGACGCGGTTGAGATGCCGGGCAAGCAGCTCTTCCTCGTCGGCCGGCGTCAGGTCACGGTAGTGCGGGATACGCACGTAGTGATCGTGCGCGACGAGGTTGAAGACGTCCTCTTCGAGGTTCGCGCCGGTGCAGCAGATCGCGTGCACGCGGCCGCGGCGGATCATCTCGGCGAGCGACAGACCGAGCTCGGCGGTGCTCATTGCGCCGGCGAGCGTGACCAGCATGCGACCGCCCGCATCGAGGTGCGATCGATAACCATCCGCGGCATCGACCAATGCGGCACTGTTGAAGTGCCGAAAATGATGGCGGATGAATTCACTGACGCTGGACTGCGGCATCGGCCCGACCTCCGGAAAGCGCTGCGAGAAAGCGCGACAAGAACCCCGGCGGCTTCCCCGGGCATGCTGACAAAGCCCACCACATTAGGCAATCGCCGGGGCTGCTGCAATATCGACGTGCGCCGCTGGCGCCGCCGGCTCAGCCAATGGCCGGCACCTGCTGCGTGAGGCAGTGAAATGCGCCGAGGCCGGCAACCAGGCGTCGGCAGTCGATCGGCACCAGTTCGCGGTCGGGAAAGCAGCGCGTGAGTACCGCGAGCGCCTCGGCGTCCGCCGGGTCGTTGAACACCGGCACGAGCACGACGCGGTTGGCGATGTAGAAGTTCGCGTAACTTGCCGGTAACCGTTCGCCGTCGACGTGGATCACCGGGCGTGGCATCGGCAGCTCGACGACGCGCAGCGGCCGCCCCTCGGCGAGACGCATGCCGTGCAGGCGTTCCAGATTGCGCTGCAGCGGACCGTAGTTGTCATCGCGCGGGTCGCGCTCGACGGCGGCGACGACGGTGTCCTCGGCGACGAAACGCACGATGTCGTCGATGTGGCCATCGGTGTCGTCGCCGGCGATCCCCTCACCCAGCCAGAGGATCTGCTCGACGCCGAGCGTTTCGCGCAGGCGGGCCTCTATAGTCGCCCGGTCCAGGCCGGGGTTGCGGTTGGGATGCAGCAGGCACTGTTCGGTGGTCAGCAGCGCCCCCGCACCGTTGACCTCGATGGAGCCGCCCTCGAGCACCATGCCACCCGGGTACACCGGCACGCCCAGCGCGTCGGCCATCTGCGGTGGAATGGCGTCGTCCAGCGCCCAGGGCGGGTACTTGCCGCCCCACGCGTTGAAGCCGAAGTCCAGCGCCGCGAGCGGAGCGTCAGCGCCCGCGCGCAGCACGAAGATCGCGCCATGGTCACGGCACCAGGCGTCGTTGGTCGGGAAGCGATGGAACACCACCCGGTCGCGGTCCGCACCGGCGGCGGCGAGCAGGTCACTGACGGTCGATTCATGGGCGGCGTCGAGCACGTTGATGCGCACCATCTCCGAGCGCGACAGCGCGGCGACGGCCTGCGCCATCAGCGGCGGCACCTCGTCGAACACGCCGGGCCAGGAATCGCGCTTGTGCGGCCACGACAGCCAGGTCGCCTGGTGTGGCGCCCATTCGGCGGGCATGCGGTAGCCCTGTGCGGCCGGCGAGGCTGGATCCGTTGCTGCGTTCATGGTCGGCATTATAGGGGCCATGGCGCCACCCATCAGGCCCGGCCCCGCACGCGCGGGAGGGGCGCCGGGCGGACGATGCCCGGGTCGCGTACAATGCTGCGCGGCCCGCCCGATGCGCCGACCCTCTGTCCACACCCGGGAGCTTCCGATGCCCAACCGCTCGCCGCGCAAACGCGGCCTGTTTTCCGCCCTGTCCGCCTGCGTGCTGCTGCTGCTGGCCACGGCAGACCTGCCGGCCCGCGAGGCCGGTCCGCTGACGCTGCCGTCGCGCGCCGATGCCCCCGCGATGCTCGACACGCTGAGCCTCTGCGCGGTGGTGTGCAGCTTCAATTTCGGCAGCTACGCCGACGTGATCGCCGAGAGCGGTTCGGACGAACTGTTCCAGCTCGTGCAGGCCTATTACCAGCTCGCACTGGTGTCCACAGGCGCCGCGGCGGCGGTCTCCGAGGCCGTCGGTGAAGACCGCGCAGCGCTGCTCGAAGCCTCTTACGAGCGCGGCGACGCGCGGCTGACGGAGGCGCTGGAGCCGCTGCAGGAGGGAGGCGGCGACGAGGCGTTCGCCGAATT
Source organism: Gammaproteobacteria bacterium (assembly GCA_003567855.1). Taxonomy (GTDB): domain Bacteria; phylum Pseudomonadota; class Gammaproteobacteria; order Steroidobacterales; family PWYM01; genus PWYM01. The sequence goes on along the minus strand of PWYM01000204.1, from coordinate 1,296 downwards.
CCAGACCTGGAACGAGGCGCGCATCGCCGAGTGCTCGGGCGTGCTCGAAGACGTCGGCGCGGCCGATCACCTCGAAGCGCTGATGGCGCTCACCGGTGACATGCTGCCCGACGTGCTGCCGTACATGCCCGACATCTACGCCTACATGCGCACCTTCGAGGACGACTCACCCGAGCCGGGTACCGAACTGCCGGAAAGTCGCGACTGAGCGCAGCGGGCGCGGCCGAGCCCCGACCGCACCGCTAGACGATCTTGCCCGGATTCATGATGCCGCGCGGGTCGAGCGCGGCCTTCACCGCCTGCATCATCGCAAGCGATGTCGGGTCCTTGAGCGCATGGAGTTCGCCGCGCTTGAGCTTGCCCACGCCATGCTCGGCGCTGAACGAACCGCCCATCTCGGCGGCGAGCTCGTGGATCGCGTCCGAGATCGGCTTGCCCCAGCGGCTGCGGAATTCGCCCGCGGGCTCGTCGCCGGGCGCGAGCAGGTTGAAGTGCACGTTGCCGTCGCCGATGTGGCCGTAAGCCGAGATGCGGCAGTCGGTCACTGCGCGCACGCGCTCCGAGGCCAGCGCGAGGAATTCCGGCACCTGTGAGATCAGCACCGACACGTCGTGCTTGACTGAACCGCCGACGTGCTTTTCCGCCTCCGGGATCGCCTCGCGCAACCGCCACAGCGCGCTACGCTGCGGCCCCGACTCGGCGAGCGTGCCGTCGTCTACGAGCCGCTCGGCCATGCCCTGCTCGAGCACGGTCTCGGTGACCTCGCGCAGGCTGCCTTCCGGCGCCGGCGACGACAGCTCCATGAGCACGAAATGCTCACCGCCGTCGAGCGGGTCGGTGGTGCCCTCGACGTTCGCGAGCACGAGGTCGAGCGATGCACGGCTGATGTATTCGAACGACGTCACCGAATCGCCGCTGAGCCGCCGCGCGAGCCCGAGCAGCCGGCAGGCCGCGTCCGCATCGCGTACCGCGAGCCACGCGGTCTGCTTCTCGGTCGGCGTCGGAAACAGCTTCACCACAGCCGCGGTGATCACGCCCAGCGTGCCCTCGGCGCCCATGAACAGGCTCTTCAGCTCGTAGCCAGTGTTGTCCTTGCGCAGCCCCTTGAGGCCGTGCATCACGCGCCCGTCGGGCAGCACGACCTCGAGGCCGAGTACGAGTTCGCGCGCGGTCCCGTAACGCAGCACCGCGAGGCCGCCGGCGTTGGTCGACAGGTTGCCACCGATCTGGCAGGAGCCTTCCGAACCCATGCTCAGCGGAAAGAACAGGTTCTGCGCCTCGGCGGCCTGCTGCAGC
>PWYM01000090.1 GCA_003567855.1 Gammaproteobacteria bacterium | reverse complement strand
GCGTCTCCGGCCCCCACGGCACCGAGCACCGCCACTACATCGTCGCTAGCGGCGAGACGGTGGCGGTGCACCTGCGCCGCAGCGACTACAACCACGAGACGCGCTACCTGCACGCCGACCATCTGGGCAGCGTGGCGGCGATCACCGACGACAGCGGGGCCCTGCTCGCGCGGCTGAGTTTTGACGCCTTCGGCGCGCGCCGCGCCGGCGCTGGTTCTCGCGCAGCATGGTCTCGATGGCGCCGTGGTCGAGCAGTCCGCCGGCTTCGGCTTCCTCGGCCAGCTTGTCGGGGAGTTCGATGGTCAGCCTCGTCATGCTCTGTCCTCAGGGTGCCAGTAATCGCAGGCGCTTTTCGGTCAGAAATGCATCAAGCAGCTTCTCCGCTGCTCACGCAGCGCGTGCAGGCAGTCCGGCAATGTCATTGGAAGCGCCGGCCATGCCCAAACCCAAGACAGCCCCTTATCTCCCTAGTATCTCCGGCTGCAACTCCCGCCGCTTGTGGACCACTGCGAGGACGACCACGACCTCGCTCTTGATCTCGTAGATGACGCGGTACGAAAACGGCAGCAACTCGCGGATATTGTCGTCACCGAGTTCCGGCACAACCCGACCGACGCGCGGCAGCCGGTCAAGGATATCGGTCTTGTCGATCAGGTCCTGAACGACCTTCCTGGCGTAGTGGCGGGAATCGGCGGCGATGAAATCGTGGATGGATCGGAGGTCAGCCTTGGCCGGGGCCGACCAGATCACCACGATTGAATTTCTCGCTGCAGGTCTTCCTGGCTGATGGTGCGCCCCTGCTCAGCCGCCTCCTGGCCCTTGCGGATCTTGTCGAGCACATAGAGCCGGTACATGATCTCATCGAAATCGGCATCGTCGGGTAGCTTGCCGATGGCGTCCAGGGCGTCTTGCTTGGTCAGTTGCATGGGCGTTCTCGCGTTCGTTGATCAGGCTGGCTTGGCCAGGAAGGCGTCGATGGTTCTGAGCAGCGCATCCTGATCGCGCTTGGGCAGTTCCTCGATTCTCTCCACGCGTCGAATGACGCGCCGGCTGGGGGCCTTGGTCGGTACTTGGATGTCCTTGATCCCCAGCAGTTCATCCACGCTCACACCCAGCGTCCGCGCCAGGCTGGCCAGCAGCACCGCTGGGGGATGACCGGCCTCGGTCTCGTAGTAGGCGACCATGCGCCGGCTGACGCCCTCGATGGCCTCGGCCAGTTCGGCCTGGGTGTGGCCGGCCGCTTTACGCAGTCGAGCCAGGCGTGAACCATCCCACTCATCGGCTTGGACTTTTCTCTTGGCCATTCGCGTGCCTGTCGTAATTTTGTTAGTGCACGAAAAGCGTACATTCTTGGATCACGTAAGGCCACTCCGAAAAAGTGCGAAAAAAAGATCGCTCGGGAAGGGCGTGACAAGATTTCGGGAGAACCCGTTTATGGCCCGCACCCCGAACAACAGATCACCCGCCTGAAAACTGAGGTCTCAATCGTGCGTCTGGTCGGGGCGGTCGGCATCGAGTTGAAGAAACACGGCGGGCTCGACCTGGTCGGCCGCTGACCAGCGCCGCCGCCCACCGCCTGACCGGACTTGCGCGCTCGGCGGTGGCCATCACCCGGTGGCGGTGGTTGGGGTCGTAGCTGTAGGTGCCGTGCCCGGTCCTGGTGTCGATGTTGCCGTTGGCGTAGCTCACGCTCATTGGCACCGATGCGCCGGGATTGGTCGGGGAAACGCTTCAGCTACGACGCCAACGGCAACATGACCGACCGTGACGGCACCACGCTCGTGTGGAAGAGCGACAGCAAGCGCGATGGCGGTCCACGCGACGACCAACGTGCGACCGAAGACGCGGGCATGGGGTATGCCGGCGCAGGCGATCATGGCAACGGAACTACCAGCTGTGCGGCCGAACGGACACGGTGTCGGACCCGATGTCCGATCGGTGGCGGCACGTCGCTGCGGGTACGGCGACCACGGCGCTGCCGACTGTGACCGCCGTCTCGTTACCGGGCCTCCGCGCTTGCCCGCACTGCGCCGGCCCCATAGCGTGCCCTTTCGAACAACACGAAAGGGGGATCGCGCGATGACCGCGAGAACGTTCATCCTGGCTGCCCTCGCTGGTGGCATCACCCTGTACGCCAGCCACGCGGCGGCGCAGGGCCGCGCGCTGCAGGGCGGCTTCGGCGGTGAGGTGCTCGCCACGCACGTGTGCGGCATTCACGGCTACACGCTGCGCGTGATCCGCCCCGACAACGATCCGGCCTCCAACGCCCGGCACATCCACGTCGACAAGATGGCCAGGCATTTCCATGCCACCTGGAACGAGGTCGAGAACCTCGTCGCAACGCACCCGCCGAACATGCTCGCGTACGAGAACCTCGGCAACCAGGTCGTCGCCTCGCAGGCGCCGGACCACGAGCGCTACTGCACCCGCACCGGTCACGCGATCCCGCTGGACCAGAACGTCTACCAGGTCGCGCTGGAACACGCCGAGGACTACACGGGTACGACCCGTGTCTTCTACGACAGCAACACCGAGACCTGGACGCTGACCCACCTGATTGCGAACTACAACGGCAAGCGCGAACAGGCTCACGGCACGCCACTGCCGCCGTCGTGCAACCAGGGGTGTGCCGGTCACGACGTGAGTCCCGGCGACGGTGACGATGGCTGGCGCCCCGGCACCTACACGACGGCCGACGGCGAGGTCCACGACTGGAGCCCGGCGCCGGTCAGCGGCGGTTCGGGCGCAGGCGCCGGTGGCGCCGTGGGCACCGCGCCCGGTGCCGGCGCGGTGGCACCGGCGGTGCCGGTCGATCGCGCGCGCATCGCGCCGGGTCGTGCAGCGCCGAGGCCGCCACAGCCGGTGGAGGACGCCGATGCTGACACCGACACCGCGGCACCATCGAACGTGCTCCAGGAGCAGGCGACGCCGCGGCGGCGGCCGCCGCCGCGTTAAAGCGCGCAAGGAACCGCCGTTCGGACCCATTGTCTGATGGATGCCGGCCACGCATTGGGCGGTTGATGGTCCACACGAAGGTGATTGCGATGCTGCAGCGTGCCCGGGTGCTCTTGATCCTGCTGTTTGGCGCGACGTCGGCCGCATCGGCCGAAACCATCGTGCGCGAGTTTTCCGGCTCCGGTACCGAGGAGACACGTTCGTTCACGGTGCAGGGGCCGTGGATCGCCAACTGGCGGGTCTGGCAGGATTATGGTGACCGTGACGTCGCCAATATCGAGATCTTTCTATACGACGCAGCCACTGGTCGCTATCTAGGGCGCATTACCGAGCAGCGTGGTGACGCCGTTGGCGACCGGCTAATCGACGACAGCGGGCGCTTCCACTTCCGCATCGTCAGCCGCAGCCACCGCTGGGAGGTGACGGTCATCGACATCGACGAGGACGAGGCCCGCAGGCTCAGGCGCGACGCGGGCGGGCGCTAGCCGACGCGGCGCTGAAATTGAACGCGCGCTCCAATTCGTCGCGCCGAGACTTGGCGCGACGCGCGGCAGGCTGCTAGGTTCTCCGGCACGCCTGCTGCCCGCACGCCCGCCCCGACGGGTGCTTGTCGCGCAACACCGGTCGGGTCAGGTCCGCGTGGGCCTGGAGCCTGCCATGCAACGTCGTGCCTTCTGCCACTCCGCCATGGCTGCCGCGGCGGTCTCATCGCTTGCGCCGCTCGACGCCTTCGGCGCGGTCTACCGGGTCGTGGCCGCCGGTGCCGCGGGGCTGCGCGATGTCCGCGCGGTCTCGGGAGACGGCTCGCCGCTCACCCTGCGCGGCGCCGACATCGCCGAGCTCGCGGCCGCCATTCGCGGCCGCGTCCTGCTGCCCGACGACGAGGGCTACGCCGAGGCGCGCCTGATCCGGAATCCGTCGTTCGACCGCCATCCCGCGCTCATCGTCCAGGTCACCGGCGCCACCGATGTGCGCGCGGCCGTCGACTTTGCCAGGGACCACGGCGGCGTGCTGCTTGCGGTCAAGTGCGGCGGGCACAGCTACTCGGGCGCATCGACCTGCGACGACGGGATGATGATCGACCTCTCGCCGTTCCGGCACGTGCGCGTGGACCCGGGGGCGCGACGTGCGTGGGTCAGCGGCGGCAGCCTGCTCGGACAGGTCGACCACGAAACGATGGCCCACGGGCTGGTGACGACGCTCGGCACGGTATCGCACACCGGGGTCGGGGGGCTCGTGACCAGCGGCGGCTTCGGGCGCCTCGGGCGGCGCTTCGGCCTGAGCGTCGACAACCTCGAATCGGTGCAGGTCGTCACCGCCGACGGCCGGCTGCTGCGGGCGAGTGCCGACGAGAACGAAGACCTCTTCTGGGGCGTGCGCGGCGGCGGCGGCAACTTCGGTGTCGTGACCTCGTTCGAGTTCCGGCTGCACCCGATGCAGCGCGAGGTGATCGCCGGCAAGCTGCGCTTCCCGCTGGGCCGGGCCGCCGACGTGCTCGCGCGCTTCGGTGAATATGCCGAGCATGCGCCGGACGCGTTGCAGATGGACTTGACCGTGCTGCTGCCGCCCGGCGGCGCCGACGGATTGGTCGACCTGTCGGTCTGCTGGTCGGGCGCCGAGCGGGAGGCGGAAAAGGCGCTGGCGCCGCTGCGCAAGCTGGGCACGCCGCTCTCCGACGACATCGGTCCGATCGACTACGTGGTGCTGCAGCGTTCGGCCGACAACGACGATCCGCGCGCGCTGGGCATCTACCTCAGGAGCGGGTTCGTCGCCGGGATCAACCCGGAACTCAGGACGGCAATCGCCGACAGGCTCGAAGGCCATCCCGAGCGCACCACGGTGATTTCCTTCCAGCAGGGCGGCGGTGCGATCGCCCGTGTGCCCACCGACGCGACCGCATTCCCGCAGCGTGACGCGCTGGCGAACATGATGGGGGTCACCGGCTGGCGCCACGGCCAGGCCGACGCGGACGTCCACATGGACTACATGCGCGGATTCTGGAACGCCGAACTCGCGCGCCACGCGCACGGCTTCTACGTCGCCGACGCTGCACCGGACGCCACGGCCGCCGAGATCCGCGCCAATTACCGGCGCAATCACGAGCGCATGGTCGCGGTGAAAAACCGCTATGACCCGCACAACCTCTTCCGCCTGAACGCGAACGTCGCGCCCACCGCCGAACCGGCGGAGCCCGGCAGTCCCGCGGTCGCGCGCCGGGCAGGCCCTCCTGCCTGAGCCGGTCGTCGCTTGCCGCGGACTTCCTGCGCTAAAGCGCGCTAAATCTCGCTAACTGTCGATGCCGCCGCCCCCGGGGCGCCGCACCATTGGCGCTCGGCACGGTACTTCCGTTCCAGGTGCAGGGTGTAACCCGGGAGGCGACATGACGGCGAAGAAGATCGGCGAGGGCAAGGCGGCATTGCTCAGTTTCGCGGTATACGAACTCAGCGGCGAGGTGCTCAGCGAGAACACCCGAAGCGAAGTCGAGGTGTCCTCGGGGGCCTACGATGCCGTATCCCAGCAACGCACCGTCACCTCCAAAACCACGCGCTACCAGACCATCATGTTGCGCAAGGACGACGGGACGGAGCACGCGGTGGAGCTCAAGAACATGCTCCTGCCCTGCAGCGCGGGCCAGCGCGTGACGCTGTGGCGGCTGGGCCGGGGCATGTGGTTCCGGGCAGTCAACCACAACACGCGACAGCAAGTCGGCAACCCCGACCTGGGAAGCGAGCTGTTCGCCTTCGGCTCTGCCGTGCTCGCGGGGCTGGCCACCTTTCTCGTCCTCATGAGGATGAACCCTTACCCGGGGGAGATCACCATGGACTGGATAGGGATCTCCGTGTTCATGGCGGTCGGCGGATTCCTGGTGGGCTGGGCCGTGGGCGCCATCATGGCCTCCCAGCGCAAGGCCGCGATCATCGCGCTGGTGGCCCAACGCGAGAGCGGGCAACAGAGCGGTGGCGGGCTCGGCGGTTAGCGCACGAGGGTCTCGGAGCGCTGCTCCGTCCAGGGGGCGCCGTATCCCGAGGCGCCGGCGCCGCTCAGGCTCGCGGAACCGGCCGCCCGAAGAAGAGCATCAGCACCACGGCCAGGCCAATGAAGATCAGGCCTTCGCCTATGCCGCGCCAGAACAGGGGGTAGATGTGCAACAGGACAGATATGTGGTCGACCATGGCTTCGCTCCGTCCGGGCTTGACCTCGGGCCGCTGTGGCTCGGCACGTTCCCGGGCTTCCTGGGCAGACAGGTGCCGCGTTCTTGAATGCCGGCACCCTTCTTACGCTACTGCAACCCGATCGCAGGGCACAAGCCGCACGCGCGCGTGTTCACTCGCGCCAGCAGCCCTGCCGGTCCGCGTCTCGCCGAAGTGGAGGGCAATGTCATGGCAACTCGGTCGCCGCCTGATACCGCCGGGCGCGCAAGCGCGCAGGAGGCCTCCGCCGAGCGTACCGGCAGCGCCCGGGAGCGGCTGCTGCAACAGCAGGTCGCGAAGTATCGCAGTGCCGTCAATGCCGAGATGAAGGCGCTCGCGCAGACCCGGAGCGAACTGCGCCAGGCCGAATCGCGGATGGGCGCGCTGCGCCCGCAGCTGCACAAGGCCTGTACCGGCACGGCCAGGACCACGCGTTCGCTGCTGACGCGCAGCCAGTTGAAGCCCGTCCGCACGGTCGTGCGCTCGGTGCTGCTGGTGCCCGTGCTGGGGTTGCCGCAGGCGGCGAAATGGCCGCTGCTGGGCTGGATCCTCTATTACGTGGCGCTGATGTGGTACCCGCTGCTCCGGCGCGACAACCTGATCCTCATGGCCAACTACGGGGCCATCGGTGGGCTGGTCGGGTTCTACGTGACGCTGGTGGTGTTCTCGCTGGTGCTCGAGGTCTGGACCCGGCGGCGTGGTCCCCTGGTTGCGATCAAGGCGGCCGGGGGCCTGCGCGAGCAGAGTCTTCGCTACCAGCCCGGCGGGCAGTATCCGATCGACACCGACGACGGCCCACGCTACGAGGCGCTGGCGCTGTCTAACGCTAAAGCCAAAAAGACGATCTACGAGCGGCGGCTGCCGACGCTGGGCACCGAGGTCTCGCCCTCACCGGCGCAGGTGCTGCTGGTGCAGGACGACGTGGCCATGTACCGCATCGACCCCGACGGCAGTGCCGTGCGCGTCGGTGCGGGCGAGGGCTTCGAACTGATCGACCGCCACGGCGCGAGTCTCGACCAGGCCGTCAATGCGCAGAGCGGGATCTACGCGTCGATCCGCGAGCCGTTCGTCGAATGCGGCGCGCTGTGGTGGCGCGAGCGCCAGCAGCGCGAGAACATCCCGCGGCTGGAGAGTCTCTGCGAGCAGGTCGAGCAGCTGCTGGCGGTCTGGCACTCGACCTGGGTCGAAGACACGGTGTTCGAACAGCTGCTGCGGCGCATCGACCTGTTCAACCTGCAGGATCCGGCCACCCCGCCGGGTCTGCTGCTGCACGGCTATCCCGGCAACGGCAAGGAACACCTCGCCCGGCGCATCGCCGAGTCGGTGTTCGCCGAGTTCGTGCGCGTCGAGGGCGAGCAGCTCGCCAGCGCCGCCGACGTCAAGGAATTCTGGAACACGTGGCGCGGGGCGGGCCCCGCGGTGCTCTACATCGACTATGCCGATCACGTGTTTCCGCAACCGGGCTCGGCACAGGACACGCCGGCCGCGCGCGAAAGCGCGCTCGCCTGGCTGGAGGAGTGGAGCCGCCAGGAGGCGGCGCAGAGCCGCCTGTGGGTGATCATGAGCACCGAGCGTCGCGGCAGCCTGCATCCGCGGTTGGCCTCGCAGTTCGGCAGTTCGATCATCGAGATCCGCTCGCCGGATGCCGAGGGTCGGCGGCTGGTGCTCGACACCGCCTGCGAGGAAGCCGGGCTCGACGACACGACGGCACCGGCCTGGGTGGTCGAGCGCTGCAGCGGCGCCTCGGTCCGCGAGCTGCGCGACATCGTCAAGGAGGCGAGGCTGCACAGCCTGCCAGAGCCGCCGACCGACGAGCACTGGCGCGTGGCGATCGGGCATGTCCGCGGCGGCGACGCCGCCTTCCGCGACGAGAGCAAGACCTGGGACCGCCTGGTGCTGCCCGAGGACATCAAGGACCAGCTGCTGCGCGCCGCGCGCATCCTCGGTGAGGCCGAGCAGTGGCGTGCGCGCGGCGTGCGCGTGCCCAACGTGCTGCTGTTCGGCCCCCCGGGCACCGGCAAGACCGAGATCGCGCGCACCTTCGCCAACGAGGGTGGGGTCAAGTTCATGGCCGTATCGACCGCCGACCTGAAGGCCGAGTACACGGGCCAGTCTGCCCACCGCGTTCGCGAAGTGTTCGCGCGTGCCCGCGCCAGCGCGCCGTGCGTACTGTTCATCGACGAGATCGAATCGGTGGCGGCGCGCCGCGGCGCCGAGCGCGGCGATGCGTTCACGCAGGAGATCGTCACCCAGATGCTCCAGGAGATGGAGGGCGCGGCGAAGGCCGAGCGCGACGTGTTCGTGCTCGCCGCGACCAACCGGCCCGAGGACATCGACGCGGCCATCCTCAGCCGCTTCACGAGCCGCATCGAGATCCCGCTGCCCGATGCCGAGGGCCGGCGCGAGATCCTCAAGCGCGTGCTCGAGGACAAGCCCCTGGCCGCGGAGTTCGACGTCGACGAGGTCGCGACCCGGGTCGCCGCACGCACCAACCGGCGCAGCGGCCGCGACCTGGTCAAGCTGGTCGAGCGCGCGATGCAGCGCGGCGTGCTGACCGCGGCCTCGCCCGAGGACATGGTGCTGACGCCCAAACTGCTGATGGCCGAGCTCGAGCCCGAGGGCAAGGCGCTGTCGGCCGATGAGCTCGCCGAGATCTGGTCGAAGATCGTGCTCAAGCCCGAGATCCACAACGAGCTGCTCGCCAAGATCCGGATGTTCGCCAAGGGCGGCAAGGCGGCACCGCGCGGCCTGCTGCTGCACGGGCCGCCCGGCACCGGCAAGACCGAGATCGCCCGGCGGATCGCCGACTCGGCCGGCTGTTACTTCATGTCGCTGAAAGGCCCCGACCTCAAGGCCGGCTACATCGGCCAGAGCGGCCAGAAGGTCGCCGAGATCTGGGAGCGGGCGCGCTCGCGCGGGCGCTGCGTGATCTTCGTCGACGAATGCGAGGGCGTGTTCGCCCGGCGCGGCGGCGAGAGCGCCGACTCGGCCACCGAGGAGACCGTGCAGGCGTTTCTCGCCGAGTGGGACGGGGTCGGCACCGAGGACCAGCGCATCTGGGTGATCGGCGCGACCAACCGCCGTGATCTGCTCGACGAGGCGATCGTCTCGCGCTTCGGCTCGGCGGTCGAGATCGGGCTGCCCGAGGCGCCCGAGCGCCTGCGCATCCTGCACCTGGAGCTTGCCAAGCTCGAGGCCACGGCCGCGCCGCCGGAGTTCCTCGGACGTGCGACCAGCGGCTTCTCCGGGCGCAACCTCTCGACGCTGGCGCGCGACGCCTACACGCTGGCCAGCGAGCGCGGCGGCGAGATCCGCGAGGAGATCTGGCGCGAGGTGCTGGTCCGCCACGGCAAGTCCGGCAGCGATGCCGTCGACGAGGGCGCACGCTGGGATTCGCTGGTGCTCGGCGACGAGACGATGGCGCGGTTGCAGCGCGTCAGCGCGACGCTGAAGGACATCGAGGTGATTCGCGCCCAGGGGTACAAGGCGCCGGGCGGGGCGCTGCTCCACGGTCCGCCCGGCACCGGCAAGACCCAGATCGCGCGCACGCTGGCCAACGAGAGCGGCCTGCCGTTCATCGCAGCCGGCCCCGCGGACCTGAAGGCCGGCTACGTCGGACAGTCCGGGCAGCGGGTGCGCGAGCTGTTCGAGCGGGCCCGATCGCGCGCGCCGAGCATCCTGTTCATCGACGAGATCGAATCCGTGGCGCCGCCGCGCGATGGCGGCGACCAGGATGCGTTCACCGGCGAGATCGTCACCCAGCTGCTGACCGAGCTCGACGGGGTGAAGAAAACCGACCGGCACGTGTACCTGCTCGCCGCGACCAATCACCCCGACCGTATAGACCCGGCGCTGCTCTCGCGCTTCGACGACAGGATCGAGGTGCCCGCGCCCGACCGCGACCAGCGCCAGCGGCTGTTCGCCGTCGCGCTCGGCAGCAAGCGCACGGATTTCGACGTCGAGGCGGTCAGCCGCGAACTCGCCGGCCTCTCCGGGCGCATGAGCGGGCGCGACATCTTCAAGCTCGTCGAGCGCGCCGCGCAACACGCGATCGACCGGGCGCGCGAACAGGGGGATCTGGACAACATCGTGCTCTCGCGCGAGGACCTGATGTCCGAGGCCGCACCCGAACCCGATGAGCTGCCGGCGGAGAAGATCGAGGCGATCTGGTCGAAGATCGTGCTCGACCCGGAGGTCAAGCACTCGATCATGCACAAGGTGCGGCTGTTCAGCCGGGGTGACCCGAAGGCCCCGCGCGGGCTGCTGCTCTACGGCCCGCCGGGTACCGGCAAGACCGAAATCGCCCGGCGCATCGCCGAGGCCGCGGGTTCGGACTTCCTGTCGCTTAAGGCGCCCGATCTGAAGGCCGGTTATATCGGACAGAGTGGCGAGAACGTGAAGAAGATCTGGCAGCGCGCGCGTGGGCGCGGGCGCTGCGTGATGTTCATCGACGAGTGCGAGGGCGTGTTCGCCCGGCGCGGCGGCAGCAGTGCCGATGCGGCCACCGAAGAGACCGTGCAGGCCTTCCTCGCCGAGTGGGACGGCGTCGGCACCGAGGACCAGCGTGTCTGGGTCGTCGGTGCCACCAACCGGCGCGACCTGCTCGACGAGGCGATCGTCTCGCGCTTCGGCGCGGCGGTCGAGATCGGTCTGCCGGGCGCCAGCGAGCGCACGCAGATTCTTGCACTGGAGCTGGCCAAGCTCAGCATGGCGCCCGAGGTGCCCGGGTTCGTCGCCGGGGCGACGGCGGGTTTCTCCGGGCGCAAGCTGTCGACGCTGGCGCGAGACGTGGGCACGCTGGCCGAGGAACGCGGCGCCGCGCCCGACGAGTCCACCTGGCGCGAGGTGCTCGCCCGGCACACCAAGGCGGCCAGTGAGAGCGTTGACAGCGGCGCGCGCTGGGAATCGCTGATTCTCGCCGAGCAGACGCTCGAGCAGCTGAAGGTCACCTGCGAGATGCTGCGCCACCACGAGACGCTGGCCGCCCAGGGCGTGGAGATTCCGCGCGCCGCGCTGCTGCACGGCCCGCCGGGGACCGGCAAGACGCAGATCGCGCGTACGCTTGCGAACGAGAGCGGCCTGCCGTTCATCGCCGCGACCACGGCCGACCTGAAGGCCGGCTACGTGGGCCAATCCGGACAGAAGGTACGCGAGACCTTCGAGCGCGCCCGCGGCCAGGCCCCGGCGATCCTGTTCGTCGACGAGATCGAGGCGGTCGTACCGCCGCGCGGCGGCCCGGGGTCCGACCAGTTCACCGGCGAAATCGTCAACCAGTTCCTGCAGGAGCTCGACGGGGTGCGCGCCTCCAAGCGCCACGTGTTTCTGCTGGCCGCGACGAACCTGCCCGACCAGATCGACGCGGCCATCGATTCGCGCTTCGACGTGCGCATCGAGGTGCCGCTGCCCGACGACGAGCAGCGTGCCGCACTGTTCACGCTGTTTCTCGGGCGCCAGAAGTGCGGCTTCGAAGTCCCTGCTGCGGCCGTCGAACTGGCTGCCCGCCATGCCGGCGTCAGCGGCCGCGACATCGGCGCGATCGTCAAGGCCGGCTCGCAGCAGGCGGTACGCCGCGCACTGCTCGCCGGTACACCCGAAGCCATCGAGTTGTCCGCGGAGGACCTGGGACTCGGGGCACCGACGGAGCGCCCGGCATGAGCGGGCGCGACCGGCAGGCCTCGCGCGGCCAGGGCCAGGGCGGGCGTGACCGCTCGCAGCGTCCGCCGCCGCAGGCGCAGGCGGCGCAGCAGCAAAGGGCCGCCGATAACCGCGCCCGCCAGCAGCGCGCGGCCGCGGGCTCCGAGACCGACCAGCAGGCCAAGCCGTCGGGGATGAAACTGTCGGAACCGGTGGTCAAGGCCGCGGCCGCCGACGGTGCGCGCAACCTCGCGGTCGGCATGCAGGAGGCCAGCGGCGAACCGCCGCAGAACGGGCTCTACCAGTTCCCGGTACTGATCGTGACCTCGCTTGCCGGACACCGCATCGAGGCCGAAGTGCAGCAGGGCAGCTTCAACGATGCCTACTCGGGGACCGGGCAGGTGCAGACCGCGATCATCCCGTCGGGACCGCATGGCATGGAAGGACGCCTGCGCGCCCGTGACCTCGACACCGGCGAGGAGATCGAGGTCACCTGGGACTGGGTCTGGTTCGGCGGCATGCTGCTGCAGTGGCTGGTGAGCCTGGTGAAGATGCTGTTCCGCCGCCCGGGGCGCTGAGCGCGCCGACGCTGCGCCAGGCAGGCAGCGTGGGCACCATTCAGCAGGCGCGACTGCTCGAGGACGGCACGCCGACGGCCCTTGATTTCTGCGCGTTCTGCGCGGTTTCTCTTTGTCCAAGTCATTGATCTGGTGATGGAAAAGCGCTAGTATGACTGTATATAAACACAGTATCCGGAGCCCTTGCGATGGCCGCCTCGATCCCCCGCCTCCCGGACTACGCAGGCTTCGCCCGCGACGCCCTCGACGAGGAGCTGTGTTACCTGTGCAGCCACCTCTACGCCGCCGAGTACCGCCTGCTGCTGGCCATCCGCGAGTGGGACGCGCGTGAGCTGTGGGGCCTGTACGGGGTGAAGTCCACCGCGCACTGGCTGAACTACAAGTGCGGCATCGGGCTGGGGGCGGCGCGCGAGAAGGTGCGCGTGGCGCGTGCCCTGGCGGGCCTGCCTGATGTGT
>PWYM01000027.1 GCA_003567855.1 Gammaproteobacteria bacterium | reverse complement strand
TCCAGATCGAGTCGCGCGCGCAGATGTCGATGCTGCCGCGGCTGCGGCCCCGGACCTTCTACGACCTCGTCATCGAGGTCGCGATCGTGCGCCCCGGCCCGATCCAGGGCGACATGGTGCATCCGTACCTGCGCCGGCGTAACGGCGAGGAGCCGATCGAGTACCCGGGCCCGGAGGTCGCCGGCGTGCTCGCGCGTACGCTTGGGGTGCCGATCTTCCAGGAGCAGGTGATGCAGCTCGCGATCGACGCGGCCGGTTTCACGCCCGGCGAGGCCGACACGTTGCGCCGCGCGATGGCGGCCTGGCGGCGTCGGGGCGGGCTCGGGCATTTCGAGACGCGGCTCGTCGAGGGCATGCGCGCACGCGGCTACCCGGAGGACTTCGCACGCCAGGTGTTCCGCCAGATCCTCGGCTTCGGCGAGTACGGTTTCCCGGAGTCGCACGCGGCGAGTTTCGCGCTGCTGGTGTACGTCTCGGCCTGGCTGAAGTGCCACTACCCGGCGGCGTTCTTCTGCGCGCTGCTCAACAGCCAGCCGATGGGTTTCTATGCGCCGGCGCAGCTCGTGCGCACCGCGCGTGCACAGGGGGTGGAGGTGCGCGCAGTCGACGTCACGACGAGCGCGTGCGAATGCACGCTCGAGCCGGGGCAGGGCGGGGCGGTGGCGCTGCGGCTGGGACTTTCAATGGTGCGCGGGCTGTCGTCGGCTGGCGCCGCGCGGGTGCACGCGGCATGTGCCGCACGGCCGCCGGCATCGGTCGAGGCGCTCGCCGCGGACGCCGCGCTCGACCGCACCGACCTCGAGGCGCTCGCCTCGGCCGGTGCGCTGCGCGCGCTCGCCGGACACCGTCACCGCGCACGCTGGGCGGTGACCGGCGTGGAGCGTCGGCTGCCGCTGCTCGGCAACGCCCCGGTCGTGGAGGCGACACCCATGCTGCGCCCGCCCACCGAGGGCCAGGACGTCGCCGCCGACTACAACCACACGGGCCTGAGCCTCGGGCGTCATCCGCTCGCGCTGCTGCGCTCGCGTTTCGAACCCGGGCGGGTCCGGCCGGCGGCCGAGTTGCCGGGGCTCGGAGACGACGCGCGCGTGCGTGTCGCCGGCATCGTGATCACGCGCCAGCGGCCGGGGTCGGCCGGCGGCGTGACCTTCCTCACGCTCGAGGACGAAAGCGGTTACGTGAACGTGATCGTCTGGGAGCGCATCGCGCGGCGCCAGCGGCGGCCGCTGGTGCAGGCGCGGCTGCTCGAGGTGCGCGGACGGCTGCAGCGCGAGGGCGACGTGCTGCACGTGATCGCCGACCGGCTGGTCGATCGCAGTCGCTGGCTGGGGACGCTGGTCACGCGCTCGCGCGACTTTCACTGACGGGCAGGGCCGCCCGACCCGGCGATACGCGCCGGGCGATGATCAGAAATCGTAGTCCTCGAAGTCCTCGAGGTCCTTGCGCTCGCGGCGCAGCTCCATGAGTTCCTCGAGTTTGCGCCGCGCCGACATGTCGCGGCGGTCGCGGCGCGCATCGCGCTCGAGCTCGGTAATCAGGTCGTCCATACGCACCTCGAGGGTGGATTCCGGCGCCTCCGAAGAGGCGTCTTCGGAATCGTCGTCGGTGTCGGGGCTGTCATCGTAGTCGCGACTCATGAGCGTCAGGCGTCGTGCGTTGCGGAGAATGGGCCCCGGCAGAGGGGCGGCGTTCACGACCGCCTTATAAACCACCGCAGGCGGCGTAGCAACATCACATGACGAGCTGGTTGAGTTCGATGATCGGCAGCAGGATCGCGATCACGATCAGGAACACCATTACGCCCATGCCGACGATCAGTACCGGCTCCATGACGCCGAGCATCGTACCGATCAGGCCATCCATTTCGCGCTCCTGGTTTGCCGCGGAACGTTCGAGCATTTCGTCGAGCTTGCCCGAGGCTTCGCCACTGGAAATCAGGTGGATGGTCATCGGCGGAAACAGCCTGCTTGCGCCCAGAGAGCGCGCGATCGAGGCACCTTCGCGCACGCGTGCGGCGGCGTCATCGACGGCGGCACGCATCGGCAGGCTGCCGACGACCTGGCCCGAGATGCGCATCGCGTCGAGCACCGGCACGCCGCTGCCGGCCAGGATGCTGAAGGTGCGCGTAAAGCGGGCGGTGTTCAGACCGCGGTTGATGCGACCGACCACCGGCATGCGGAGCAGGAACCGGTGCCAGCGGTACCGGAAGGACTCGTTGCGCAGGGCGCGACGGAACGCGAACACGCCGGCCACCGCCGCGATGACGAGCAGCCAGCCGTGATCGCGCAGGAAATCGGAGGTCGCGATCATCACCCGCGTCAGGGTGGGCAGTTCGCCGCCGGTGTCCTCGAACACCCCGACCACCTTGGGCACCACGTAGACCATCATCAGCGTGATGATCGCGACCGACATTGCGACCAGCACCGCCGGGTAGATCATCGCGTTGTTGATGCGCGAGCGCAGTTGCTGGCGCGTTTCGGTGTACTCGGCGAGGCGTTCCAGCACGCCGTCGAGGTGCCCCGACTGTTCGCCGGCCGCCACGGTCGCCTGGTAGAGCTCGCCGAAGGCTTCCGGGAAGTCGGCGAGCCCGTCAGCGAGCGTGTGGCCTTCGGTCACCCGGGCGCGCACGCCGAGCACGATGGTTTTCAGGCGCGCCTTCTCGGTCTGTTCGGCGACGGCACCGAGGGCTTCCTCGAGCGGCAGTCCCGCACGCACCAGCGTGGCGAGCTGGCGCGTGAACAGCGCGAGGTCACCGGCGCCGATGCGGCGCCGGAACAGCGGCCTGCGGGCGCCGCCGGGCTGGCGGGCGCTGCCGGTGCGCCGCTCGCTGATCTCGGTGACTTCCAGCGGCAGCAGCGCACGCTCGCGCAGCTGCGTACGCACCTGGCGCGCGGTATCGCCCT
>PWYM01000063.1 GCA_003567855.1 Gammaproteobacteria bacterium | reverse complement strand
TGCAGAAATTTACAGCCGGAAATTTTGGTTCTATGTCCGAAGGCGGAATGCTAATAGATGTTACACCGACCGCATATCCTCTCACTTGGTCAGGCGCAGACACTTTAATAAATTTTAAGGTTCCCGCTGACCTGCCAAGAGGTCACTGGATGCTCCGTGTAGTGGCAAACGGAGTTCCCTCAGAAGCTGTGGCGTTGAGGAATATATCGGGACCGCCGCTTCCTCCGGATACTCTTTCAACGCGTGAAACGGATGGTGGCACTAACATAACTGATGGAGCCTGGACCAATGTGAGTGAACCATACACATTCTTTTTTCTGCGGAACTATGATGCAGAAATGAACATGAAATTTCATGTTCAATTAGCGACCTCGGCGGACTACAGCGGTACACTGACTGTGGATTATGAATCTGAAGCAACATATAGTGATGACACTGATGTAAAACATTTCAATTTTACCGGGCTTTCTTCACATACCTCGTATTACTGGAGAGTCCGCGCTATTGATAGTAACGGGGAGATAGGGGCCTGGGCTTACGCCAATAATGGGGGTGTTGCTTTTAAAACAGATTTCGACCCGCCAACCGATCATGGTGTAGCTTCGGTCACTTCGTATATCTCTTCCTCCACGGTCAATGTTTCGGAGGCAGTTGATTCGGGGATAGGGTTACATGCTACCCCGTACAGGATAAGGTATTCAACGGATTCTAATTTCAGCGTAGCGGTATCTACTTCCGAATGGTTTGCCGGATCATCTACCGATACGCTGGTATCTCTTGATCCCAACACTACATATTATTACCAGGTGCAGGCCCGGGACGCAGTTGAACATTCTGCGCCGAATGTCTCCGCCTGGTCGGAATCATTTGAAAAAGCAACGCTTGCCAACGTGCCGGTCGCTGTATGGTCTCCGGCCCCCGGTGCCATAACAAATACCGAGATTACGGTCAGGTGGGGTGCGTCAGACCCGGATAATCCCGCTGATACAATATATGTGGTTGAACTTTCAACTGATTCTGAAAACTTTGCGGGAGGGCACGTTAAATCCAAGGAGGCCACCCGGGGAGCAGGCGGAGAAATATATGAAACTGTTACAGATTTAACCCCCAACACCACATATTACGGGCGCGTCAGAGCAATAAACAGAGTGGGAATTCCTGCTACGGCTTATCTTGATCCTGAAAGTGAAGTAACCCTATGTTCCGACCCCGCGGGCCTTGCCTGGGGGAATATATTCTCAAGCAGTATGACCGTAACCTGGAGCGCTTCTTCACCGACGGACAATCCATCGGAAACAATATACCTGGTAGAGCTTTCAACAGACTCCGGGTTTGCCGAAGGGACAATAAAAAGTTCCCAGACTGTAAGGGGAACCGGAATAGGACAAGCGGTAGTAGTGGGGTTGAGTGAAAATACCACTTACTACGCACAGGTTACATCTATAAATCATGCAGGAGCCCAGGCGGGCCCTGTGTTTCTCGGTGCAAGCGCATCGGTCTGCGCTGTGCCTGTTCCTGCATGGCTTAGTGTTGATGTAACACATATAAATATCACTTGGAGCGACACAGTAAATCCCGAAGATACAGTTTACCTTGTTGAAGTTTCAACTGATATGGGTTTTTCTGAAGGAACTATTAAAAGCGTTGCTAAAGAACGAGGAGATATTACAGCTGCAGTACCAGGACTTACTCCAAATACCACATATTATGGGCGTATCAGGGCGATTAATCATAATGGTATTCCCACAGTGGCCATGCTTGATGATCCGCGTGTTACGCTTTGTTCTGATCCGGTTGCTGACTGGGACGGAATGTCCGTACATGTGAGCAGCATAACGGTACCGTGGGATGTATCTGTTCCGGCCAATCCGGATGATACGCTGTATGTGGTTTCACTGTCAACCGATCAGTTAATGTCGGAGCCGCTTATAAGCAACTCAGGTATTTACTCTGATATGGAAGTGACAGTTGAAGGACTCACTCCCAATACAACTTACTATGCCCGGATATCTGCTTTTAACCGTGCTGGAGAAGAAGCCGACAGTACAGTTTCTCCTTTATTTGTGACTCTCAGTTCCGCGCCCGAGCCGGATTGGGGGGATGTTTTTATCAGCAGCATGACAGTTATTTGGACTGATTCAGAGAATCCTCCCTCCACAATATATCTTGTTGAGGTTTCAACTGATAGCGAGTTTGATGCGCCGGCGGCTGTACACAGTTCCCAGACTGTCCGTGATGCAGGAAGCGTTGTTTTTGAAGGGCTTGAAATAAACACTACATATTATGCCAGGGTTACTGCTTTTAACCATCAGGGGGAATCTGTAACTTCTGATATGGAGGAATGGAATGCTACGCTCTGTTCTCCGCCTGCCCCGGTATGGGGAGATATCAATATCAGCAGCATCACTGTCAGCTGGGCCGATACCGATAATCCGCCGGATACTGCTTATATAGTAGACCTTTCAACTGATATTGGATTCGGGGAAGGTTTGGAAAGAACACAGGCATTAAGGTCTGATCATAACGCGGCTGTAACAACTCTTACCCCCAATACGACATACTACGGCAGGCTTCTGGCTGTCAACCGCAAGGGGATCCCCGCCCAAACACTTATTGCACCGTCTCTTGAGGTAACACGTTGCTCACTGCCGGTTCCGGACTGGGGAAATGTTTATATAAGCAGTCTTACCATTACCTGGACAGACTCGGTACCGGAAAATCCATCCGATACTGTCTATATAGTTGAAGTTTCGACAGACACGGGATTTGCAGAAGGAACAGTTGTAGGTTTTGCTGCAATATACTCTGCCTATGCGGTTGATGTTACAGGACTGACTCCCAATGACACATACTACGGCAGAATCAGGGCAATAAATCGCGCGGGAGAAGAGGCGGTGGTTGTTCTTGAC
>PWYM01000240.1 GCA_003567855.1 Gammaproteobacteria bacterium | reverse complement strand
TGCACGTGCTCAAGGGGCGGGGCATGCGGCCACAGCGCCTGTCGCTGGCCGCGCTGGGCATCAGGGTCGAAGAAGACCGATGTCCGGAAAGGTGAGCGGGCATGAAGGCGCGCGACCACACGCTGGAGCTCTTTCCGGAGGCGGCACTGCCGGTGCCGGCCACGCCGTCCGAAGCCCCGACCACATCGTCCGAAGCCCCAGCGGCAGCCGGCACCACGGCGGCGGCAGCGTCGGTCGCACCGCGCACGCAGGCCGCATCGCTCCGACGTCCCCCCCGGCCCGATCCGCTGTGGCTGGCACTGGATCTGCCGGCCCTCGCGCTCGAGGCGCAGGCCCCGGCGGTGCGCGGGGTCGCGGTGTTCGAGCAGCGTCGCGTGGTCGCCGTCGACGCCGCGGCGCGCAGGCAGGGCGTACACGCCGGGCAGTCACTCGATGCCGCGCTCGCACTCGCGCCGGCGCTGCACTGCGTGCCGCGTCGGCCGAGGCTCGAACGCGAGGCGCTGGAAACGCTGGCCGCGACACTGTCGCGCTACTCCTCGCGCGTCAGCGTGGTCGCTCCCGACGCACTGCTGGTCGAGATCGGGGCGAGCCTGCGGCTTTTCGGCGGGCGTCGGGCACTGTTGCGGCGGGTCGTGCACGCCGCAGGCGACGCGTACACGCTGCAGCCGGCCGTTGCTGCAACACCCACCGCAGCCCTCTGGCTGGCGCGCGGTGCAGGCGCACGTCATACCGGTCACCGCGACGCCGCACCCGGATACACCCCGCACGCTGACACACAGGCGCTGTCGCACCTGCCGCTGTCGGTATGCCGCTGGCCGCAGCGCACCGTCGACGCACTCACCGGCATGGGGGTCCATACGCTCGGCGACTGCCTGCGGCTGCCCCGCGACGGACTGGCGCGGCGCTTCGGTCCCGACTGCCTCGACGCGCTCGACCGTGCACTCGGACGGCAACCCGACCCGCAGCCCGCATGGCAGGGACGCACGCGCCTGCACGCGGGACTGGAGCTGCCGGCCGAGACGACCGCGCTGGTGCAGCTCGGACACGTGCTCGAGCGCCTGCTCGCACGGCTCGCCGCGCAGCTCGATGCGCGCGAGGCCGGCATTACGGCACTGCGGCTCACGCTGCACCACCTGCATCACCCGGCCACGGTGGTCGAACACACGCTGACCGTCCCCTCGCGCGATGCGGGCCACTGCCTGTCGCTGCTGATGCACCGGCTGGAGCGGACGCGGCTGGCCGCACCCGTCGTGGCCCTGGTGCTCGACAGCGCGCCGCTGGTGGCGCTGCCGCCCGATGCGCGTGCCGACCTGTTCGACGACAGTGGCAGGTCGTCGGGCGACACTGATGGCGTGCCGCGCCTGGTCGAGCGCCTGCGGGCACGGCTGGGTACCGATGCGGTGTACGGGCTGTGCCCGGTTGACGAACACCGGCCGGAGGCTGCGTGGCAGCGCGTTGAAGACGTCACGACCACGCGGCGCGAAACGCCCGCGATGCCACACCCGCCACGTCCGCTGTGGATGCTCGACACGCCGCTGGCGCTCGACGTGCACGACGGCCGACCGCAACACGAGGGTGCGCTGGTGCTGGTGCGCGGCCCCGAGCGCATCGAGACGGGCTGGTGGGACGGGAGCGACATTACGCGCGACTACTACGTCGCGGTCAGCCGCCGCGGCAGCCGGCTGTGGATCTACCGCGAGCGGCGTGACGCGCGCGGCTGGTACCTGCACGGCATCTTCGGATGACTCCCGCCACCGGCCCCGCGGCGTCGAACGGGTCGACCGCGCCCGATACAGCATCCGATGCAGCACCCTATAACACGCCTGCCTATGCCGAACTGCACTGCGTCAGCAACTTCACCTTCCTGCGCGGCGCATCGCACCCGGAGGAACTCGTCACGACCGCCGTGGCACTCGGGTACCGCGCACTCGCGATCACCGACGAATGCTCGCTGGCAGGTGTCGTACGCGCCCACCAGGCCGCGCGCGACACTGCGCTCGAACTCGTCATCGGCAGCGAGCTGCGCTGCGAGGACGGGCTGCGCCTGGTGCTGCTGGTCACCGACCGCGAAGCCTATGCCGAGCTCGGCGGCCTGATCACGCGCGCACGCCGGCGCCATGCCAAGGGCGGCTACCGTCTCGAGCGCGCCGATCTGGAGACCGACATCGAGCGCTGTCTTGCGCTGTGGCTGCCGGCGTCCGAACCGGACGAGGCCGATGGGCGCTGGTTCGCGCGCCACTTTCCCGGACGCGCGTGGATCGCCGTCGAACTGCTTGCCGACGGCGACGACCGGCGGCGGCTCGGGCGCCTCGAGCGGTTGGGTGAAACCGTCGGCCTGCCGCGGCTTGCAAGCGGCGACGTGCACATGCACGTGCGCGGCCGGCGTGCGCTGCAGGACACGCTGACGGCGATCCGGCGGCGCGTGCCGCTGTCGCGCGCCGGGCGGGTGCTGTACCCGAACGGCGAGCGCCACCTGCGCCCGCGTGCGCGGCTCGCACGCCGTTACCCGGCAGCACTGCTCGCCGAGAGCGTGCGCGTCGCCGCACGCTGCCGGTTCTCGCTCGATGAACTGCGTTACGAGTACCCGGCCGAGCTCGTGCCCGGGGGCACCACGCCGGCCGCGCACCTGCGACGCCTGACCGAGCAGGGCATGTCGCGGCGCTGGCCGGGGGGGGCGCCGGCGCGCGTGCGCGCCCTCGTCGACGACGAACTCGCGCTGATCGCAGACCTTGGCTACGAGCCGTATTTCCTGACCGTCCACGACATCGTGCATTTCGCGCGCGGGCGCGGGATCCTCTGCCAGGGTCGTGGTTCGGCGGCGAACTCGGCGGTGTGTTTCTGCCTGGGCATCACCGAGGTCGATCCGGCGCGCATGTCGCTGCTGATGGCGCGCTTCATCTCGCGCGAGCGT
>PWYM01000009.1 GCA_003567855.1 Gammaproteobacteria bacterium | reverse complement strand
TCCAGAACACGGTGCGGCCACCCCTCTCTTCGCGCATGATCAGGCCGGTCGTCGAGCCGTCAAACGGCGGCAGCGCGGCCTGCTGCAGGAACTGCTCGCCCTCGCGCAGCGCCGCTTCGGCAGCCTGGAACGCGAGGTTACGGTCGCGCAGGTTGCCCGCCATGCGCTCCTGCATCGTCGTGGTGCCCATCGCGGCGACACCGATCAGCGTGAGCACCAGCAGGAACACGAGGCCGACGATCAGCGCCGAGCCGCGCTGGTGTACGTCGGCGTTGGCGAAGTCCGGATGACGTGCGGTTGCGGTGTTCATGGCATGCGGTTCCTGATCGTGACCGTGGTCGTGTACACCTGGCGCAGTCGGCGGTCGTCGGGCGCCTGCACCCGCGTGCCGTTGACGTCGTAGAGCTGCGAATCGGTTTCCGTGCCGTATTCCTGCGGTGCGCGCATCAGCAGGCTGATGCGCACGCTCGCGACCTGGTCCCAGTCGGCGACGCTGTTGGCTGTGCGGTACTCGTCGACCGCCAGGTTGCCGTTGAGGTCTACGCCGTAGAGCACCTGCATGTTCTCGACGCCGTCGACGAGTTCCTCGCTCTGCATCATCGCATTCGTGCCGCTGCGCACGAGCCGGCGCTGGAACAGCGCCGGGCCGCCGTCCTGGCCGATCGCCACGTAGAACGCGTAGGTTTCCATGCGTGACAGTTCGGAGCCTGCGGTGTATTGCTGGTTCGAGGGCCAGACCACGACGGCATTGCCCGGCTGCGGTACCCCGTCCTGGCTGTGATTCACGCGGATGCCCACCGACTGGTTCGAAGGTCCGGGCGGGTTTCCGGTGACCTGGAACAGCGACGCTTTCTGACAGTCGGTGACGACGAGGATGTCACCGCGCTCGTACTGGCCGACCTCGGCGTCGGTGAACACCCCCGCCGACTGCTGGTAGGGCGGAACCAGCGCGGTGGCCTCGGTGCTGATGTTGCGCACGACGAATATGTCGCTGCCCGTGAGCGGCGGATTGCCGGCTGCAAACAGTGCGGGGTCGAGGTTGGGTCCCCAGTCGGCGGTGGTGCCCGCCGCGGACGGCAGGTTCATCGTCTGGCCGACGCCCGTGCCCGTCGCCTCGAAACCGCGGATGGCCTCGCCCAGCGCAAAGGTGAAGTCATCGGCCGGCACATCGAGGTTGTTGAACACGTCGATATCGGCGATGCAGCCCATGTAACCCGCCATGCGCGTGCGGTAATTCAGCGTGTCGATCGCGAAGCGCGCGTTCTCCTGGATGCGCGCGAGATCCTCGTTGAACTGGTAGGTCTGGCGGTTGCCGAGGAAGACCTGGATGATCCCGGCAATCAGCACGAGGCCGAGCAGCATCGCGATCATCAGTTCGACGAGCGTGACGCCGCGCTGGCGGCGTAACGGCAACAGCCTGTGTGCAGCGTGGATCATAGGCGTGTCGTCACGGCGAACTGTTCGGGTGGGCGCTCCCCGCGGCTGTCGTCCCAGCGCACGGTGATCGTGACCATCTCGCCATTGCGCGTCACCGCGCCGGTGCCCGCGGGCAGGCCGCAGGCGAGCGCGTTGCGCCACTGCGCGATGTCCTGGTTGGCGATACTGCCGCCGGGCTGCGGCGACACCGCACAGGCCGGCGGTTCGGCCGCGAATCCGACGCCGTCGTAGGCGCCGGCGAGCGCGGCGTCGCGGTTGGCGCGCATCCGGTCGGCGAGGTCGTAGGCGAGCTGCGTGGCCTGGGAGCGGACATTCGCGCTCTGGTTGAACTGCAGCGACGTCGCCTGCAGCGCGGCCAGGCCGAGCAGGCCGATCGACAGCACCACGAGCGCGATCAGCACCTCGAGCAGCGTGAAGCCGCCCTCGGCGCGCCGTGTAGGCCGCCGTATCGCCGGCTGCATGGTCATGGGCATGCCACCCGCCGCGACGCCGGACGACCCGCCGGCGTGATCGAGATCCGCCGCGCATTCTCGCCGCGGCAGCCCTGGGGGCTGAGAGTGAAATTCATGCCGGCCGTGGGCTCATCGAGGCCGCCGCGCGGGTTGTAGGTGATCCGCACGGGCGGCTGGTTGCTGAACGCCGGGTCTCCACGCATGCCCGACCAGGCGCGCAGCGGCGGGTCGTCCGGCCGGTCGGTGACCATCACGATCCACCCCGAACCCCAGGCGGGATTCGCATCGCAGGCGTTGCCGTTTTCCGACGAGCAGACGGTGACGCGCGCACCGCGCCGCGAGGCCTCGCTGCGCGCGAGGTTCAGCGCGGTGACGAGGTCGTTGGTGTTGGCGGCCACCCGGTTGTTCTGCAGCACGTTCTGGAACCCCGGCACGCCTACGGCGAACACGATCGCGAGCACCGCGACGGTGACCATCAGCTCCATCAGCGTGAAGCCGCGCTGGCGTCGCGCCGGCGCGCGTACGCGGCCCGCGGGGCGGCACTGTGCGGTCTCGGCGTCTGCTGGCGTCACTGGCGAAAACCTCGAAATACTTACAGGGTGGCGCGGCGGAGCGATACTCGCGAGAGGGGCGTCGCCTCGATTCCGCAGCCCGCATTCACCATGCGGGCATCACTGCACGGACACCGCCGCTGCGACCGTTCCCCTGCCTCGCCGGCCGACCAACATCCTGTACACTTTCCGCGTCCGGCCGGTGGGTCAAGAAGAACTGGTGGAACCCTGGGGTGACCCACTCGCGCAAGCACACACTAAGCCTGCCGCCGACGCCATTCCTTGATGTGCGTCACGAACCACCGGTACGTGCTGCACATTCCGGAGGATTATGTAGCGCGGGCGCCCGGCGTCCACCCCCAAAATCAGGGATTTTGACATAACGACCATGGCCCGTACCGCCCAGAAAAGAATTCGTCGCCTCCTCGTCGCCAACCGCAGCGAGATCGCCATCCGCGTGATGCGCGCCGCCACCGAGCTCGGCATCGGCACCGTCGC
>PWYM01000284.1 GCA_003567855.1 Gammaproteobacteria bacterium | reverse complement strand
TGCCGCAGCCTTTCGCGAGCAACGGCGACTTCGTGATCAACGCGCTCGAATACGTCTCGGGCAGCGAGGAGCTGCTCGGACTGCGCGGCCGCGCCACCTACCGGCGGCCGTTCACGCGCGTGGATGAACTGCGCCGCGATGCTGAAGCGCGTGTCAGTGCAACGCTCGAGCGGCTGCGCGAGGAGCTCGCCGAAACCGAGGCGCGGCTGGCAGAACTGCAGGTCGGACGCGAGGACGAGGGCGCGCTGCTGCTGAGCCCCGAGCAGGAAACCGAGATCGACCGGTTCCGCCAGCGCCAGGCGGACCTGCGCCAGGAACTGCGACAGGTGCAGCGCGAGCGCGAGGCGCGCATCGAGGCGCTCGGCACCCGGCTGCTGCTCGCGAACACCGCGCTGATTCCGGCGCTGCTGGTCGCGGGCGTACTCGTCGCGTTGTGGGTGCGGCGGCGCGGCGGCACCCGGCGATGAGCCGCCGCGCAATGCTGCTGCTCGCCGCAGCCGGCCTCGTGCTGCTGGCGCTGGTCGCGCTCGAACGCATTAGCCGCACACCACCGCCGGGTGTCGGCGACCTGCTGCTGCCCTCGCTGCGCGGCCAGGTCGAGCAGATCAGCGTGATCGCCGTGTTCGGCGCCGGCGGCGAAACGACCACGCTCGAGCTGCGCGGCAGTGACTGGGTGGTCGCCGAACACGATGACTGGCCGGCCGACCTGGACACGCTCAGCGCGCTGATGCGCACGCTGGTCGCGGCACGCCGCGTCGAGGCGATGACGTCGAACCCCGAGCGACATGCGCGACTGCGTGTCGACCACCCGCGCGAGGACGGCGCAGGCACCGCGGTCGAACTCAGTCACAACGGCGACGTGACGACCGTAATCATCGGCGAGACGCAGGTGCAGGGCGGCGACTACAGCTACATGCGTATCGCCGGCGAAGACCGCGCGTGGCTCGTCGACGTCGCAGCGACGGTATCCGCCAACAGCGACACGTGGCTCGACCGCCGGCTCCTGGACCTGCCCGAAACCGGTCTGTCGGCTGTCACGATCAGCCACGCCGACGGCGACGAAGTCCGGCTGCTGCGCGACGAGGACGACGAGTGGGCGCTCGACCCGCCTCCCGAACGCGCACTGCTGCATGACCGCATCCTTGCAAGCACCGCCGGCGGGCTCTCGGGCCTGCGGTTCGAGCGCATGGCAACCGGGCCGGACGCGCCCGAAGCGCCCTGGCATAAGCTCGAGGCCACGACGCGTGACGGGGACCACTGGCGGCTGGCCCTGTGGCGCGATGACGGCACACACTGGCTGCACGCCCGCTGGTCCGGTGCCGACCAGGACGCCGAACCACCCGGGTCGGCGGCGCGCATCGAGACGCGCGCGTTCGCGATCGCCGAACATCGCTACCGTCAGCTCACGCGGCGTCGCGACGACCTGCTCGCGAGCCCCGACAGCGACTGAGCCCGCCGCGACGGTGGTGCCCGAACCGCGTCCGCAGGCGTTGATTCCGGGTGCGCCCGCCCCCATCTTAAGGGTCAGGTTTGAATTCACCGCAGCTCAAGGCACAACGGCACAACCCGGATGCAGTTCAGGGACTACTACCAGACACTTGGTGTCGCGCGCGATGCGTCGGCCGACGACATCAAGCGCGCCTATCGGAAACTTGCGCGCCGTTACCATCCGGACGTCAGCAAGGAACCCGACGCCGAAGAGCGCTTCAAGGAGGCCCAGGAGGCCTACGAGGTGCTGCACGATCCCGAGAAACGCAGCGCCTACGACCGCTTTGGCAAGGACTGGAAGGCCGGCCAGGATTTCAAGCCACCACCGGGTTTCGGCGGCGAACGGGAATTTTCGTTCGACGATGCCGGCGAGTTCAGCGACTTTTTCGAGACGCTGTTCGGCCGCGGGCGCGCGCGCACCGGCCCCGGTCGCGGCCGTACGCGCGGTGGCCCCGGGGGCGCCGGGCGCGCGCGTTTTCGCGGCGAGGACGTGCGTGCGCGCGTGCGCATCTCGCTCGACGATGCCTATCACGGGACGACGCGCACGCTGACCCTGGACGGCGGTGGCGAAGCCCGCCAGCTCAGCGTGCGCATCCCGGCGGGGATCACCGAGGGCAGACACATCAGGCTCGCCGGCCAGGGTCACCCCGGCATCGGTGGCGGACCCGCGGGCGACCTGCTGCTCGAGGTCGAATTCGAACCCCACGCACTGTTTCGCGCCGACGGGCGCGACGTGCATCTCGAGCTGCCGGTGGCCCCGTGGGAAGCCGCGCTCGGCCGAACCGTCGCGACGCCGACGCTCGGCGGGCCGGTGGACCTGCGGATTCCGGCAGGCGCGCAGGGCGGGCAGCGCCTGCGCCTGAAGGGGCGCGGACTGCCCGGCGATCCGGCGGGCGATCAGTACGTGACACTGAAAATCATCACGCCGGCTGCCGACACCGAGCGCCTGCGTGAACTCTACACCCAGCTCGAACAGGTGTCCGGGTTTGATCCGCGTACGGGCCTGAAGCGCTGACGGTCCCGCCGCCGCGTGGTGGCGCCCGCGTCAGCAACTTTTCACTGTACCGCGCGCGAAGCGCGGGCTATGATGAAAATCCGTTACCCGTTGTCAAGAGGCTGCGCGGTCAAACAAAACAGGCGCCAATGCCGGCTTTGACCCCCACCCGAGTCTGCCCTGAATTGTCCCCTCGCGTGAACCAGTTTCCGGCCTGTCGGCCGGTACCCCACCCCCGATCCGGTGCCATGATCGTGGGTGGGCTGCGTTGTTTTGGCACGTTTTCGTGAGTTGACCATATCGATGAACATCTACGTCGGCAATCTGCCCTACAACACCACCGAAGACGAACTGCGCCAGGCCTTCGAGGCTTTCGGCCAGGTGTCTTCCGCCAAGATCATCATTGACCGCGAAACCGGTCGCTCGAAGGGGTTCGGCTTCGTCGAAATGCCCTCC
>PWYM01000215.1 GCA_003567855.1 Gammaproteobacteria bacterium | reverse complement strand
TTCTCAAAACTTCTCTTGATATATGTATCCGCTTCCGGATAATAGGGGTCCATATTCTTCAGGGCATTGAACATACCGTTCAGGTACTCATACCTTACATTTCCCTCAGGTTCAGCATCAACTGGCTATCCCCGGTCAAAACCTGTTTGCCCCACCCTTATTTTCTGAAACTGCTGAAAAAGGCAACCTTTTAATTTAATACTCCGTAACAGAATATTATTCAAAGTTAAGAAATAGAGTAGTATAACGGGCTGTCATTTGCGGCAGCCGGAAAAGTATGAATTTAACCCTGAATTATGAGACAACCTCTACTTCGATTGCTGTCAGCAATTATTCTCACATTCCCGATCTCTTTCATTAATGCAGCCTACCCGCAGTTTGCCGGGGGTAACGGGACCTCTGACAATCCTTTCCTGATCCAAACGGCAGAGCATCTCGACAATATCAGGAACTACCTTGGCGATGAACATGGGGACAAGCATTTCAGGCAGACAGCCGATATTGACCTTGGAGTTGCCCCCTGGAACGATGGCCATGGCTGGGAGCCGATAGGAGGCTTTAATAATTCCAATATTGATGACAGGTTCAATGGCTCCTATGACGGTAACGGGTTAAAAATATTGAACCTGACCATTTACCTGCCTGATTTTACGGGCAGCGATATCAACGGGCTTTTCGGGTATGTCTATGAGGGTGTACTGAAGAATATAACGGTTGAAAATCCTGATATAACTTCCTTCCACGGGTTCACGGGAGTTATTGCCGGCAGGGTCTGGAACACTTCAATTATAAACTGCCATGTAACTAACGGCATGATTGATACCGGATTCAACGGATCTATTGTTGGAGGTATCTCAGGTGCGGTTAATAATGACCCGGGAAGGGATGAAGGGTTAACAAACTGCAGCTTTGAAGGGACAATCAACGCATATATCCAGGCCGGGGGAATTACAGGCTATTTATCAGGGTCCTCACTGACGAACAGTAGATTCGAGGGTGAAATACATGTATCGGACCAGGGTGCGGGCGGCATGACAGGGAATTTAATATACGGCAGTGAAATCTCGGGGTGCTATTCATCGGGGTCAATTCATACAGATACAGGACGCGCAGGAGGAATTGCAGCCCTGGTAATTGAATCGGCAATATTAAACTCCTATTCCGTTGCAAACGTAACGGGACCAGAAGAGGTTGGCGGGCTGGCGGGCCATATTACCGGATCGGGCAACCAGGTAACAGACTGCTATGCAGCGGGACTGGTAACGGGAGATACGAATGTCGGGGGACTAATAGGTGTGGGTGACGGCCTTAGCGTGGCAAACAGTTATTTTAATGAAACAACCGGGCAGGATGTTTCCGCAGGCGGGGAAAAAAGGACCACAGCCGGAATGACTGCAGAGAGTAATTTCGTGGACTGGGACTTTACGGGAACATGGTCCATAGCAGAAGGGGAAACTTATCCTTACCTTCAGTGGCAGGGCGAGCCCGGCGACTATAATTACCCGGCCCTTGTGCCTCCGTCAAACCTTGTCGCAACTGAAGAAGGTCTCAAAATAATACTGGAATGGGACGAATCAGCTTTTGGCGGGCCGGAAGGCTACAGGATATACCGCAATGGCGCACTGACAGGGACCGTAATCCATCCCGAAACCCAATATGAAGATACGGATGTTGTATACAGCCACAACTATGAATATAAGGTAACAGCCTTCAATTCAAAAGAGGAATCGGTCCCCTGCAACTCTGTCGAAATTCTCCTGGTTTCCGATTTCGGGGGAGGCGATGGCTCCGGACTTAACCCATATCTGGTGGCAAACGGAGATCAGCTTTATGCAGTAAGGTTTGCAGAACCAAACAGCCACTTCAAACAAACTGAAGATATTGACCTGGGGATATTCCCGTTTAACCACGGTACGGGCTGGCTGCCTGTTGGTTGCCAGGATGAACCCTTTACAGGCCACTATGACGGCGGAGGGAAGACCATATATAATTTTACGATAAACAATCCCGACTGGGAACTGCCTGGTTACAGGTTTGGATTGTTCGGTGTAGCGGATGGTTCCGAATTCAGGAATATAACCCTTGAGGATTTGAGTATCAACTCTTACGTGGGCGGAGCCGGTGGTGTCGTTGCCGAACTGGTGGGCGGTTTAATTGAAGATTGTATTGTAATCGGTACTATAGAAACACTCGGAATGGGCTCTACCGGTGGTCTGGCTGGTCTGATACGTGAGGGAACCTCTGTACTCAGATGTGCCGCTCATGTTGGTATAAACGGTAACCTGCAATCGACTGATGTCGGTGGACTGGTAGGTTCAATGTTATCCGGCAGCAGTATCCGGAAGAGTTTCGCGACTGGGAATGTCTCAGGCTTGCAAAGGCTTGGGGGACTGGCAGGTGAATCGAGGGGGGACTCATGGATCGAGGACAGCTATGCAACAGGAAACGTTACAGCCAATGGTACGCATGGTGGCTTCAGAATGGCCGGGGGATTAGCCGGTTACAACAGCGGTGCAGTTTCACACAGCTACGCCGTTGGTTATGTCAGTTGTGATCATGAGGAGTCCGGAGGATTGCTTGGTTATGCTTATAACAATCCTGAAATCACCGAAAGTTACTTCAACAGGGAAACCACCGGCAAAGAAACATCATACGGAGGTGAAGGCAGGGGAACCATGGAAATGGTAAGCCAATCCAACTATGAAAGCTGGAATTTTGCTGCAACCTGGGCCATAAACGAGGGGAATACCTATCCATACCTGCAATGGTACGGGGAACCGGGTGAATATAATACCCCTTCAATGCTTCCACCGGGGGATCTCCGGGCCGTTCCCGGAAACGGGCTGGCTGAACTGACATGGGAAATGCCCGCTTTTGACAATCCATCGGGGTTCTCAATTTACAGGGACGAAATACTCATTGAAACGGTTGCAGGAACCGTAACAGGCTTTACTGACCATGGACTGGATA
>PWYM01000139.1 GCA_003567855.1 Gammaproteobacteria bacterium | reverse complement strand
GCGTACAGCTCGTGACCGGCCAGCGCCGCGACGGCCCGGTCACGCTCGGGCTCGTCGAAAAGCACGGCCGCAAGCACGCTGCAATCTGCCACCAGGGGCGGGCGCGTCACGTAGCGCCCGGCCGGCTCGGCGAGGATCAGCTCCCCCGGGGGCTCAACGGGCATCGCGTGCGCTTCGAACCAGGTCCACCGCCCGAGGGCCTTGCGTGAACGGCTCCTTGTAACGGGCCCGGTGCTCGGCGGCGATCTGCTCGATCGAGCGGGTGCCCTGCGGCGGCGCTTCCCCCGCGCTGGCGCCTCCGGTGGCGCCCTCCACGGCGCGACAGATCAGTGCCATGAGCTCGCCCTGCAGCGAGCGGTGATTGCGCGCCGCCCGCCGGCGCAGTTCTTCGACCACGGGTTCGGGAACATTCTTGATCGAGAGATTGACCATGGCGCCGTGTACAAGGATTCAATATGGAGCGAGAATGGAACCATTATGGATCTGGGTCAATGGGTTCCGCTCGGTATCCGGCGTGCGGTGGCGATTCCGCGGAGACGCTAGCATGGGGCGCAGCGGCCGATCCGAGCGACATCGTCCGTCGGACGAACCGATGCAACTCACCCGGAAACGGGTCAGTTTCGGCGGAGTCACCCGGAACAGGGTCAGTGGATGGAAATCGTGTGGCGAAGGGGGGCAATGACGGCAGGCCAGCCGAACCTTCTGCCGAATTGACCCCTATACGCAAAAGCATATATCGATACTTTAGGCGCTCTTGCGTATAGGTTGAAGTGTATCGAGTGCCTTCTGTTCGTGAGGGCACAGATCGCATTCTGGCTGCTCGCGGCGACCGATGGACAATCGCCACGCCCGACTCCACGAGATCCAACCGCGCCATTACCGGCAAACGGTGGTGCGGGCTGGCGTGTCCGTCGAACTTGTAGACCGCGCACTCGACCAGGTTGCCGATACGTTGCCCGGCGCCATCGATACCGTTTGCGCGGCGCTTCCGCCTGCGTTCCCTGCGGCACTCCGCGATTCCATCGCCAGTGCTGCACTGAAACGACGGGAGGTCATCGCTGCCGCCTGAGAGCCTTACGGTAACGGGCCACCGTTGGACCGCTGCTAAACAGCCGGGCTGGCCGCCTCGCGCTTCTGCATCCGGGTCACGGCGACCGCGACGATGCCGATGACGGCGACCAGCAGCAGCGCACTCACCCCGCTCAACGCCGCGATGCCGAGGTTTTCAAGCGTGGTTCCACCGGTAAAGGCGCCCAGCGAGCCGCCCGCCGTCATCGCGGCGGCACCCGCCGCGGCCAGACGCCCGGACGGATCCGCGAGCGACATCAGCCCCATCAGGTACGGCACGATGAACAGCGCCGCCAGGTTGAAGAAGGGCGCCGCGGCGACAAATACCGCCGGTTGAAGCACGTTGCACAGCACGATGGCGATCACGATCTTCAGGACCAGGCCACAGGTCAGCGGCAGCAGGTACCCGTGCCGCGTATGCAGGAAGTGGGCGAGGCCGGGGCCGGCGATCGCAAGTATCGCCGACACCGACAGCACCGCGCCGATAGCCGACACCTGCAGTCCCGCGTTGACGCCGATGCGCTCGACGTAGGTCCAGACCACGCCGTTGGCCGCCCACATCACGACCAGCGCGGAGAGGATCAGTACGCCGCTCAGGGTCAGCTTGAACGGTGACTGCGTCGGAATGGCGTCGACGAGCTGCTTCGCCCGCGATGTGGGTATCCACGGCAGGAACAGCGCGCCTATTACCGTGATGACGAACATCACGGCGAACGCGCCGCTCGCGCCATACCGGGCGATGAAGAACGGGATGACGAGGAAGAAGCCGGCGGAGAACGCGGCGTAGGACCCGTTGAGTATGGCGAACGCGCGCGTCGGGTTCACCGTACGTGCCGCCATCGAAAAGATGCCGGCGACGACCAGGCCTTTACCCAGCCCGGCCAGCGTGCGGCTGAGCGTCAGGCCGGTCATGTCGGTCGCAAACACCGATGCGCCGTTGCCCACGATCAGGCACAAGATGCCCACGATGCTGAGCGTGCGTACGTTGAGCTTATGAACGCGCGTGGCGACCAGCAGCGATACGATGGCGACACCGGCGAATTCTATGGAAGCCACGGTGCCGACCACGTCGGCCGGCAGCGCGTAGTCGTCGATCAGTGCCCCGACCCACAGCGGCATGACCATCTGCGAAGAAAAAGCCGTGCATACGACGACCACCAGCGCGGTCAGCGCGACCCATGAAAGGTCGAGTCGATTCTCCGCTGCAGGGTCGGCCAGCGCTCCGTTGGTGGGTGGCATGTGTCAGGGTTTCCTTGAACGCTTGTTCGCAATGGTCGTCGTCAGGTCACGACCGTTGCTTGTGATGTGCTCGCGCAGTGCATGCTCGGCGCGGGCGCGGTCGCCGGCGCGTATCGCGTTGACGATCTCCAGGTGTTCCCGCGCGCTCTTTCGCTTGACCGACGTCGACATTCTTTGCTGCAGGCGAAAGTAACGTTCGGTGCGCCTGAACACGTGCTCGAGCGTCTGCAGGGTCAGCGGCCGGCCGGCGGCCTCGTACAAGGCCCTGTGGAAATCCCTGTTGAGCTGGGCCCACCGTTCATGGTCATCCTCGTCGCATGACTCGGACAGGTGCACGAGCGTTTCAGCCGTGCGCAGGTGCGACTCGTCGAGGTGCGGCAGCGACAGGCTGAACAGGTGGACCTCCAGAAGTTCGCGTATCTCGTACGTTTCCGCGGCCTCCTGCGGTGAGACCTCGCAGACGATGGTGCCCTTGTACTGCTCCCTGCGAACGAGGCCTTCCGCCTCCAGCACGGCGAGCGCTTCCCGCACGGGCAGTCGGCTGACGCCCAGTTCACGGGCGATCAGTTCCTGGCGGATATGTTCACCTTCGCCCAGGCGTCCGGAGAGTATCCACTGTCGCAGCGTCTCCGCGACATGGTCGGCGGCGGGTTGTCTCAAGCT
>PWYM01000170.1 GCA_003567855.1 Gammaproteobacteria bacterium | reverse complement strand
TCGCGCCTCTGCTTCGGCACCATGTCGTTCGGGAACACGAGCGACGAGGCCGAGTCGCGGCGGGTCTTCGCACGTTGCCTCGACCACGGCATCACCTTCTTCGACTGTGCGAACGGCTACGCGAAGGGAGAGGCCGAGCGCATCCTCGGGCGCGCCATGAAGGGAGTGCGCGACGAGTTGGTCATCACTACCAAGGTCGCTTCGAGCGTCGGAGCCGGGCACAACGACCGCGGGCTCTCGCGTCGTCACATCCGTCAACAGGTCGAACGCAGTCTCGAGCGGCTCGGCACCGACCGCATCGATGTCTACTTCGTCCACAAGGTCGATCCGCACACGCCCGTCGAGGAGACGCTCCGCGCCCTCGATGACCTCGTTCGGGACGGTCGCGTCCTCTACCTCGGCGTCAGCAACTGGGCGGCCTGGCAGATCGCGCTCGCGCTCGGCGTCTCGGCCAGGGAGGCGCTCGCCCGCTTCGAGGTCATTCAGCCGATGTACAACCTGGTGAAGCGCCAGGCCGAGGTCGAGATCCTGCCACTCGCGGCGGCCCAGGGCCTTGGGGTGACGCCCTACGCGCCGCTCGCAGCCGGCCTGCTGACCGGCAAGTACGGCGTGGAGACGCGACCAGAACGCGGTCGCATCGTGGACACCGACAAGTACGCTCGCCGCTACGGGGAGACCTGGTACTACCGGACCGCCCAGTCCTTCGTTGAGCACGCCGCCGCGCGCGGAATCCACCCAGCCACCCTGGCCGTCGCGTGGGTGATGTCGCATCCAGCCGTCACGGCACCGATCGTCGGCGCGCGCAACGTCGAGCAACTCGAGGCCTCCCTGGGCGCGTCGGAAATCGACCTGACGCCCGCGTGGCGCGACGAGATCACGGCCCTTTCGGTCGATCCACCACCGGCGACGGATCGGAACGAGGATCGCGTGCGGCCGGCAGGTCCCTGAGCCGACCTGCGGCAACCGGGCCGACCGGCGGCAACCGGAAGGCGGTCCTGCGCCGTCGTGCGCCGACGTAGGCTGTGGCATGGACGAACCCCGCACCCTGCTCTGCTTCGGCGACTCCAACACCTGGGGCTTCGAGCCCGGCAGCATGACCCGGTACCCGCGCCACGTGCGCTGGCCGGGAGTCACACAAGCCGCACTCGGTGACGCTTGGCACGTGGTCGAGGCCGGGCTGAACGGCCGCACAACGGTGTTCGAGGATCCGCTCGACGATCTCGCCGGCGTGCGCCACCTGGGACCCGTCCTGTCCAGTGCCGCGCCTGTCGACGTGGCGGTGATCGCGCTCGGCACCAACGACCTCAAGACGCGGCTCGGCGCCAGCGCGTACGAGATCGCCGAGGGAGCGGGTCTGCTCGTGGACCGTGTGCTGGCCAGCGACGCCGGCCCGGCCGAGGGGGCGCCAGCGGTGCTGCTCGTCGCGCCGCCACCGATCGGTGACCTCAGTGGCTGGGCCAGGCGCGACCTGGCGGCGTACGAGGGCTTCGAGGAGGCCTGGCACGAGGCCCGGGAGCGTTCGCTGCGCTTCGCCAGCCAGTACGCCCGCGTCGCGCGGGTGCGCGGCGTGCCGTTCCTGGACGCCGGAGAGCACGTGACCAGCAGCGACGTCGACGGCATCCATTGGGCCGCCGAGGGCCACGCGGCGTTGGGCCTGGCGGTGGCCGAGGCGGTGCAGGCGATGTTCCGCTGAGGCGGCGGCGGGGCCCGCGCAGCCAGCTGATCAGCCTTCCGGTTCGTCAGCGTCGCCGGTGCTGCTGACGCGCAACCCCTGTGCCGGCAGGTCGACGTCGACCTTGGCGCCCTGAGGCAGCCAGGTCGCGCGCCCCTGCTTACGTGCCGTGTGCTCGAGCCAGCCGTAGTCGCCGTGCGCGACGGGATCGTCTCCGCCCAGCCCCATGGCCGCCCAGGGGATGCGGCGCCCCTCGAAGTCGCCGCGGGCGCGCGTGTCGGCGTCGACTGCAGCCAGCAGTTCGCGCTCGGACGCCGCGTCGAGCGACCAGGTCTCGTGGTGGACCAGCAGCGGCAGCGGCAGTCGGGGGCGCGGCGTCGGCCAGTGGTCGCCGCTCGGTCGGCCGACCGACAGCCCGACCAGCGGCACCACGCGTTGCGGCAGGCTCAGCAGTTCTGCGATCTCCAGCGAGCCGTTCAGCACGCCGCCGAGCAGGACCGTGCCGAACCCGAGCGATTGCGCAACGAGTGAGGCGTTCTGCAGGCCGACGCTCAGGTCGGCGGTGGCGCTGATCAGCATGCGCAGGTCATGGGCGGTGTAGCGGTAGCCCCTGGCGTGCGTGACCTCGCGCGCGCGGCGCAGGTCGGCGCAGCCGACGATGAGCAGCGGGGCGTGGTCGATCCAGGGTTGGTCGCCGGCCAGGTGCGCGATCACGCGCTTGCGCTCGACGTCGCGGACCAGCACGTGCGTGTAGCTGTGCAGCGCCGAGGAGGTGGGACCGCGCACCAGTGCGGCCTGCAACGCGGCGAGGACGTCGTCGGGGAGCGGCTCGGGTGCGAAGCGCCGCACGCTGGCATGGGTCAGGACGGTGGCGAGGGTCGGGCGGCTGTGCGGCGCCAGAGCGGCGACGGCCGCCGCTGCGCTCTCGTCGAGGACGGCGGCGGCGGCCTCGTGCGGGTCTAGTGGAGAGTCAGGCATGCCGTACCGTACCGGGGATGGCGTCCCGGTGCCGGGAAGTCAGCCGCGCGACGCCGTCAACCCTTCGGTGCTCCCCCGAGGAAGGCGTCGATGCCCGTGAGCGCGAGGCCGAAGCGCTCCACCACCTCGCGGTGGGTGGCCGTCGCCGATCAGTTGCACGCGCGTTGGCGCCTCAGCGACGCGCTACGCTTCGTCGGGCCGGGCGGCGTTCGGCGTCCCGAGCGACTCCTGCAAGAAGCCCTCGAAGGACTCCGCACGCTGCTCGTGACCGGCGCGGATCAGCTGCAGGTAGAAGGCGTCGTCGAAGGGCAGGCCCAGCTCGTTGCGCACGCAG
>PWYM01000057.1 GCA_003567855.1 Gammaproteobacteria bacterium | reverse complement strand
TGATAACCGCCGGCACGCGACCGTCGTGACCGCGACGCTCGAGCTCCGCGCTGATCGCGTCATGGTAGGGCCGGTGAAAGGGGTCGATGCGCACCGCGCGTGCCGCATCGTCGAGGC
Organism: Gammaproteobacteria bacterium; assembly: GCA_003567855.1. Classification (GTDB taxonomy): domain Bacteria; phylum Pseudomonadota; class Gammaproteobacteria; order Steroidobacterales; family PWYM01; genus PWYM01. The sequence goes on along the minus strand of PWYM01000057.1, from coordinate 2,888 downwards.
CGAGATTCCCCGGGACGAGCCGCCCGTCACTGAGCGGCGGCAGGCAGCCGCGCCCGCGTGGCGAACGGTTGCAGTCGGCGACGAGCCTTGACCACGCGGTGCGCAGCAGCGGCAGATCCAGCGCAACGGCCATCCGCGACGCCACCGCTGCGGCACCGATGTCCCACGCGATGTGCGCATCGAGTGCTTCGACCGGCAGCCCGAGGCCATCGAGCGCGCGCGGAATCCGGTTCGACGCATGGTCGCAGGTGACGACCCCGCAACCCGTTGCGGCGCCGTTCTCGCGCAGCACGGCCTGCGGCTCATCGGCCGCAAGCAAGGCCGGGCGGGGCGAAGCGCCACCGTCGGCGCCTCCACGCATGGCGCATCCTCATATCTACGCAGGAAACGCCCCGGAGTGTACCGGAAAAGGTGTGACGGCCGCGTTCAGCCCGCGAGCTGGCGCCGCTGGTCTTCGTGTCCGATGAGTTCGGCCACTGGCCGCGGCACGGCGATGTGGTAGCCCTGAGCGTAGGCGATCCCGAGTTCGGCGAGCCGCTGGAGCACCTCGCCACTCTCGACCCGCTCGGCGATCGCCTGGATGCCCATCGCGACGCCGACCTTGTTGATCGCATCGACCATGCTCTGGTCGATCGGATCGTCAACGACGTTCTGGATGAAGTGGCCGTCGATCTTGAGGTAGTCGACCGGCAGATTCTTCAGATAGGTGAACGACGACAGGCCACTACCGAAGTCGTCGAGCGAGAAGCGCGCACCCAGCCGCTTGAGCTCGTTCATGAACCGGGCCACGCGGTCGAGGTTGGATATCGCCGCGGTCTCGGTGATCTCGAAACATATGGTCCCGTCCGCGGGACACACGCGTTCGAACTCCTTGACGATGAAATCAAGGAAACGCGGCTCGTTCAGCGAGGTGCCCGACAGGTTGATCGCCAGCGTGTAGCGATGCTTCACATCAACGCAGATGAGGTGGTTCAGCGTCTCGCTCACGACCCAGCGGTCGAGCTGCGGCATCAGGTTGTAGCGTTCGGCGGCCGGGATGAACTCGCTCGGCGGCACCAGCTTGCCCTTGCGGTCGCGCATTCTGAGCAGCAGCTCGTAATGGCCGTCGCGGTCGTCGTTGTCGCCTATCGCGATGATCGGCTGGAAATACAGCTCGAGGCGATTCTCCTCGATCGCATCGGTGATGCGCGACACCCACTGCATTTCTTTGTGCTTCTGCGGCACGTCGCCGACGTGGCACAGGTGCACGCGGTTTCTGCCCTCGTCCTTGGCCGCATAGCACGCGACGTCGGCAAGACTGAACAGGCTCGCTGCATCCTCGCCCTCGGCGGTGACGTTCACGACGCCGATGCTCGCGCTGACCGACAGGCTGCGGTCCTTCCAGACGAACCGGTGCCCGACCAGCGCCTCGCGCAGGTCATCGGCAACCTGCAGCGCGCGGCCGCCCTCGCAGTCGCGCAGCAGGATCGCGAACTCGTCGCCGCCGATACGCGCCAGCAGGTCGGTCGCGCGGATGCGCGCGAGCAGCACACCGGTGACCTGCTTGAGCACGTGGTCGCCGGCGACATGGCCGCTGGTATCATTGATGACCTTGAACTGGTCGAGATCGAGATAGAGCAGCGCGTGCCGGCGCTCGGGGTCGTCACGCACCTCGTCGAGAGCCAGGCTCAGGCGGTTTTCAAACTCGGTACGGTTGATGAGCCCGGTCAGCCGGTCGTGGCTGGCCTGGTAGGAAAGCTGGCGACGCAGCCGGTGCTCCTTGCTGACGTCGTGAAAGATCATCACGGCACCGATCACGTGGCCGTTGCGGTCGCGGATCGGCGCCGCCGAGTCCTGCACCGCCAGCGCCTGCCCGTCGCGCGTGAGCATGACGCTGTGTTCCGGCAGCGACGTCACACGGCCTTCGCGCAGGCAGTGCAGCACCGGGTTGTCGATGGACTGACGGCTGTCCTCGCGCCGGACCTGCAGGATGTCGGCGATCGGCTTGCCGACCGCAACGCGCCGCTCCCAGCCACTGAGCTGCTCGGCCATCGGGTTCATGTAGTCGACGATGCCTTCGGCATCGGTGGTGATGACGCCGTCGCCGATGGACTGCAGCGTCACGCGCAGGCGTTCCTTCTCCTCGAACACCGCCATCTCGGCCTGCTTGCGCTCGGTAATGTCTGTGATCGTGCCCTCGTATTGCACCACCCGGCCGTCGGCGTCACGCACCGCGCGGGCGTTCTCGATGACGACGATCTCGCTGCCATCGGCCCGGCGCAGGCGGTATTCGTGATTGCGCACGACGTCGGCGCGCTCGAGCGCGCGCAGCAGCGCATCGCGATCGGCGGGGTTCAGGTAGAAGTCGCGGGCGTTGCGACGCGAGCGCAGTTCGGACTCCGACTCATAACCCATCATGCGCACAAGCGCAGGATTTGCCGCAACGATGGTGTCGTCTGGCCGTGTCTGGTAGACGCCGTCGATCACGTTCTCGAACAGCTCGCGCCAGCGGGTCTCGCTGCCGCGCAGCGCGGACTCGTCGAGACGCCGGTCAATCGCGATGCCGGCCAGTTGTGCGAAGCGCGAAAGCGTATCCAGCGTGTCGGTATCGAGCACCCCGGCCCGCCTGAGGTAGACCTCGAGCGTCCCGCGCAGCTGGTCGCCCGCGGTCACGATCGGCGTCGCGCAGCACGCGCGGACCTGGCAGTCGGCCGCGACCGCTGACAACTCGCGCCAGGCAGGATCCCGCGCGACATCCGCGCTGCTGACCTGCCGGCGCAGGCTCGCAGCCGCCGCGCCGCTGCCGCCCGACGACCCGACGGGCACGCGGGTGAGTGCGTCGCGCAGTGCCGCAGGCAGGGTCGCGCCCGCGACCAGCCGCAGCGCACTGCATTCCGCGTCGAGCTCCG
>PWYM01000228.1 GCA_003567855.1 Gammaproteobacteria bacterium | reverse complement strand
GCGGCGAATACGCACGCCTGCGCGAGGCCTTCGTCGAGTTCCTGCACAACCTGCCGTTCTACGGGCTGGCGGTGATGTGCATCGACGACGACGGCGTGCGCGAGATCCTGCCCGAGGTCGCCCGCCAGGTGCTCACCGTCGGGCTGTCCGAGGATGCCGACATCCGCGCCGTCAATATCCGACCGGACGGACTGATGACCCACTTCGACGTGCTGCTGCCCGGTCGCGATGCGCCGCTCGCGCTGGAACTGCGGCTGCCCGGCAGCCACAACGTGTGCAATGCGCTCGCCGCGATCGGTGTCGCGGTCGACCTTGGTGTCGACGACGATGCGATCCGTCGGGCGCTGGCCGGTTTCGAAGGTATAGGGCGGCGCTTCGAGACCCACCCGACCATCGCCTGGGACGACGGCGAGGTGCTTTTCGTCGATGACTACGGGCATCACCCCACCGAGATCGCCGCCACGCTCGCGGCCGCGCGTGGCGCCTGGCCGGAGCGGCGCCTGGTCGTCGTGTTCCAGCCGCATCGCTACACCCGCACGCGCGATCTGCTCGACGACTTCGCGCGCGTGCTCGCCGACGTCGACGTGCTGCTGCTCACCGAGGTGTATGCCGCCGGCGAGGCTGCGATCACTGGCGCCGACGGCCGGTCCATGGCGCGCGCGGTACGCAGCCTCGGCGGCGTCGAGCCGGTGTTCGTGCCTGAGCTCGACGAGATTCCCGCGCGGCTCGCGCGCCTGCTGGCGGCCGGCGACGTGGTGCTGACGCTGGGTGCCGGCAGCATCGGTGCCGCGGCCCCCGCGCTCGGCGAGCGGGTCGTTGCGGCGGGGAGGGCGGCATGATGCTCACGCAGGGCTATACGCCCGCCGGTGAACTGGCCCGCGACGAGCCGATGCGCCGCCGCACGTCATGGCGCGTCGGCGGTCCGGCCGACTGGTTCTACCGCCCGGCGAGCGTCGACGATCTTGCCGCGACGCTCGCCGCGATCCCGCCGGACATGCCGGTGATGTTCGTCGGCCTCGGCAGCAACCTGCTGGTGCGCGACGGCGGCGTGCGCGGCCTGGTCGTGACGACGGCCGGCCTGCTCGACGACCTGCGCCGCGTCGACGGGAATGTCGTCGAAGCCGGCGCCGGTGTCGCCTGCGCGGTGCTCGCGCGCCAGTGCGTGCGCTGGCAGCTCGGGCCCGCGGAGTTCTTCGCCGGCATTCCCGGCACGCTGGGAGGGGCGCTCGCGATGAACGCCGGCGCCTGGGGCGGGGAGACATGGCGGTTCGTCGTCAGCGTGACCACCGTCGACCGCCGCGGAGGTCGCCACGAGCGCAGCGCCGATGAATACACGGTCGGTTACCGCAGCGTCGAGGGTCCGGCCGGCGAGTGGTTCCTCGGTGTGCGGCTGCAGTTCGAGTACCAGCCCGATGCCAGCCGCGAGCGCATCAATGCGCTGCTCGCCGAACGCAAGGCACGCCAGCCGCTCGGTGTGCCCTCGTGTGGCTCCGTGTTCCGCAACCCGCCTGGTGACCATGCCGCGCGGCTGATCGAGGCGTGTGGTCTGAAGGGCGCGCGCCGCGGCGGCGCCGAGGTGTCGCCCAAGCACGCGAACTTCATCGTCAATCGCGGTGATGCGACTGCCGCCGACATCGAGGCGCTGATCGAGCACGTGGCCGCGACGGTCGAGCGCGAGCACGGCGTGACGCTGGTCCGCGAGGTGCGCATCGTGGGGGAGCCGGCATGAGCGCGACGGTGCAGCAGCGTGTGCAGTCGCCGGCGCTGTTCGGGCGCGTCGCGGTCGCGCTCGGCGGTGATTCGGCCGAGCGCGAGGTGTCGCTGCGATCCGGGCAGGCCGTGCTCGACGCGCTGCGCAGGCGCGGCGTGGACGCCTCGCCGTTCGACCCCGCACACGATCCGCTGTCGCTGCTGCTCGAGCATCGTTTCGACCGCGTCTGGATTGCGCTGCATGGCCGCGGCGGTGAAGACGGCAGCTTCCAGGGGCTGCTCCAGCATCTGCGCGTGCCCTATACCGGAAGCGGCGTGCTCGGGTCGGCGCTGGCGATGGACAAGCTTGCGACCAAGCGCGTGCTGAGCGGCGCGCGGCTGCCGACCGCCGCCTACGCGGTCATGGATGGAAACACGCCGGTCGCGTCCGTACTCGAACGGCTCGGCCTGCCGCTGTTCGTGAAGCCGGCTGCCGAGGGCAGCAGCGTGGGCATGAGCCGCGTCACGTCGGCGCAAGCGCTCGGCGAGGCGGTCACGGCAGCGCTGCGGCATGGGTCGGTCGCACTGGCCGAGGCGTTTCTGCCCGGCCCGGAATACACGGTGGCAATCCTGCAGCGCGAGGCGCTGCCGGTCATCCGTATCGAGACGCCGCGCGAGTTCTACGACTACGAGGCCAAGTACAGCGACGACTCGACCCGCTATCTCTGCCCCTGCGGTCTCGCGCCGGCACGCGAGGCCGAGCTGCAGGCGCTCGCGCTTGCGAGTTTCGACGCCGTGGCTGCAAGCGGCTGGGGTCGCGTCGACCTGATGTGCGACGCCGCCGGCGAGCCGCAGGTGCTCGAGGTCAACACCGTGCCGGGCATGACCGACCACTCGCTGGTGCCGATGGCCGCCGCCGCGGCCGGCATGGACTTCGATGCGCTGGTCTGGCGGGTGCTCGAGACGTCGCTGCAGCCCGGGGAGGTGCGCGATGGCACGTAGGCGCAATCGTCGCCGCCAGCCGCGTCACGAGTGGCAGCTGCCGCGCGTTCGCATCGACTGGCGCTGGCCGATGTGGCTCGCCGGCACCGGCGTGGTGGCATGGCTCGTGTTCGAGCTCGCCGTGCTCACGCTCGACCAGCCTATACGCGCGATCGAGATCGAGGGCGGTTTCCAGCGGGTCAGCGCGCTCGACATAGAGGCCGCGTTGCGTACCGACATCGGCCGCGGCTTCTTCACCGCCGACCTCGGTGCGATGCGCGCGCGCCTCGAATCACTGCCGTGGGTGGACCGCGCCACCATCCGCCGCGCGTGGCCCGACACGCTGCGCGTCGAAGT
>PWYM01000018.1 GCA_003567855.1 Gammaproteobacteria bacterium | reverse complement strand
CCCTGCGTGAAGACTTTGCAACCGGTGCCGCCGAGTTCGTGCCGCAGATGTTCGTCGAAGGCACCGACGCCGCGCTTCGCGACTGGATCATCGCCGACATGTCGGCGGCGCCACCGGCCGTGGCGTTGAGCGCATTGGAACAAACGCTGACGGGCAGGCTCACCGGCGATGCGCTGTCGGCCTTCGACGGGCTCGAAGCGCCCATTGTCGCGATCAACGCCGACATCTGGCCGACCGACATCGAGGCCAATCGGCGTCACATCCATGACTTCGACGCCGTGATCATCGAGGACACCGACCACTTCCTGCATATGGCCGAACCGCTGCGGTTCAACCCGGCGATGGAAGCGGTGATCGCGCGGATGCTGGAGGCGCGGTAGCCGGTGCCCGGCACGTCGCGGCCACGATTGCCGGACGTGGCCGCGTCAACCCAGGCTCAAGGCCGCCGCGAGCACCGCCGCCACGACGATCAGCGTGAGGCCCACCGACTCCCACAGGTGCAGCCAGCGCTCGCCACGTACCACGTGTAGCGACAGCCGCCGAACGGGTGCCGGAAGACCGGTCACCGCACGTGCCTGCACGCGCGGCAGCCGAGCGTTCAGCAACCGGCGCTGCACGCGCCTGTCGGCCCACCAGGTCAACGATGCCGCGAACCCCGCGAGCACGAACGGCACCAGCGCCTTGGCGTGGTCCCGTGGTGCCGTCGCGGTCGGGCCCGCGGTGTTCGAGCCGAGCATCAGCCACGGCACGACCAGTACCGCTGCCAGCATGGCCACCCACGGCAGCGCCAGGGCCGGCCCACGCACGCCCGATGTGTCGGATGAAGCTGCGGTGTCATGCGGCGACCGCGTGAGCCACAGCAGCCGTGCCATCAGCACCACGGTGGCGGTGCCCGACAGGTACAGCACCGGCACGATCCATCCGGCCTGGCCGGACGCGGCCAGTGCCTGCTCCAGCGCCGACTTCGCCAGCACACCGCTGGTGCCGGGTGCCGCGGCGAGCGCGAGCGCGGGTAACCCGAGACTGGCCCACACCAGCGACCGGCGGCTCGCAGCAGTGCGCTCGAGCAGGCCCGCGCCGAGGAACAGTGCCGCCTTGGCAAGACCGTGGTGGACCACGAACACGGCGATCGCGAAGGCCACCGGGTCGGCCAGGCCGGATCCGCGGGTCCCGGGCAGTATCCAGAGTCCGGCCAGCATCGTGACCAGGCCCATCTGGCTGACGCTCGACCACGCGAGGAGCGTCTTCGCGCGCTTCGTGTGCAGCCCGCGGGCGACGCCGTAGAGCGATGCGGCGAACCCGGTCCACAGCAACACGTGCGCGACAACGTCGCCGGCGTCGCCGGCGGGTTCGACCAGCCGCAGCCAGCCCAGCGCTCCGGACTTGATCATCAGGCCGCTCAGCACCGCGCTGGCGGGCACCGGTGCGACAGGATGCGCGCGGGGCAGCCACGCGTGTACGCCGAGCGCGCCGAGCTTGATCCCGAACGCGATACCGAGCAGCGCGAGCACGGGGCCGTCGATACGCTCGCGAACGGTATCGAAGCCCGCGTCCGAAAACCCGCCACCAACGAGCGTTGCGACCGCGACGAACATCGCGAGCTCCGCGACGAGCATCATGCCGATGTAGACGCGGGCCGCCGCGACTGCCTGCATCGTGCGCTCGGCGGCGACCAGCCCGAGTCCGGCGACCGTCATCAGCGCGAGCCCCGCGTACAGCGCGAGGAGGTCCTGCGCGAGAATCACCGCGAAGTTGCCGCCGAGCCCGAGCAGCCAGAGCCCCGAGAAGGCCGGCGAGCGCACCTGTCGCGGCGCGAGCGACGCGGCAAGCCACGCGGCGAGCGCCCAGACGATGGCGGCGGGCGCAAGAAAGGCGCGACCGGTGGCGTCGAGCGCGAACACCCAGCCGCCCAGTGCATCCGGCAGCGCGAGCAGCGTGCCGTCGGGCGCCCAGGCCGCGGCCATCACGGCCGGCAGCGCCGCGAGACACAGCGCCGGCGCGTGTCCCGCGTCGCGCGTGCGTATGGCCAGTGCAGGGATCATCAGCCAGGGCATCGCGAGGGCCACGGCGAGAAGCAGCACTTGCATGTCCGCAGGCAGGGCTGGCATCACCAGGTCACCCCGATCGCGGACGAAAGCACAGGCGCAAGCGGCGGCGCTGCCGCGCCGACCGCGACCGCACCCAGCGCGAGTCCCAACGCCGCGATCATCATGCCGCGGTCAGACGGTGTTGCCGGTGCGCCCTCGCGATGCGCCGCGATCGCCGCAGGCCGGCGGGCCTCATCCGGCGGCCCGGTGCGGATGGCCGCCTCCAGCACGCGCCACAGGTACGCGGCGGTCAGCAACGTGCCCGCGACCAGCAGTGCCAGCCACGGGTACGCGCCAGAATTGATCGCCGCCTGCGCAAGCCACCACTTGCCGACGAACCCGCCGGTCGGTGGCAACCCGACGAGGCTGGCCGCCGCGAGCGCGAACGCGAACCACGCAAGCCCGATACCCTGCTGGCAGCCGCCCAGTGCGTCGACGCGGCCGCTTCGATGGTGTCGCACGATCACCCCTGCGGCGAGAAAGCACGCGGCCTTGGACAGCCCGTGCGCGAGCAGCACCACCATCGCCCCCGTCCACGCGAGCTGCGTGGCGCCCGCGGCGGCGAGCGGGAACAACAGCATGCAGAAGCCGAGCTGCGATACGGTCGAGTACGCGATCATGCGCTTCAGGTGTCGTTGCAGCAGTGCGAGCAGCCCGCCCCACAGCACGGCGCCGGCACCGAGCAGGCCGAGCGCGGTGCCTGCCGCGGGCGTCAGGAGCTCGCGGAACGGCCCCAGCCAGGCCCGTGCCAGCAGGTAGAACGCCGCCGCGACCACCACTCCCGACAGGATCGCGCTGACCGGCGGCAGCGCCCGCGCGTGTGCCGACGGCAGCCAGAAATGCAGCGGAAACACGGCACCCTTGAGCAGCAGCCCGATCGTGACGAGGCTGGCTGCGGTCATGCCGACGAGGTCGGCCGGCAGTGCCTGGGCCAGGAAGGGCAGGTCGAGCGCGGCGACACGCCCGTAGATCAGCGCAACGCCGAGCAGGTACACCGAAGATCCGAACAGCGTCGCCAGCAGGTAGCGCCAAGCCGCGGCCTGTGCCAGCCGACCCGAAAGCGCGATCAGCCCGACCGACGCGACGGTGACAAACTCCAGCGTGACGAAAATGTTGAACAGGTCGGCTGAGACGAAAAGCGCGTTGAGCCCACCCCACAGGAACAGCCATAGCGGCCAGAAATAGCGTGGATCATGCGCCGCTGTCGATGGACGGACCCGCGCCGCGGCATGGTGGATGCTTCCGGCAAGCCCCACCGCCGCGGTGAGCAGCAGCAGTGCACAAGCCACGCCGTCGATGGTCCAGCCGATGCCGAGCGGGGCTTCCCAACCGCCGACGTCGTGCCGCCACGCACCATACCCTGCGACCGCGTGCATCGCGACCAGCGCAGCCGCCATCAGCGTGGCGGCGGAGATGAGCGAGACCGTTACCGCCCTCGATGGCCAGACGAAGCCGGCAATCGCCGCGGCGTGCGGCAGACTCACGAGCACGATGACGGCGGCGTCTCCCGCGGTCATGCGTCTTCCTCGCCGGGCCTGGTCGACGCTGACGGTTCGGGTTCGGGGCTGTGCCGGAGCGCGATGCGCTCGACGAGGGCGAGCGCGACCGCGGTCGTGCTGACCGCGATGACGATGCCGGTCAGCACCATCGCGTGCGGCACCGGGTCCAGCGGCGTGGCCTTGCGCGCGATGACGACGAGCAGCAGGAACACCGCCGTCGTCAGCACGTTCAGCGACAGCAGGCGCCGCAGCAGGTTGCGTGCGGTGAACAGCCCGTGCAGCCCGATCACGAACAGCACCGACGCCAGCGCAAGGTAAATCAGCATCGCTGCCTGTCCGTGTCCGCCGCCGGGTGCGGTTCGCCGCGCAGGTAGACGGCGAACAGCAGCAGCGCGATCGACATGCCGGCGGTCACTTCGAGCACGAGGATCGCGTGCGATGCGATGGCGGCCGGGTACTCGAAGAATGCGCCGCCCGCGAGCGCACCGACGATGGCGGCGAACAGCATCACCGCGAAGCCCGCGCTGAGGATCGCCCGCCACGGGCCGTGCTCGGCGCTGCGTATCCATGGCTGCGCACCCGCGAGCAGCATCAGGATGCCGCCGGCGCCGAGCACGGCACCGGCCGGAAATGCGCCGCCGGGCGCGTGACTGCCGCGCCACAACAGGTACGCAGCCACGAGTACGAACACCGGGAACAGCGTACGCCCGAGCATCGGCAGCGTCGGCGAGGGCATCACCGGTGCCGAGGCCGCAGGCGCGGGCCCCATCGACCACACGGCGACGGCCGCGAGCACCAGCACGCCGATCTCGAGCAGCGTATCGAGGGCGCGGAAATTCAGCAGCACCGCGGTGACGGCGTGGTCGACGCCGGACTGCTCGAGCGCCCCGGTTGCGACGGCGCCCAGGCCCGGCGCCGGCAGCTGCCAGGCAGCCGCGGTCAGGGCCCCCGCGAGCGCCATCACCGCGGGGACCCACAACACCCACGTGCGTGCGTCTGCGCGCCACACCCTGGCCCAGCTGCGCCCGCGACGCGGTGCGAGCCGGTCGAGCGCCGACAGCAGCAGCGCACCGGTCGCCCCGGCGCCGATCGCGGCCTCGGCGAGCGCGATGTCCGGTGCTTCCAGCCGCACCCAGGCCACCGCCATCAGCAGCCCGAACACGATGAAACTGACGACCGCGCGGAATAGGTCAGCGGCGCGCGTCGCCTGCCACGCGAGCCACACCAGCGCGATCGCGAGCAGCGCATCGAAGACCTGCCCGACAAGGCCCACTCAGGGGCTCCAGGGCCGGATGCCGCGGGCGAGCGCAGTGCGGGCGATGAGCCCCGCGCCGGTGGCCGACGCCACCAGCATCAGCACCCAGATCAGGAGCAGCTTCAGCATCATGGCCGGTGAGCCGGACTGTATGCCGAGCCCCACGCAGACAAGGCCGAGCCCCACATTGTCGGCTTTCGACAGCGCGTGCAGCCGCGTGTAGACGTCGGGAAAACGCAGCAGCCCGAGTGTGCCGAGGATAAAGAACGGCATCCCTGCGATCACGAGCAGGCCGCCGACTAGCTCCGTCCAGCTCATTGCGTGTCCCCGCGATCGCCGGGGGGCGGACCCGAAGCCGCGTCGTCCGATGCCTGTTCGAGCGCGACCCATGCGCGGCTCACGAAAGTGACGCACGCGAGTGCGGCCAACAGCGAGAAGATGAGCGCCACGTCGACCAATGCGAAGCTGCCGGTCACGAACGCCAGCAGCAGCACGATTACGATGGCCGAGGTGGCGAACATTTCGGCGGCAAGCATGCGGTCGGCCGCGGTCGGCCCGCGCAGGATCCGCACCAACCCGACCACGATGTTCAGCAGCAGGCCGGCAGCCAGGAACGGGTAGACCTGGTTCATCAGGCTGCCACCTGCAATCGCCCGATGCGCGACTCGAGCCGCGCGATGCTCTCCAGCCTGTCGGCCGTGTCACCGATGATGTGCACGGTCATGCTGCGCGCGCCAATCCGCACGCACAGCGTACCGGGCATCAGGTTCAGGAGGTTCGCGAGAAAAACCCGTCCGCCGTCGTCAGGCAGCTGCCAGGGGTAGTCCACCAGCACGGGGTCGAGCGGACATCGTGGATGCACGGCGCGGGCGGCGACATCGAGCGCGCTGCGCATCGACAACCCGCAGAAAACCGGGATGAACAGCAGCAGCTCCGACCACCGCAGCCGCCATCGCGCGCCAGGCGGGAACGGATTGAACAGCGCCGCGGCGGCTACCGCCGGCAGTCCCCAGAGCCAGCCCCCTTCGCCACCGGAAAGGATCCACCACAGTGCGCAGTACGCGACCAGGCGCAGCGGCAGGCCGAGGCCTGCGTGCTGCGCGTCAAGCAGTCGCCTGCCTGATTCGAACCAGCCTGTGATCAATACGCGATTCACCGGCTCATTGTAATGGCAGGCGTCGGAACCCGCGTCAGCACTCTCCGGCGATGGTTTCCTGTGGTGATTCGCGGTTGAGCCGGATCATCGGGAGGCATGCCGGCGCGGCTTCAAAGTAGCACCACCTGCATACTCGATCACGCCACGCGACACACGTAATAGTCATTCTGTATGTCATGCGCCAGCTCGTGGACCTCTACGTGTCCGAACCCGGCCCGGCGCATGTACTCCAGCGCCTTTTCGCGTCCCCACATCGTGCCGAGCCCTTCGCCGCCCTGCGCGAGTGACACGGTCATGCAATGCATGGTCGACACCGCGTACAGGAACGTTCCCAGCGGATGGTCGCGGTCGTCGGCGTGGCTGCCGGAGGCGCGGATGTCCTGTGCGAGGTAGACGCCGTCGGGGGCCAGGCTCCTGCGGATCCCCGAGAGCACCCTGAGTGGCCAGGCCTGGTCGTGGATGGCATCGAAGGTGGTGACCAGGTCGAACGCCGTCTCGGGTGCCGTTTCGTCGAAATCGCTGAGATCACGAGCCTCGAAGCGGACGTTATCCAGGCCACGGCTTCGGGCCTCGTGGTTCGCCCATTCGATCGCGTCGCCTGAAAGGTCGTAGCCGGTGAAGCGGCTCGCCGGAAAATGCGCTGCCAGGCGCATCAGCGCCAGCCCCCGACCGCAACCGGCGTCGAGGACGCGAATGCCCGCCTCGAGCCGGTCAGCCAGCCCCGGGACGAGCGGCAGGATGTGATCGAACAGTGCCGCGAGCACGGTCTGGCTGCTGTCTTCGGCCATGAAGTCGTGGAAGCGCGTGTAACGCGAATAGTCCACGCCGCCGCCATTGTGAAAGCATTCGAGGATATCGTCTTCGACGAGCGCCAGCTGCGGGACAAGCTGGGCGTAGACGGCCAGGTTCGCCTCGCCCGAGTCGGACAGCAGGTTGGCGTACCCGGCCGGAAGACGGTATCGGCGCTCGTCGTAATCGAGTTCGACCACGCCGGCGCTGGTCATCGCGCCGAGCCACTCGCGCACGTAGCGCGCGTTGAGCCCGGCCTCGTCCGCGAGGCCATCGCAGTCGCGCCACTTGCCATCGACCATCGTCGCCAGCAGACCGCAACGATGGCCGATCGAAAGCATCAGCGCCAGCGCCGACTCGTTCAGGGTGCCAAGCAGGCGTTGTTCGAAGGCATCGGTTTCACCGGCGGTGGCGGTGTCGATGCGGCGCAGTGATTCGGGTGTGCACATGGTCGGGTCCAAGCTGTTGTAGTGGGGATCGACACAGTAGTCTCGACGCCCTGGCCCTGCTAAAGTCATTCGTGTCGCAACCCGGTCATTTTCGCCATGACACGCGCAGTGCCCATCCGCACGGTTGCCCTGCTGGCAATGCCCAGTGCCACTGCTTCGACCCTGTTCGGAGTCTACGACCTGTTCTGTTCGGCCGGCCGGGACTGGGAGATGGTGAGCTCGGGCAAGCCGGGCCCGGGCCTGTATTCGGTTCGCATCGCCGCGGCCTGTGCTTCGGGCTTCCGTGCGGCCAACGGCGTCTGGATCCAGCCGGACTGCAGTCTGGCCGACTTGGAGACAGCCGAGATCGTCTGGGTGCCCGAGCTGCTGCTCGCCCCGGATGACGATCCGGGCGGCAGGTTCAATGCCGAGATCGAACTGCTTCGGCACTGCCATGCACAGGGCGCGATCATCGCGACCGCGTGCTCCGGCGCGCTGCTCCTGGCCGAGGCGGGCCTGCTCGATGGTCATGACGCGACCACGCACTGGGCCTACTGCGAGTCGCTTGCTCGGCGACATCCGCAAATCCGCATGCATCCCGACCGGGCACTGGTGGTCAGCGGCGAGGGTGGCCGGCTGGTCATGGCCGGCGGCGGGACGACGTTCCTGGACCTCGCGCTGTACCTGATCGCGCGCACCGCCGGCCTCGAGGAGGCGATGCGCATGGCGCGCCTCTATCTCATCGACTGGCACGGCAGTGGTCAGCAGCCCTACGCGCTGCTCGCCCGCGCGCGCCAGGTCGAGGATCCGGTGATCGCCAGGTGCCAGCTGTGGATTGCCGACCACTACAACGCGCTGTCCCCGGTAGCCGGGATGGTTCGCGTCAGCGGCCTGCCGGAGCGCACCTTCGTACGCCGCTTCGCCGAGGCGACCGGCTACAGGCCGCTGGAATACGTGCATACGCTTCGGCTCGAAGAGGCCAAGCAGATGCTCGAAGCCTCCGATCTGCCGATCGAGGCCGTGGCGTCGGAAGTCGGTTACGAGGACCCGAGCTTCTTCGGTCGCCTGTTCCGGCGTCGGGTCGGCATGACGCCGGGGGCCTACCGTCGGCGTTTTGGTTCGCTGCGTTCGCTGCTCCGGGACACGCCGACTGCGGACGCGGCCAGCGGAACCTGACGGAAGTCATCGACTGTGGACATCGCATGATCACTCACATCACGGAGATTGCACGCGGCATGGCCGGCGCAGTGAGTTCGGATTCGTCGGCAAAGCGCGTCGAGCGCCTGGACTGACCCACGCCGCGGACCTGGCGCTGATCGAACACCACGTGCCCGACACCGGCGTCTTTCTTGGCCAGGTACATCGCGGTGTCTGCATTGCGCAGCAGGGTATCGGCGTCGTTGCCATGCTCGGGGTAGATGCTGATGCCCACGCTCATTGAGGGTGTCATGCGTTGGCCATCCAGCAGCAGCGGCTCGGACAGCGTGGTGCGGATCTTTTCGGCGACCCGCTCCGCATCAGCCGAAGTCTGCAACTCGCCAAGCAGGATCAGGAACTCGTCGCCACCGTAGCGGCACACGGTATCGGTATCACGCACGCTCTTGACCAGGCGCCGGGCGACGCAGACGAGCAGGGCGTCGCCTTGCGGGTGTCCCAGGGTGTCGTTGTAGTACTTGAAGTTGTCAAGGTCTATGAACATGATGCCCGCCTTGTTGCCGTGGCGGTGCGCCAGCTTCAGCGCTTGTGCAAGGTGCTCCCTGAAAAGGGTGCGGTTGGGTAATCCGGTCAGCTCGTCATGGTGTGCCAGGTAGGCCATCCGTGAAGTCGTCGCCGCCGCCAACCTCGCGTCATGAAAGACCAGTACCGCGCCGGTGGCCACGCCGTCACGATCGCGCAACGGGGCGGCCGAGTCCTCGATGGCGACCTCGGTGCCGTCGCTGCGCAGGAGCACGCAGTTGGCGGCGAGTGCCACGGTGCGGTTCTCGCTGATCGCCTGCATCGCCGGATTGGTGGCAGGCTCGCGGCTTGCCGCGTCGATGATGTTGAACACCTCGTCCAATGGACGCCCGATCGCGCGTGCCCTGTCCCACCCCGTCATGCGCTCTGCGACCACGTTGACGTAGGTCACGCAACCGAGCGCGTCGGTGGTCACCACCGCGTCACCGATCGAGTCCAGCGTCACCTGTATCCTGTCCTTTTCCGCGGTCAGGGCCGCCTCGGCCGTTTGCCAGGCCTGCTCGGCGACCTTGTGGGCGTGTATGTCCTGCAGCGTATGAATCAGCGTCGTATCGTCCAGTCGCATGATCGAGCGTTGCGTCCACACGGAGTCGCCGTCGGCGCGAAGCAGGCGTGACTCCGATACGAATCCCGTTGCCGGGATGGAAGCGCACTGCTCGCGCCATTGGGCGAGCAGCGCCGGGCGATCCGAAGGCGAAACGTGGTCACTCCAGTGCGCCCCGATGATCTGCCCGTCGTCGAGTCCCGAAAGCGTCCTGTAGGCGGCGTTGGCGCACCTGCATAGGCCGCAGGCGTCGGAGACGAGTACGGGCACCGGCAATGCGTCGACCATTCCGTAGAGATCAGTGTGATCTACCTGGCACACCGGAGGCGCCGAGGTGGGTGCTTTGCCTGGGCGCATGGAGAGCCCCTTTTCCGTAGATGCATGGAACTCAGGTTCCGCCATGAGTGCCGGCGGGTCTGTTTGATAGCGAACAGAGGACCGCGTATCTTTGCGACGCATGCAGTTATTTGATTTCATTCGGGTCGCATGTGGCGACCTGGCCGGAACCGGGCCATGAGCCGCCTCACCGGAAAACCGCTTCTCCACGACCCCAATCGCAACAAGTCCACCGCGTTCACGCGCAATGAACGCGAACGTCTTGGGTTGCGCGGACTGTTGCCGTGGCGGGTCTCCGACATGCAAGGCCAGGTGCGCCGCGTGCTCGGCAATCTGCGACGCAAGCCCAGCGATATCGAGAAGTACATCCTGCTCAGTGCGCTGCAGGAGCGCAACGTCCGCCTCTTCTACCGCACGCTGATCGACAACATCGAAGAACTTCTGCCGCTGATCTACACCCCGACCGTCGGCGAGGCCTGTCGCGAGTTCGCGAGCATCTTCCGCAAGTCGCAGGGCTTCTACGTCACGCCGGATGACCGCGGCGAGGTGCGCCGAATCCTCGACAACTGGCCGGAGGACGACGTGCGGGTGATCGTCATCACCGACGGCGAACGCATACTCGGGCTTGGCGACCTCGGGGCCAACGGCATGGGTATCCCGATCGGGAAGCTATCGCTCTACGTCTCCTGCGGCGGTATCGCGCCGGAACAATGCCTGCCCGTGATGCTCGACACGGGAACCGGCAACAAGGCGCTGCGTAACGACCCGCTTTATCTCGGCTGGCCGAACGAGCGGCTGCGTGGCGACGCGTATGTGTCCCTGGTCGACGAGGTCATCGGTGCACTGCAGGACAAGTTTCCTTCGGCGCTCATCCAGTTCGAGGACTTCTCGGGCCAGAATGCGTTCCGGCTGCTGGCCCGTTACCGGCACGAAGTCCGGATGTTCAACGACGACATCCAGGGCACGGCCGCGATGTCGCTCGCCGGGCTCCACGCCGCCAACCGCCTCACCGGCCAAAGGCTCGAGGACCAGCGGATCCTCTTTCTCGGCGCGGGCGGCGCGGCTACCGGGATCGCGACGCTCATCGCCAGGGCCATGCAGGCACGCGGCCTGAGCGCAAGCGAAGCCCACGCGCGCATCTGGCTGGTGGACGTCGACGGGCTGGTCACCGCCGACCGGGACGGACTCGATGACTGGCTCGCGCCCTTCGCCCAGCCGCAGCCCGCATGCGACCTCACGGGTGCGATCGCGGCGTTGCAGCCGCACGCGCTGATCGGGGCGACCGGGGTCGCCGGCGCGTTCACCGAGACGTCCATCCGGGCAATGGCAGCGATCAACGAGCGCCCGGTCATCTTTGCGTTATCCAACCCCACCGCGAACGCCGAGTGCACGGCCGAACAGGCGTATCGCTGGACTGAAGGCAGGGCGCTGTTCGCCAGCGGCAGCCAGTTCGCGCCGGTGCACCTGGACGGCCGGACCCATCGCCCCGGGCAGGCCAACAACGCCCATATTTTTCCCGGCATCGGACTGGGTGTCACCGTCAGCGGCGC
Organism: Gammaproteobacteria bacterium; assembly: GCA_003567855.1. Classification (GTDB taxonomy): domain Bacteria; phylum Pseudomonadota; class Gammaproteobacteria; order Steroidobacterales; family PWYM01; genus PWYM01. Next base: position 1,910 of record PWYM01000018.1, on the reverse strand, counting down.
GAATCGCATCCCCGACAGCATGTTTCTGGCCGCGGCCGACGCCCTTGCCGAGGCGGTGCCCGACGCGTCGCTGGAAGCCGGCACGCTGTTCCCGCCACTGACGCGGATCAGGCAGGTCTCGGCGCATATCGCACAGGCGGTGTACGGGGTCGCGATCGACGAGGGGCTTGCACCGCCGTGCAGTCGTGACGCCATCGCCGAGGCGGTGGCCGGTGCGATGTACGAGCCCGACTACCGGGAAGATCACGGCTGAGGCGGTATGTGCCCTCGACGCCGGCGGCTCACGGGCGCTCGGGTGATCGGCTCGCACCGCCATTGAGCGCGCGCATCGCGGACGCGGTGAACTCATTGGCCGGGAAAAACGACTCGATCGCGAGTTCCGACAGCGTGATGTCGATGGGGGTGCCGAACACGGTGATCGTGCCGATGAACGACAGTACGCCCTCGTCGGTGAGCAGCTCGAGCGGTATAGCGATACCGACGAAGTCCGCGCCGGCGGCAGGCTGATACGGGCGCGCTCCGTCCGGTACCGGCAAGGCCCGCAATTCGTCGACGAGATCGGCCAGCGAAGAATCTGCAGATGCCGCCACCTGCCGCTCGAGCTGCGCGATGATCAGCGCGCGCCATTCCCGGTAATTGACGATTTTCGGGCCGAGCCCATCGGGGTGCAGGCTGACGCGCAGCACGTTGACCGGTGGTTCCAGCAGTGACGCATCGACGCCGGCCAGCAGGTGCAGCATCGGTGCGTTGGCGCTGAGCAGCGTCCAGTGACGGTCGACGGCGAGCGCGGGGTAGGGTTCGTGCCCGTCGAGTATGCGCTGCACCACTTCGCGCGCCAGCGCGAATGCCGGGGCGTCGAACGCGCAGTCGCTGTATTCCGGTGCGAATCCCGCGGCCACGAGCATCGCGTTGCGCTCGCGCAGCGGGACCTCCAGCCAGTCGGCCAGGCGCAGCACCATCTGCCGGCTGGGCGCCGACCGCCCTGATTCGACGAAACTGAGATGCCGCTGTGAGACCTCGACCTGCATCGCCAGGTCGAGCTGGCTCAGTCGCCGCCGGCGACGCCAGCCACGCAACAGGTCTCCGTATCCGCTCGCTCGTGCGCTCATGGGGTGAGTGTCCCGGATGTCTGGGATGGGCCCAATTACATCAGAGGTAATTGGATGCGCGCCATCGCGGGCACAGACTTCTTCGCGGTGGCAGGTGCCACGTGACCCCTGAACCGAGGAGAGTTTGAGATGATCATCCACAGGGCCATAGCCAATCTCCCCGCATTGCTGCGGGTCGATGCCATCGTCAGCGTGATTGCGGGGCTCGTGTTTGCCGCAGGCGCCGGGCCGCTCGCGGCGGTCACCGCGTTACCAGAAGGCATGCTGTTCGCCGCCGGACTCGTCTTCCTGGCCGTCGGCGTCTTCCTGGCGCTGATCGCCGCGCCGTCCAGGCTGCAGCGCCCGGGCGTCATGCTGGTCGTCGTCGTGAGCGCCGCGTGGGTCATCGCGAGCGTCGGCGTGGCGTTCGGCGGGTTCGTGATCCCCAATGCGCTCGGCCTGGCGCTGATCCTGCTGCAGGCGGCCGTCGTGGGGTGCTTCGCGACGCTGGAGCATCTCGCGTTGCGAGGCTGACGGTACCTGAACCGCGGCCCACATGGCCCGGCCCTCCACCGGGGCGATATGTTCGCTTCCGAACAGACCGTCGCTCGCGGCCGTTGGGATGCTTGAACACGCGATATGCCAGTAGCCGGCAATAACACGATAAAACCCGTTGGCGATCGATAGCGGGCACCGCTCACGTGTTGACCGGTGGTACGTGCTCGACGGCGTGTCGGAAACCTGCCGGGAGTGACTGACCATGAATACCGTACGCCTTCGCAATGTCCTGATGACCGCCGGGGTGACCGCGTTGATCGGCAT
>PWYM01000001.1 GCA_003567855.1 Gammaproteobacteria bacterium | reverse complement strand
CCTTTACTTACCTCCGAACCGCTCTTAATATATAATTTAGCACCGTAAGGAATGTTTTGAGTAGTCAGGGCAATATTTGTATTCTTATCAATAATACGAAGTTCAGCAAGACGGCTGATAACAACATCCACCTTGTTTCCCAGTTCATCAACCCTTTCAACAGTGCGCAACTCATCTATCTCAACTATACCATCATACCGGGCAAGAATGGTTGACTCAGCTGCAATATTCGATGCTGTACCACCAACATGGAAGGTTCTCAGTGTCAACTGTGTACCGGGTTCACCGATAGACTGTGCTGCAATAACGCCAACCGACTCCCCGATCTGCACCATCTTACCTGTAGCAAGGCTGCGCCCGTAACATTTGGCACACACACCTTTTTTAGACTCACAGGTAAGTACAGAACGTATCTCCACCTGTTCAATGGGAGAGTCTTCAATTAATGAAGTAATCTCTTCGGTCAACTCTTCACCGGAGGCAATAACAGGATCACCGGTAGAAGGATGGTATATATCATGTACAGTAGTACGTCCAAGGATTCGCTCATAAAGCGATTCAACAACATCTTCATTGTTTTTAATGGATGTCGCCTGTAACCCCCTTAATGTTCCGCAGTCGGGTTCTGAAATAATCACATCCTGCGATACATCAACAAGCCTCCTTGTCAGATAACCCGCATCAGCAGTTTTGAGAGCTGTATCGGCCAGACCTTTCCTGGCACCGTGTGTTGATATAAAATATTCAAGTACTGATAATCCCTCCTTAAAGTTTGAAAGGATCGGATTTTCAATTATCTCCGATCCTGAAGCACCGGATTTCTGAGGTTTGGCCATCAATCCCCTCATACCGGAGAGCTGCCTGATCTGTTCCTTGGACCCCCTGGCACCGGAATCCAGCATCATAAATACGGAGTTAAATCCCTGCTGGTCGGACGTAAGCTGTTGCATCAGCGTGTGGGTAAGCTTGGCATTAATATGTGTCCAGATGTCAATTATCTGGTTATAACGTTCATTATTGGTAATGAAACCCATATTATAATTACCGAAGACCTCCTCAACCTGGGCATAACCCTCATTGACGAGTTCCATCTTCTGATCGGGAACAATAACATCATCAAGATTGAATGACAGACCGCCGCGGAAAGCCATATCATAACCCAGATTCTTAATTTCATCAAGAAATTTTGAGGTCTTTGCGGTACCGGTATTCTTTAAAACCAGACCTATTATATCTCTTAGCGACTTTTTTGTAAGAAGCTCATTAATATACCCGACCCCTTCAGGAACAGATTTATTAAAAATGATCCTTCCAACGGTTGTTTCAATCATCGAGCTTTCACCGGTTTCAAAGTCTTTTATCCGGACCTTAATGATTGAATGTAAATCGGCAATGCCTTCATTATATGCGATAATTACCTCATCAGGTGAGTAAAAAACCATGTTCTCTCCCTTTACCGGATGAGCCTTTTCACTTTTTCTCCCTTTTGTAAGATAATAAAGCCCAAGCACCATGTCCTGGGAAGGAACGGTAATGGGTGCTCCATTAGCAGGATTGAGAATGTTGTGAGAAGCAAGCATCAGTATCTGGGCCTCGAGAATTGCAGCATTGCCCAAAGGCAGGTGCACGGCCATCTGGTCGCCGTCAAAGTCGGCGTTAAAAGCGGTACATACAAGAGGATGAAGCTGAATTGCCTTACCTTCAATCATCTTAGGCTGAAAGGACTGTATCCCAAGGCGGTGCAGAGTAGGCGCACGGTTTAGCAGCACAGGATGGCCTTTTATTACATTTTCAAGTATATCCCAGACAACAGGATCTTTCCTGTCTACTATCTTTTTGGCTGATTTGACCGTTTTTACTATACCGCGCTCAATAAGTTTTCTTATGATAAAGGGTTTGTAAAGTTCCGCTGCCATATCTTTTGGAATACCGCACTCATGAAGCTCCAACTCGGGCCCCACCACAATAACAGATCGTGCTGAATAATCAACCCGTTTACCAAGAAGATTCTGACGAAACCTGCCCTGCTTACCTTTAAGACTGTCACTTAATGATTTAAGGGGTCTGTTAGCATCGGTTTTTACTGCATTGGCCTTTCTTGAATTGTCAAATAACGAATCAACAGATTCCTGCAGCATCCTCTTTTCATTTCTGAGTATCACTTCCGGAGCTTTAATCTCAATAAGGCGTTTAAGTCTGTTATTACGGATGATGACCCTCCGGTAAAGATCATTCAGATCTGAGGTGGCAAACCTGCCCCCGTCAAGCGGGACAAGAGGGCGTAATTCAGGGGGTATAACGGGAACTACTTTAACCACCATCCATTCCGGACGGTTAATTCCTTTTGAAGCACGAAAAGCTTCAACCACCTGAAGCCGTTTCAGGGCCTCACTTTTTCTTTGCTGTGAGGTCTCAGTATTCGCTTTATGACGCAGTGAGTAGGACAACTCATCCAGGTCGATCCTTGAAAGCAATAATAAAAGTGCTTCCGCCCCCATACCGGCAATAAATTTATTCGGATCATCATCTTCCAGATGCTGGTTCTCTTTTGGTAAAGATTCAATTATATCAAGATACTCCTCCTCGGCAAGAAAATCAAGATATTCAATTCCGTCAGCCTGTTTTACTCCGGGATTGATAACTACGTAACGCTCATAATATATGATTGATTCAAGCTTCTTGGTAGGAAGCCCCAACAGATAACCGATCTTATTGGGCAAAGACTTGAAATACCATATATGAGCCACAGGAACAACCAGATTGAGGTGCCCCATACGCTCGCGGCGGACTTTCTTTTCAGTTACCTCAACACCACAACGGTCACACACTATACCCTTGTAACGGATACGTTTGTATTTTCCGCAATGACATTCATAATCCTTTACAGGTCCAAATATCCTTTCGCAAAATAAACCATCCCTTTCGGGTTTATAGGTGCGGTAATTAATTGTTTCCGGTTTTAGCACCTCACCACTTGAACGTTCAAGGATCTCTTCGGGTGATGCGAGACCAATAGAGATTTTTGTAAAACT
>PWYM01000286.1 GCA_003567855.1 Gammaproteobacteria bacterium | reverse complement strand
TCAAAAAAAGGTTTAGGAATTTTTCATCCCATCCTGTTTAAGAAACGATGGTACATGTTAATTATTTCCGGTGTATTCCGGTAAAAATGCTTTCAGAAAAAGCTATTACCTGATCCTGCAGTAAATGATTTATGATAGGAGTCTGGTATAAAAAGGCAATAATACGTAATATCAAACTTGTCATCTGATTGTATATAGCAGGTAATCAAAGCTATGCAAAAAGCTCTAAATTAGCACATTAGTTGTTAAAATGGCTTTTTGGACTGAATTCATGATATTAAAAAGTTTTTCAGCAATATATTGTCAGAAAAATTAACCTTAAAAAATTAAATTCAATGAAGCCATTGCTGTCATGACAATAACCAGCCACCTGAAGGGCTTCTCGGGGATTATACGAACCAGCCTGATACCAAGGAATCCACCAAGCAGAATTACAGGCCACATCATAAGATTAAGGGAGATAGATTGCAGGGTAACGGTTTTCCAAACGAAAATATGAAAAGGCATTTTAAACAAGTTAACTATCAGAAAAAACCAGGCTACAGTTCCAATAAGGACATTCTTGGGAAGTTGCATGGCAAGCACATACAGGCTCATAATTGGTCCTGCGGTATTTCCTATCATAGAACTGAAGCCACCTGTGACTCCAAAAAAACTTCCTGACCACCAGTTACCTGACAGAGGATTTGTGTTTTTCATCCTTTCTCTCCATATCATCACAGGTATTCCTCCAAGAATAAAAACCGCCATGATAATTTTGAAAGTGCTGTCGTCGATAACTTCTCCAACCCATATGGCAATAATCACGCCCAGGGCAGCGAACGGGAAAAGTTTCCTCAAATGTGTCCAGCTTGCATGACGATTGTAGTAGATAACTGCAAATATATCGGCCATGGATAACATGGGGAGAAGCAATCCTGCAGAAACCTTGCCACCAAAAACACTGGCAAGTATGGGGGGCACAAGAATACCCAGCCCAAAGACACCCGTTTTTGCCATTCCTATAAACAAAGCAGCCATTATCACAATGGCCCAATGGGTATAAGATAGAAATCCTGTAAGCTCTGACAACATATTGTTAGGGTTAAAATAATTCCTGCAAAGCTAATCAAGATTTAAGAAAAGAGCCATTAAAAATTTTCTGATAGCCGATAGTCCGTATATAATATAGTTATAAAACTGTTTAACAACATGTTGCGACAAAAAGGCATGGTGATTTTGTTAAAAGCCTGGCATCGGTATTAAAGATAATATGATGCTTATAAATATAGAGTCTTCAGCTTTTTCCAGTGCTTCTGCAGATGATAGCAGAGTTATTGGTGATAAAAACATAATTGTTTTTCCAATTAAGAACCACCTTCTCAATGGTTTGATATTTTTAAAAATGGGGGTTGCATAGTTTTGGATTTTAGTTATTGAGCTTCATTTTTTATAGTACTATCTGTCTTATACTTCACAATAATCCTGTATTCACCTCCATTCAGATCAATACTGTTTTTAAGCCTTACCATCTCCAGTATTTCTCTGTCTATAATTTCATCATTTATGCTTACCGAAACAATTTTACGGTCCTCTCCGGGAAAGAAAACTATAATTTCCACATCTTCAGGAGTGCTGATATTTTGACTGAAAGAGTTAACCGTACCAAGATCATTTTCAACGGTAATTAATCCTTTGACAGTATTAACCCGGGCTCTGGATTGCTTCAGCCAACCCTTAACCGGCCGTATTTTGACAGTCTTAAAACCGGGGTCAGCCGGACTGATCCCTGCAACATATTTTGAAAGCATGGTAAGACCTCCGCCACTCCATCCATGATTGTAGGTTCCTCCTCCGTATCCCTCGGCACCTATGCCCCAGCCTTCCCAAAGGGTAGAAAGCTCACTTTCAATCATGGGCAGAAAGCGCTGTTTCATCCTGTACAGTGCCAGCTCATCATAACCCATGGAAAAAAGTGCTTCCAGAACATATTTCTCCATGTATGGGCTGGCATGCTGATTCTCTTCAAATAAAGCTTTCAACAAAGGAAAATAATCAGGATCGGCAAAACCGGCAAGCACGGCAAGTGCATTTGCGCGGTCATCTGTCTCGCCGGTGTAACCGGGAGAGCGATATTCGGTCCCGGTCCAGAATGTTGTATTAAAGTTTTCAATTATACTTTGCATCCTTTCCCTGGCCCACCTGCTCTCGTCTTCCTGATCCAGCGCTTCGGCCATCAGGGCATAACCATGACAAGCCAGTGAATACCATGTGTTATAAAGGACAGGCATATCCTTGTTTATACCCCAGTCTCCCCACGTCCAGTCACCCGGTCTGTTTTCAATGAGTCCGTTTTCTTCAATCCGCCAGAGAGAGAGATATTTTTTTACACTTGGCAAAACATCGCGGATGGTTGCTGTATCGCCGGTATATAGAAAATAAGTCCAGAATCCATAGTATCCAACACTGTTAAGCATCTGCATGGGAAGTTCACTGTTCCAGTTACCGGCCGGTACGGGAGAATAAAGAGTACCATCTTCCTTTTGCCATGTTATAAGTTCATAAATGCCTTTACGGGCAAGCAGGTGAGAGCGCGGACAAAGTGAATAGAATGACTCACTCATCTGATTTACAACATCGCCCCACCATTGGGCGCGCTCGCGGTCGGGACAATCCATGTAGGTGTCACGCATGTTGATATATAGCGTCCTTTGTGCTTTTTTCCAAAGTGTGTTCAATTGGATATCGGACGATTCGAAGCTCCCTGCAAATTCCGTATCATAACCGGTTTCCCTGAATTGCAGATCAAGAACTTCAACTCCTTCGGGGATTATATAATACATCTCATGTCCGTTTATCCAACCCAGCGATTCATATTCCTGCACACCTTCCCTGGTTATGTATACAGCCCTGAGGTTATATTCACTACCGCCCCTGTAATTATCAGTCAGCATTTCAATGGTTAGTCCGGCTTTTGCCCTGACTTTAAGATAGGGAGTAATTTGTGCATTATAGGGTAACGAGCACTTTATGGTATCACCCTGAGAAATAAAAGGCATTT
>PWYM01000042.1 GCA_003567855.1 Gammaproteobacteria bacterium | reverse complement strand
CCACCGTGGCCGGCTTCGAAGGCCTCGCCGGACAACTCAGCATCGACCTGCAGTCGCTGCGTCTCGATGACGGCTGGCCGAGCGCCGTCGACGGCACCGCACGGATCGGCAACCTGCGTGTCGCCGACCTCGACGACGAGCCCGTTGGCGATTACGAACTGCAGTTCGATACGCGTGGCGACGACATCGTCGGCCGTCTCCGCGACCGCGGTGGCCCGCTGGAGGTCAGCGGCGCGCTGACGCTGGGCGCCGATCGTGCCTGGGAGCTCGACGGTACCGTGATGACGCGCGCTGACGCACGGCCACGCCTGGACGAAGTGCTGTCGATGCTGGGCAGCCCGGACGCCGAGGGTCGGCGCGAGTTCTCGCTCGCCGGACGGCTTTAGCCCGCACGCCACTTCCAGGACGCCGCGCGCAGGCGCGGCGCGGCGTTCAGGCCATCGTCTCGAGCACCGCCTCGATGCGGCCGAACACGTCGCGCAGCACTTCGGGTTCCGGCAGCGTGGTGATGCGGAAGTGATCGCGGTAGGCGACGTTGAAGCTGCTGCCCGGTGCGACCAGCACATGCTTGTGTTCGAGCAGCGTCATCGCGAATGCCGCGTCGTCGAAGTCCGGCAGCTGCCCGCGGTCTACGCCGATGAAGGCATACATCGCGCCACGCGGCGCAACCAGCCGCAGGTAGCGGCTCTGCGCCACGCATTCGATCACCGCGCGCCGTGACTCGTACAGCCTGCCGCCCGGCGAGATGAGTTCGTCGATGCTCTGGTAACCGCCGAGCGCGGTCTGCACGGCCCACTGGCCGGGCACGTTGCTGCAAAGACGCAGGCTCGCCAGCAGCTCAAGCGCCGCGAGATAGTCGGTCGCACCGAGCAGGTCACCGCTGAACGCCGCCCAGCCGACGCGGTAACCGCATGCGCGGGACACCTTCGACAGGCCGCTCATCGTCGCACACAGCGTGTCGCGTGCCAGCGTCGCCATCGGGATGAACTCGGCGCCGTCGTAGGTCATGCGGTCGTAGATCTCGTCGGCGAGTACGACGAGGCGATGGCGTTCGGCGAGCGCGGCGAGCGCGGCGAGCGTCTCGCGCGAGTATACGGCGCCGGTCGGATTGTTCGGGTTGATGACGACGAGCGCACGGGTACGCGGCGTCACCAGACTTTCCATCGCCGCGACGTCCGGTTCGAAGCCGCACTCGGGCGGACACGGGTAATGCACCGCGCGGCCCTGGTTCAGTACGGTCGCCGCCGTCCACAACGGGTAGTCCGGGCTCGGCACGAGCACTTCATCGCCGGGGTCGAGCAGCGCGCGCAGGCAAAGATCAATGAGCTCGCTGACGCCGTTGCCAATGAACACGTGCTCGGCGGTCACATCCATGATGCCGCGGGTCTGCTGGTGCATCACCACGGCCTCGCGCGCGGGGAACACGCCTTTCTGGTGCGAATACCCTTCGCTTACGCCGAGGTTCTCGATCATCGCCAGGCGCATCGTCTCGGGTGTCCTGAAGCCGTACACGCCGGGGTTGCCGATGTTCAGCGAGATGATTTCCCAGCCCTGCCGCTCGAGCTCCAGCGCGCGACGCGCCAGTGCGCCGCGGATCTCGTAGCGGACGTCACGCAGCCCCTCGGCCGGCTTCACCGGCGTGTCCTGACCCGCCGGGCCACCGACCGGTGCACCGGAGCCAGCCGTGTCGTGTACCGGCGTATCCGGCGGTAACCGGCCGTTCACGTGATCCCGTCCCGACGCCACGCGGCGAGCTGCTCGGCATCGACGCCGAGCACCTCGCCGAGGACCTCGTCGGTGTGCTCGCCGAGCAGCGGCGGCGGCTGACGATACTCGAGCGGAGTCCGTGAATACCGCGCCGGGTTCGCGACCATCGGCACGGTGCCGGCCAGCGGGTGCGGCAGGTCGAAGCGCATGCCGCGATGCTGCACCTGGGGCTCGGCGAAAACCTCGGCGAGGTCGTTGATTGGCCCGCACGGAATCCCCGCCTCGCCCAACCGCGTGCGCCATTCGGCGGTCGTGGCGCCGGCCAGCGCCTGTTCGATCAGCGGGACCAGCGTGCCACGGTGCGCGACACGGGCCCCATTGGTCGCGAACCTCGGGTCATCAGACCAGCCCGGATGCCCGAGCAGGCCGGCGAACGCGGCGAACTGACGGTCATTGCCGACCGCGATCATGATGTAGCTGTCCTGGGTCGCGAACGCCTGGTAGGGCACGATGTTGGGGTGCGCGGTCCCCTGTCGGCGCGGTGGAGTCCCGCCGACGAGATAATTCATGTTCTGGTTGGCGAGCCACGCGACCTGCGCGTCGAGCAGCGCGAGGTCGATATACTGGCCTTCGCCAGAGCGCTCGCGTTCGAGCAGCGCGGCAAGCACCGCGGTGACCGCGTACATGCCGGTCATGATGTCGGCGATCGCGACACCGACCTTCTGCGGTCGGCCGCCCTCCTCTTCCGGCGGGCCCGTGATGCTCATCAGCCCGCCCATCGCCTGGATCATTGCATCGTAGCCGGGCCCGTCGCGCAGCGGACCATCCTGCCCGAAGGCCGAGATCGAGCAGTACACGAGACGCGGATTGACCTCGGACAGCGCCGCATGGTCGAGCCCGTAGCGCGCCAGCGCGCCGACCCTGAAGTTCTCGACCACGACGTCGCTCTCAGCGGCGAGTCGGCGGACGATGGCCTGACCCTCGGGACTGCTGATGTCGATTGTGACCGATCGCTTGCCGCGATTGGCACCGAGGTAATAGGCCGATTCCCCGGTGGGGGCCCCGTCACGGTCGGCGAGGTACGGCGGCCCCCACTGGCGGGTATCGTCGCCGTGCCCCGGACGTTCGACCTTGATCACCTCGGCACCGTAGTCGGCGAACACCTGCGTGGCCCAGGGGCCCGCGAGAATGCGGCTGAGGTCGAGTACGCGAATGCCGGTGAGTGGTCCTGCCATGATGCGCTGCTTCCGTGCGAGCCAGGCCGCCTCTGCCGGCGGCGCCCGGCGACATTCTATGTCGAACACCCAAAAAAAGCCGGGCACTGGGCCCGGCT
>PWYM01000185.1 GCA_003567855.1 Gammaproteobacteria bacterium | reverse complement strand
ACCCAATCCTGTGGTAAAGGAACACCGTTACCGGTTAAATATAAGGCATGTTTGTTCTCTTTCTTTGCCCGGACAATATCATCAGGAATAGCAGCCTTAATAATAAAATCTGGTATCATATCAGTTACATACGTAAAACGAGACAAACGTTTAAGTAGTCGTTCTATTGCATTACCCTCTTCGCCGGCATTCTGGAACACACAGGTCACACCTGCCGCCCTGAATGCATTTTTAAATTCCTCTTGTTCTTTTTCATTTGTAACAATACGTGTCCTGCTCATATCCTCTCTCAAATCCTGCAGTTCAAGCTGCGAAGCATTGTCATTCATTGCTGCCGCAATAGCAGCCCCATCAACAGAGGCATTGGGCATGAATCCATATGTGTCAAAAACCAGTGAATTCCTGTGCAATTCCAGTCCGCGCTCCAATTGTGCCTTTGTTGGTTTTAGGATATTCAAACCAATCTCATATGCATTTTTGATTTGTTCAGTCATAATAAAGGAATCATCGGGAGGCTTCATCATCCGTCCCAGAGTACTTCCTTCTAATTTTAATGAAGAAAAAGCTGTTAATCCCAGAGAAGTTCCTAGAAACTGACCTCGTGTCATTTTATTTGTACTCATAATTTAAATTGTTAAATAATAATTTAAAAATGCCATTATCAAAATAATAAGAAAGTGGTGTTAAAAATGGTGTACAAAATATCTCATGTAATTGAGATATTCATTATTACAATATTACAATATAGATATTATATTATTCCAAACCCCGATTGCCTGGAGAACTTATTTCTTCCTTTGAATTAACAATAATAATATTTTCTTGTGCATTTTTACCTGAATAAACTTCAAGAGGGAATTTAAGCTCTTTATCAATAAGTTCTGAAGATGCAGGTTGTTTCATATGGTCTTTCAGTTTCACCAATGTAATTTTCCTTGGTGCAAGATAACCGATAAGATCCGGCAGATCATAACTGTTTAAAGCTCCGGCAACAGTAGCGTTAACATAACTTCTGTCATAAAACCTGTTCATTACAATTGAACGGTAGGAAACCAGGGAACCAACAAGTGTTATTTCATTGATCAAGTTGTTCATAACAGCAGCATGTAGCAGCATAGGACACAACTCATCAAATGCAATAGCGCCAATTTTGCTTTGGTCAACTTCCGGCCTGCCCTTTAAGAAATTGACAACTCTTCCGACATCTGCAGCCTGAACACCAACTATACTGAGACCTGTAAGGACAGATGCAAAAAAATTCCCCGAGATACCCGTTGAACTGTAAAGAGCTCTTGCAGGAGCAACTTCACCTGTTCCCAAAACATCGGGAGCCGCTACTATGTAACCTTTTTTAACCAATTGCTCAATTTTGTCACCGGGAGCTGCATCGGTTATTTTCCCTTCGGGATGCAGGTAAATATAGGCAGATGATTTACTGGTGGTTGTATTGGGGACAAAGAGCAATAAAGGTACGACATAATTACCTTCTCCATGCAAAGCATGCATCTCAACCGAATAGCCATCTCTTTGGTATCTGCCGCGAAAAACCGATTCCACCTCTTCAGCGGGAGCAACATAGCCTGTAAGTTCCTTTGCCTTTAATTTAACCTCCCTAAGGTGTTGATCCATATTCCTCCTTGAAGCATCAATTTCAGCGATCAATTCCTGAGCCTCTCTCTTGTTAAGGCTAAAAACCGTCTCACCTCCCAAGGAGGTTGAAAGCTGACCTGTTGAAGTGACATATAATTCTTCGGGTTCTAGTATCTTTATCTTTTCAAGAGATGGATCACCAGGTAAATCAAGGTACTTTTGAAAAAATGCCACTGTTGCTTCATTATTTTGAGGAGATAATGTGTGACCGGCATCGTCCTCAACCAGCTGAAGATCCTCTCCCCTTCCAAATGCTTCATAAGCCCTCTTAACCTCAGCATAAGTCTCCCGGGCTCCCTGGATGCTGAAAAAATCCCTTGTAGTGACAACTATACTTGTTGGAGTGGGCGCCTGGGCAACAATAAAGTCCGCGTGAGTTATACCATGTTTTACAGCATGATATAAATTCTGCTCTGCATCCTGGGCACCAATGGATTCTAGCAATCTTCTAAACCCGGTAATATAGCATGTTGGCGCCGATGCTTTAACTCGTTCATCAAAAGCGGCAATATATGCAGTTTGTGTACCTCCTCCTGAAATACCGGTTACACCAATCCTTTCAGGATCAACTTCATCGCGGGAAACAAGATAATCTATGGCTCTAATCCCATCCCAGGTAAAATATCTCCCCGGGGATACTCCTGATAAAAAGTTCTGACTACCAAAATAAGAGTGTTCTGCTACACTGCTGCCAATAAAGGATTCCTCCTTTTCACTATCATAATACTGAATTCTTTCACCCTGGCCAACAGGATCAATAGCGAAAACAATAAATCCCTTCTGCACCATGTGAAGTATCATTCTCTGATAACCTTCGGATCTGAATGCTATACCTGTATGTCCAATTACATTGAGTATTGCAGGCCTGTTGTCTACAATACCATCAGGTATGTAAAGACAACCGGCAACATGAAAATCTGGCATTGATTCATAAAGTATCTTCTCAATTCTATAGCCATCCTTATGAACAACATCAGTAACTTTTGCATTCAAAGGAGTCTTTTCAGGGAACGGGCCGACAATATTCATAAGAATATCCTTAACTTTTTGCTGCCTCTTTACCCAGTCTGCCCTGGTATTTAAAGCAGCTATTTCCTCATCTCTTTTGTCAAGCAAAGCAAATGCCTGGCTATTCAGATGACGGATCAGCATGTTTTCACCATCTGACCACTCTATCCATCTGCTTAAAACATTAAGGTTCTCTTCTTGGGAAATGCAAGGATAAATTTTTAACAGCATGAAAACCGTTAACAAAACCAACTTATTGCTATTAATAATAAGGTCTATTTTTTTTAGTTTCATCATCATAATATAATTAACTTGAACAATCATTTTGCTATAATCAGTATTATGCTTAATCCGCATTCTGAGCTTTAAAATATGTTTTTCTTT
>PWYM01000105.1 GCA_003567855.1 Gammaproteobacteria bacterium | reverse complement strand
CTGTAGGACAGCTTACCGAAGGTGATGTTTTGCTGGCCTCAGCTTCCAATGCCATTATCATTGGATTCCAGGTCAGGCCCTCTATGGCGGCCAGAAAGCTGGCAGAACAAGAGCAGATCGACATTCGTCTTTACAGTGTCATTTATAACGCGATTAACGAAATTAAATCGGCAATCGAAGGGATGCTGTCACCTGAGATTGAAGAGAAAATCCTCGCCAATATCGAGGTCCGCGAGGTGTTCAAGATATCGAAAGTGGGAACTGTGGCCGGATGTATGGTCCTGGACGGGAAAATTCACCGCAATGCAAGCATCCGGCTGATCCGGGATGGCATTGTGATTTACACCGGACTCCTTGGATCTCTTAAACGCTTTAAAGAGGATGTGAAGGAGGTTTCTGCCGGTTATGAATGTGGCCTAAATATTGATAAGTTTAATGACATCAAGGTGGGAGACATCATCGAAGCCTTTGAAACGGTTGAGATAGCTAGAAAACTCGATTAATACTGCACGAAAAATAGCATGCCATGTCTTTGACTCTGAAAGATCAATATCTGAAAGCATTTGTTTCACAGGATGAACTGAGTTTGTTCCAGCGGGAAGTAGATCTTCACCGGGATCAGATATACAAGAAAGAGGGAAAAGGGAATGATTTCCTTGGCTGGGTTGAGCTCCCCGGAAAGATTGATAATGAGCTTTTATCGCGCATTGAAGCGGATGCCGCTGAATTAAGAGAGCATTCCGAGGTTGCCGTTGTGATCGGCATTGGGGGGTCATATCTGGGAACCCGCGCCGTGTGTGAGGCACTTTCAACCGGACAATTCCCGGCCAACGAGCCAGAAAAGAATTCAGTCCGGCTGGTATATGCCGGCCACCACCTGGATCAGGATTACCTGCACAATCTGCTTGCCTGGCTTGAAAACAAATCTTTTTCAATCATTGTAATATCAAAATCGGGTACGACAACGGAGCCGGCAATCGCTTTCCGTTTTCTCAGGGAGCTTCTGGAAAGAAAACTTGGCAGGAAGCTCGCAGCAAAGCGCATCATTGGTATTACAGATGCCTCCAAAGGTGCCCTGAAAACCCTGGCAGATGCAGAGGGGTATAAAAGCTATGTGATTCCCGATGATGTTGGCGGCCGCTATTCCGTCCTGACGCCAGTTGGCTTATTGCCCATTGCCGTGGCAGGACATAACATCCGTGAGCTTTTGCAGGGTGCCGCATACATGGCTGATCTGCTTAAGCAAAACGATCAGATCAAGGATAATCCTGCCGCCCATTACGCAGTATTGAGGAACATCCTGTATAGTAAAGGAAAAACAACAGAAATACTTGCTGCATACAACCCTTCCCTGACCTATTTTATTGAATGGTGGAAACAACTTTTCGGTGAGAGTGAAGGGAAAGATGGGAAAGGGATTTTTCCCGCGGGAGTGACCTTTACCACCGACCTTCATTCGATGGGGCAATACATCCAGGATGGCCATAAAAACTTTTTTGAGACCGTCATTACTGTCAGGAAAGGCCGCAATGAATTGATTATCCCTGAAGATGCCAATGATCTGGAGGGATTGAATTACCTGGCAGGGAAATCTGTCGGATTCGTGAATGAAATGGCTTCACGCGGAACCATGCTGGCCCATGTTGACGGTGATGTGCCCAACCTGGAGATCATCATTCCGGAGATCAGCCCCTACCATATCGGGAGTCTGATTTACTTTTTCGAGATGGCGTGCGCAATCAGTGGGTATATCCTTGACGTGAATCCATTCGATCAGCCCGGGGTGGAAGATTACAAGAGAAACATGTTCGCCTTGCTCGGTAAGCCCGGGTTTGAGGATGAAACAAAGGCGATCAAAAAGCGTCTGTAAAAACCTATTTATTTCCTGTTTGTTTGATGAAACAGCTTCTGCATAGGGGCTCGTAAGCATCCGTTTCCCCCAGGACAACGAGTTTGTCATTGTCAATAATCCGGTGTGAATGCTGGGCAAGATGCCCGCATTGTACACAAATGGCGTGAACTTTGGTGATGTATTCTGCCGTGGAGAGCAGGCTGGGCATGGGGCCGAATGGCCTCCCGGTATAATCCATGTCAAGTCCTGCCACGATCACCCGGATGCCTGAGTTGGCAAGCTGATTGCAAACATCCGGCAGGCCTGCATCAAAAAACTGGGCCTCGTCAATGCCAACCACATCCACATCATTGGCCATCAGCAAAATGTTCGCAGAAGAAGGAACCGGTGTCGACTGTATCTCATTGGCATCGTGAGAAACCACCTTCTCTTCGTCATAACGGTTGTCTACTCCGGGTTTGAATATTTCAACCTTGAGCCTGGCAATGCGGGCCCGCTTCAAACGACGGATGAGCTCCTCCGTTTTGCCGGAGAACATGCTTCCGCATATCACCTCAATCCATCCTCTGCGCCGGGCTCTGTCGTGCTCGTTTTCCAGAAACATGATATAAAATATAAATTGTACTCAAACCGGGAATCAGTTCAAAGAGAAAAACTGATGCCAATGACAAAAATAAACAATAACTTTACATCGTTTTGTATTCTCCGATAAGAAATGTCTATAAATTTGGATTGTATCATGAATTATCCCGATATCAAAAAAGAGATTAACCTCATCATCGAACAAATTTCAAAGCAAATAGAAGTTGTCAACCTGTATCATCCCGATAAAGATATGTCGCTCGACATTGACCTGATCAAAGACGATCTGCGCCTTTTATACCGGCAACTTGAGCTGCTGAAGCAATTGCCTGTTAATCAACAGGGAGAAAGTATGCCAGCTGGCACAATACCGGAACCAGAACCGGAGCCCGAACCGGAACCAATACCGGAGCCAGAACCTGAATCAGAGCCAAAACCTGAACCAGTACCTGAGCCAGAACCAGAACCGAAGCCCGAACCGGAACCAATACCTGAGCCTGAGCCCGAGCCAGAACCGGAACCGGAACCGGAGGAAAAACCTGCCCCGGAAACGCAGCCAAACCCTGAACCGCAGACTGCTCCGGAACCTCAACCTCAATCTCAACCCAAAACTGTG